>NZ_JAJKFX010000002.1:0-375565 GCF_022869025.1 Acinetobacter sp. F-1 | reverse complement strand
AATTAGCATCAATTATCTTAGAGCTTCCAAAATTGAATGTTTGGTTGGAAAAAATAAAAATTGATCCTAAAATACTAATTCCTATAAGAATTAAAGGAATGTATAGGCATAAGTATTTAATAAAGTTATTCATATTTTTTTTAAAGTAATTAAATTTAACGCAATATATCAGTACTTGATAATAGTGTCTAAATTTACCTCTCCCTGACCCTCTCCTAAAAGGAGAGGGAACATCCTGAAATTTATTTAGTAATGAAAACTCCTTCTCCCTCTGGGAGAAGGCAAGGATGAGGGAAATATAGTCCAATAAAAAAGCCTCTACATCAGTAGAGGCTTTCTTTGCTTAAAATGGAAATCTTAAGACACTTTATCACCCGGTTTAGCACCAGATTCAGGTGAAATCACCCAAACACCATCGCCATTACTCGCAGCTAAAACCATACCATTTGAAATACCAAAGCGCATCTTACGTGGCGCAAGGTTAGCCACCATCACCACCAATTTACCTTTTAGGTCTTCAGGTTGATAGAACTCACGAATACCACTGAACACATTACGTGGCTCAGCTTCACCAACGTTTAAAGTGAGTTGAAGCAGTTTGTCAGAACCTTCAACTATAGCTGCTTCAAGAACTTCAGCCACACGTAGGTCAACTTTCATAAAGTCTTCGATGCCAATAATTTCAGCTTCACCGACTTTAGGTTCAGCTTTCTTCTCGACCTTCTTCTCTTTTTTCTTTTCAGCTTTAGCTGGTTCAACAGCAGGAGCAGCTAAAGAATCTTTAGATGCATCGACCATTGCGGCAACCGCTTTTGGATCTACACGTTGCATCAATGGTTGGAACAATGCAATTTCGTGACCGACCAGAATCGTTTCACGAGAAGCGAAGTCGAAAGATTCTAATTGCAAGAAATCTTGAACTTGTTGCGCCAGTGTTGGCAACACCGGAGCCAAATAAACAGCCAATTGACGGAACAAGTTAATACCGACAGAACATACGTCATGTACTTGTTGTTCCTGACCTTCCTGCTTCGCCAGCGCCCAAGGCTTTTTCTCATCGATATATTGGTTCGCTTTATCTGCAAGTGCCATGATTTCACGAATCGCAGCAGAGAATTCACGTGACTCATATTGTGCTGCGATTGAATCACCCGCATCAATGAAGCTTTGAACCAATTCAGGCTCTGCACAGTTTGCACTTAACTTGTTATCAAATTTAGTATTGATGAACTTCGCACAACGGCTGGCAATGTTGACCACTTTACCAACCAAGTCTGAATTCACTTTTTGAACGAAATCATCAAGGTTTAAATCCGAATCTTCAACTTTATCCGAAAGTTTCGACGCGAAGTAGTAACGTAAATATTCAGGGTTTAAATGCTCTAAATAGGTTTCCGCTTTAATAAATGTGCCGCGAGATTTCGACATCTTCTGACCATTGACAGTCAAGAAACCGTTTACAAATAACCCTGATGGCGTACGGTAGTTTGCACCTTCAAGCATTGCCGGCCAGAACAGCGCATGGAAATACACAATGTCTTTACCAATGAAGTGATAGACCTCATTTTTAGAATCTTTTTTCCAGTAATCATCAAAGCTTAAATCAGGACGTTTGGTTTTGATATAGTTTTCAAAACTCGACATGTAGCCAATTGGCGCATCGACCCACACGTAAAAGTATTTGTTGGGGGCGTCTGGAATTTCAAAACCGAAATATGGCGCATCACGCGAGATATCCCAATCGTTCAGGCCATTTTCAAACCATTCATCTAATTTGTTAGCAATCGAGACCGGTAAGCGGCCTTCATCACGTGTCCATTTTTGCAGGTATTCACCAAAATTCGGCAACTTAAAGAAGTAATGGTCAGATGATTTTTCGACAGGTGTTGCACCGCTTAAAGTCGAATGTGGGTTCAATAATTCGGTTGCATTATAAGTTGCACCGCAAACTTCACATGAATCGCCATATTGATCTTCTACTTTACATTTCGGGCAGGTGCCTTTAATGAAACGGTCTGAGAGGAACATGCCTTTTTCAGGATCGAAAAGCTGGGTGACAGGACGAACCGCAATATTGCCGGCATCACGGTTTTTGAGATAGATTTCAGATGCACGTGCGCGGTTGGTATCGCTATGGGTAGAATCATAATGATCGAAGTGCACCGCAAAACCATCAAAATCACGGATATGTTCTTTTTGTACGTTGGCAATTTGTGCTTCCGGTGAAATCCCGTTGGCTTCAGCACGTAACATGATGGCTGTGCCGTGAGCATCGTCCGCGCAGACATAAGTCACATCATGACCCATTGCACGCATCGCACGTACCCAAATATCAGCTTGGATATAACCGAGTAGGTGACCCATATGAATCGGGCCATTGGCGTATGGAAGGGCGTTAGTGACTAAGATATTACGCACGGATATGACTCTCTCATTCGTATATTATGCAAGGTGGATGATTTTACCTGATGCAGGTCCGAATACAAAGCAATCCTTTAAGCGAATCAATTCCATTTCACCGGGAATTCGTGTCGAAAGGTCTTTGTATTTACAGAATGTCTTGGAAATGTAGATTTCCCTATATTGCGTTGCCAATAACAGCGATAATAGGCCATTGATCTAAAAGCTTTGAGCTAGAAAACCATGATTGACGAAGATGATTTTGATTTTGACCAACCTGTCACGCGTATTAAACAAAATGCAGCGAGTCAAAAACAGTTGGGCAGTCAGATTTTAAAAGATGCAGAAGCTTATCTTGAAGACATCTCGGCAGATGAACATACACTTTTAATCAAAAACTTATCGGGTTTAGTCGCGCAAGATGCTTATTTCCAAGTACTGGCAGATCAGCTCGATCAACCGATTGGCGCGAAGTTTGCCAATGATGCTTTAAATTTGATGCATTTTTGGCCGGCCATTCACCAGCTTGAAGATATTGAGCAATTTAAGCTACTCGATATGATCAATAGCGAATATTTCCAGACTGAAATGCTGAAAGCCTTCGATGCCTTAGAGATTGATGAAGACATCAAAGCCAAGCGCCGTTTGGTGCTGCTTGAAAGCTTGAAAATGTACAAACTTGGCTTTTACAGCGGTTGTATTCCAAATGTTTATGCGCAGCTCGAAGGTATTTTGACAGATATCCTGATCAAAGCAGGCTTCTTAAAGCAAAATGGCACCAAGTTTGTCGATGTCTATAAAATTGTACCGGGTTTAAAAGGCAATGAAATCAAAAGCCTGTGGCATAAGTCTAAAATTGCGATTGAACTGAATCCGTATTTTGCTGAACTTGCTGCCTATAAAATGGATTCAAGCTCGAATGTGACCATGACCCGTCATAACATGCTACATGGCACAGATGTCGACAACTTCAATCAAGCACGCAGCTTCATTCTGTTGATCTGGTTGTTCTCTGCGGTGAGCTTTATGAGCACCTTGCGTGTCTGACTTGAAATAATATCTCCTGATGCATTTGCATCCTATAAACATCTGATGTGAATTGGCAACACTGACTCTTTGGCTTTGGAAACTATGTTATAACGGCATTTGAATGAGAAGCCAAAGAAAATGTGCTGACAGGCTTACCAAGCCAGGCTTTGTCGAAACCTCAAGTAATCGATGGACTTGAATCGCCAGAATCCAAAAGAGTTGGATTATTGACTTTGCAATACTGATTGGGCGCAGCTCATGCTACAGACTGCAAACAATAGCAACAACATGTACAGGCTTTGTTGCAGTTTGCTTACTGCGCCCGATTTGCCCCCACGCTTTGTGCTAAAAAATGGCTGATTGTTTATATGATATGCCTAAGGAGGGTACCTCATGACTCAGCAGAACCAGAGCAATAGTTCAAAGCAAAATCAAGACAAAGAACAACATGAGAAACAATTAAATCAGAAAGCCAAAGAAGAGCAAAAGCAAAACCAGAATGACCAGAAGCACAATCAGTCGCATGATACACAAGATACAAAGCCACACCAGACTGATGAAAATTCTGATAGCAAACAAAACTCTAAAGATACAGGCGCTGACTCGGAATCGAAGGATGAAGCCTCTAAAGAGCAGCCATCTGATCAAAAAGATAATTCGAAAAATGAGCAATCAGATAACAAAACTGAAAGCTTTAAGATGGATGATTTAAAAGCGAAGGCCATTGCGATTGGTGAGGAGCTATTACAAAAAGGCGAAAAACTTCTGAATGAGCTAAAACATGGCAAGTCCAACGGTCAGAAAAATGATGATCAAGGTTCAGATGACGCAAAAAAGGCAAAAGCTGATCATAGCACTGAAGATAAATCATCGAATCAGTCAGATAAACAAAATGCTAAAGAAGCTCAGACCGATCAACAGGCAAGCATGGCCAATTTAAAAGATGAGGCTGTACATAAGTTTGAAGATACAAAACAGAAGATTACTGAGTTAGTCAGTGAAGCCTCTACCAAGCTGGGTGAGCTGAAACAGATGGCGGCTGATAGCATGAATAAAATGAAAGAAAATCAATCTCAGGGCAATGATTCTGATCAGCAAAAAGATGCCAAAGCTCAAAATTCAGAATCGAAATCAGGTCAGTCTGACAAGAGTGAATCTAAAGAAGATCAGGATAAAAATGCCAAGGATCAGCAGCACAAGTCTGAAAATAATAAAAATCATAAATAGACTGTGATTATTGTAGAGCCACTTTAATCAAAGAAGGTTAAAGTGGCTTGCTACACCTAAAATCAATAAAAATTCTTTTCACATCAAAAAGAATCCAGTTGGCTTTACTTTGATTGATTCACTTTTAGCATGCCTATCCGCTACAATCCAACAAAACCAAGTAAAATGGTTGGAAATTGCAGATATCTCCTCGATCTTCTCGGCAGAGTGCTTAACCTTAAGCGAAAACCCCGTTAAACTATGCCATTCGGATATCTATCTATAGTTTTGGAGTAACCTATGTCGTGGCTTTCTTCGCTCAAATCGGTCTTTTCACCTTCGCAGGAGGTGAACGAAGAAGCTGTGCAAAAAGTATTGCAAAACTATCTGTTGCCAAATTCAAATGATCCGCTCAAACAGCGTATTACTCAGGTCAATGTTCAAGCTGAGATCCTACAAATCACCTTAAATACTTATCCTGAAGAAAAACAAGATCTGCAACAAATCCATGATGAACTGGCGCAAGCTTTGCAAAAATGTGGTATTCAAGAACTGAATATGCATGTGATTCAGCAAAAAACTGGGCCTAAAAGTCATAAATCGGATGGCTGCGGGCATAAGCATGCCAAAGGTGAAAGCTGTTCCAGTCAGCCTAAAGCAGAAGCAAAACCCAATCTTCCCCCTGTGGTGGATGCCTCCGCCCAGCCTGCAAAACAAGAAGAAGCTGATCCCAATAATCCACCGATTCAAAAAGCTGCACCTCAGCAACGTGATGTACCAAAACATCCACGTATTCAAAATGTGATTCTGGTGTCATCCGGCAAGGGCGGTGTAGGTAAATCGACGACTACAGTGAATCTGGCACTGGCTCTGCAAAAATTAGGCTTAAAGGTCGGTGTGCTGGATGCCGATATTTATGGTCCGAGTATTCCGACCATGCTCGGTAATGCGGGCAAAACGCCGATGATCGAAGCGGAACAGTTTGTCCCTATCGAAGCCTATGGAATGGCAGTGTTATCGATTGGCCATTTAACTGGTGATCACAATACTCCAGTGGCTTGGCGTGGACCGAAAGCCACCGGTGCATTGATGCAATTATTTAACCAGACCTTATGGCCAGATCTTGATGTTCTGATGATTGATATGCCACCCGGTACAGGGGATATCCAGTTGACGTTGGCACAGCGCATTCCGGTAACCGGGGCAGTGATTGTCACCACACCACAAAACGTGGCCCTACTCGATGCGACCAAAGGCATTGAACTGTTTAACCGTGTGCAAATTCCGATCATGGGCGTGATTGAAAATATGTCGACCCATATCTGTTCAAATTGTGGTTTTGAAGAACAGATTTTTGGCACAGGCGGTGGAGATAAACTGTCTGAGCAATATCATATTCCATTATTGGGTCGCTTACCTTTAGATGCTGAAATTCGTGAAAATGCCGATGCTGGCACACCTTCAGTCATTGCCGGAGATGATGCAGCCGAAAGCTATATGCTGATTGCAGAAAAAATTGCAGCGCAGCTACCTAAGGCCGAAAAAGATCAGAGCCGAATTTTCTAATTGACCCATTAAATAGAGAGTTCACATATTTAAGCCCTAATTCAAGTTAGGGCTTTTTTATTAATAATTCACGGAAATAAACAGCTTTAAATTAAGAAAATTGACTGAAATGACTGTTGCGTATTGGTTCCCAAAATGGTTTCAAGTGATTGAATTAAATTGATTTAATTCAGTGTGAATTCTGATTATATGTTCTCTTACAATTATTTTTTTGCAGCATTGACCGAACTATTCTATGCTACGCGGATTAGAGCGAGGTCAAACTATGATTTCATGGTTTTTTATTGGTTTAGTGGCAACCATTCTTTTAACACCAGGCCCAACCAATACCTTATTGGCATCTTCAGGCATACAGGTCGGATTTAAAAAAACATTTCGTTTAATTCCTGCTGAAGCCTTTGGCTATCTGATTGCCATTAGCTTTTGGGGCATTCTGATCGGAAAAATTTCCGTTCATCTTCCGCTTTTGCCGACCATTCTCAAGCTGTTTAGTGCCGGCTATATCCTTTTTCTGGCTGTGAAATTATGGCGCACGGCAGAACTCAGTGAAAATTTTGAAAATGTCTCGATTCGTGCACGAGAACTATTTCTGGCAACCTTGTTAAATCCTAAAGCACTTTTATTTGCTTCAGCGATCTTTCCGGTGATTGTCTGGAAAAGCAGTCAGCACTATGTGACTCATATGTTAATATTCCTGGTTTTGCTGATTCCGATTGCATTCTTCTGGACTTTCCTCGGCTCAATACTGGCCAGAAAAAACAGTCGCTGGCTCAATCAAAAAAACCTGCAAAAAACCGCATCACTGGTGTTAATGAGCTTTTCGATTCCTTTAAGCTATTCTGCACTTTTAAGTTTATAAGCTGATATCTATCAGCAATTTTTTATCCACTGTGGCTGCAAGCGCTTCACTTATTTTCATTGGGGGCAATTTCAGTTAAAGTACGTCGCAATAACTTGTTCTTAAGATTTTTGGATTATATCAATGGCAATTAAGTCTGATCGTTGGATTCGCGAAATGAGCGAAAAACACGGCATGATTGAACCGTATGCAGAAAACCAGGTACGTTTGGATGAAAATGGTCAAAAGCTGATTTCGTATGGCGTATCGAGCTATGGTTATGACGTGCGTTGTGCACGGGAATTTAAAGTATTTACCAATGTGCATTCTGCAATTGTCGATCCGAAGAACTTTGATGAACGCAGCTTTATTGATATTGAATCGGATGTTTGTATTATTCCACCGAACTCATTTGCATTGGCCCGTACCATCGAGTATTTCCGTATTCCACGTAATGTACTGACGGTTTGCCTGGGCAAGTCGACTTATGCGCGTTGCGGTATCATTGTCAACGTCACTCCGCTTGAGCCAGAGTGGGAAGGTCATGTAACTTTAGAGTTCTCAAATACCACCAACCTTCCTGCGCGTATTTATGCAGGGGAAGGTGTCGCACAAATGCTATTTTTTGAGTCTGATGAAGTGTGTGAAACGTCATATAAAGATCGTGGCGGAAAATATCAAGGCCAAACTGGCGTTACTTTGCCGAAGACCTAAGCAGTTTAAAATATTGAATAACGGGACTATATGTCCCGTTTATTTTTTTGAGATTTTCATTCATCGGAAACTCAGGTTTTTACTTCAATTGACTTTGGCATCTGTATTAAAAGTCAGCATAATAGATTCCGAATAACCATAAAAAAGATGCAATGCATCATAAAAAACAAAATGTAGCGGCTGGGAAGCTGAAACATAAAGATGCGGAGCATCGGATAAAAAGGAAAGAGTGAGATGACTCAGATAAAAGATCTATTTAAATTTCGCAAAAATTATTTAGCAATGACAATTGGTTTAATCCTGTTGCCTTCTGCGCATGCGATGCAGGAATTATCAGATTCTTCTCTTTCTGACACCACGGGTGAGGGGGTTGCGCTCGTACTTGATGATTTTAAAATGGTGTTTCAAGGCCCTAAAGATATTTCTGCTGGTTCCAGTTATGCCAGAGGTATTGAAAATCCGGGACAGGCGGATACGGGTTTTATTCGCATTATTCCAACTGGTGAAAACTATGAAAAGCTAGGGGAGCGTTTATACGATAAAGTTTATAGCAATACTTACCATAATGCTTATCTAGCTGAACGTGCGAGAATCTATAACCATGTATATGGAGATACGTATGCATCAAGCCGAGATGCTTATATTACAGACAATCGCACCCGCGTAGCGAGTGAAATTACAGCTGAATATGCTGCTAGCTATCGTGGTAGTCTAGTCCAACAATATCTCGATTCACCAATTATGAAACAGTATTATGATCAGCGTTATGCTGATTATTATAATGGTAGTTCAGCTGGCTTGAATTTTGTAAATGATGGTACAACAAAAGAGTCAATTACCCCATGGTTAACTGATCGGTCGAAAGCAGCTGCACTTAAAAATACTCTGGAAATGATTGAATTGTTATACGGAAATAATTATGCAGCGAATCTTCCAAATTCACCTTTTTACCAAAGTTTTAAACAGCAGTTTCCAAGCTATGTTCGTGCAAATGTCATTAAAAATACAGTAGATAGTCAGCTTGCAGCCAAGACCACTGAAATGCTAAATCAGTTGGCTGCAGATTATGCGAAAGAACAGGCAACAACAGCCAGTAATACCGTGCATGATGAAGTTGTACGAAATGCAATAAATATGGCAAAAGCTGCTGCACAAAATGCCAATATTGGAAGCCTGCGTACCAAGGCAGATGTTTTCATTTATGGTCTGGCATTATCAAAAAGTGATGACTCGCTGAGCACGCGATACAGTAATCAGGGTTTTAGTTGGGGATCTGCAGATAATCCTTGGTTATTCCGGGCAGGAACTGAAAGCGTCAAACAGTTTAAGGACGCTGCTAAAGATGTAGGCTATATTGCTCTAGAAGCGCCTCTTGCCAAGATTGCTCCAGATGAAAGTGATAATAATATTAAATTGGGGTTTTGGAGTGATATTTTTGCACGTGAGCTTAATTCCTCTAATGTTGTCGATCCTATAACAGGTGGGCCCACTTCAGGGCTTGATACAAATTACCGATTAAGAACGCAATTTGTTGCCAATGGTCTCAGTTTAAATGGTTCGCAAGTTCGGTTATTCCAAACCTTGGAATCGGATAATAAGGACTATAATCAAACTTTAGGAATGGCAAGTATCGTTCGTTTAAATAC
Source organism: Acinetobacter sp. F-1 (assembly GCF_022869025.1). Classification (NCBI taxonomy): domain Bacteria; kingdom Pseudomonadati; phylum Pseudomonadota; class Gammaproteobacteria; order Moraxellales; family Moraxellaceae; genus Acinetobacter; species Acinetobacter sp. F-1. The sequence goes on along the minus strand of NZ_JAJKFX010000002.1, from coordinate 366,166 downwards.
CAATGATCGGCCAGAAATTCTAAGCAGTAGCGATACCAATCTTAATACCAAAGGTATTCGTCTAAGTACTGCAGCAAAAACAGATGCACTTGATGGTAATGTTCCGACCCCAGCCTTAAACGGAAGTGCTGCTCCCATATTTCATGATTCTGAGGGTTTATATTTATATAGCCCAAATATTAACCTGGTGCTCGGTAATATGTATCAGCCTTTTGTGGTCGGTTCAGAAGGCAATAATATTATTTTAGAAGTGACACGTATTCCAAATATCCCTGCTATTTATAATCAAATTTATCAGAATTATGGGGGTGGACTAGGAGAATCTGATTTAAAAGGTTCAACCTGTAATGTCTATAGTTGTGGTACGCCGATTAAAAATAATGCTTCAGATGCGACCGTGCTTTATCAAGGCCGTAACGCCACTCACAGTAGTATTTCAATAGGGACTACAGAGCGTATCCCAGGAACAAATTTGCTGCGCGCCAAAGATGGCCCCAACTCCACGGGAGTCGTATTCAAGAGTACTGATGGTATAATTAAGAATTTTGGGTCTGCAGTCATTGATGGCGTACTGATTCAGCATTTAAAAATTAGAACAACTGGTCTGTAAGGGAGTATAAAAATGTCCAAATTATTGACCCTCTGCGCATTGATATGTACCTCTATGCTCAGTCAAGCCGGATTGGAAGTCCTTAATCAGCAAGAGTTAACTGAGACAGTAGGACAGGGCGGAGCAGACCTTAACTGGACTTTATCCTTAAATCATATTTACGCCACAGATTTAACCAAAGATACAATTTCTCGACTTGATGGAAATGATAATCCACTAGAAGTATTTTATGTTTTAGATCCGACAACATGTGGTGCAACAAAACAGTTTTGCCGTTTGGCAATAGCCCCAAATAATCATGTCGATGCCAATGGGAATAAAAAATGGTTAGTATTTAAAGGTATTCAGGGCACGATTCAGATTGACAAGTTTTCTATCGATGGAACAACCATCATTAATCATCGTAATGAACCGCAAACAGCGATGAAAGTCAGCTTTTATGATGACAAACCTTTGAAAATCAGAAACTTGGGTTTCAGTACAGTGTCGATTGAAACGGGTACAGGGGGTGGTGCACTAGAAGGTTATGCCAATACAGGTACTTATGACACTTATACAGCACGCACCTATAATACCGAAGGCGGTTTTTCTACCTCGACACAAGATGTGCCTTCATTTGATAAAGGGGCTGAAAAAGGTTTTATGGGATTGAATGTTCATGGAAATCTGCATATGTCCGGTAATTTGAAAATATTTGGTTATAACTGTACAGGTGGGGCACAAAGTCGTTGTTAATCGCAGCGTCAAGTACAGCATAAGGATATAAAAATGAAAAAAACAACAATAAAGTTGAAGTTACTAACGGTATGCATGTGTCTTATACAGCAAGCTTATGCACTTGAAACCATTGAAGAGCAGGAATTGAGCGAAGTCACTGGACAAGATGGTATGGTGATTACTCATGAAATTTCTAAAGCCAGCATTGCTCAAGTCAATTGGTATGATCCCAATCCAACTGCCAGTATTAAAATGGGTTTAGGTCTACATAATGTTGAAATTATTGGAAAAGATAATAAGCCAATTATTAGTCAACTTGAAATAGATGTAGGTGCTACTTCACAAGGGGCAGGACTTCGGCTTGCTGCAAGTGTTTCACCATTTCAAGCCACTGCAGATTTAAAACTGGTAAAGACAGCCTGTACGACCAATCCATGTAGCCAGTCTGCGAATAGTATTCGGACTGCTGGCGTACAATCTAGTCAAAGTCTAGGTGCATTAGGGATTAGTACCTCTACGCCGCTTAGTGTTCTATTACAAACTACTGCAGGTTTATTTAATAAAGAGGCAATTGCCAGTATTGACTTTCAACTTAAAAATGCCACCATTAGTCATAAATTAGGTGAAAATAGCCTGATTTTAAATGACTTTAACTTTAATTTTGCGGGGCAGGGCTATATGTACATTGACCCCAATGAAGGTGTTGTACTCACTACCCGAAATGGCAATCAAGACCATTACGTGGATTTAAAACGTGTTGAAGATACCACTGATATTGCTATTGGCCGGGTTAATCCGACCAATCCTGGCGTTAATATTGACTTGCGTTATAACACGCCAAATAACGAACGTAAAAATATTATGCGTCTTGGGGCTTCAGGTGCGGTGACCAATGCCAGATTATCCATGAATGCCGATCAAACCCAGATTGGTACTTTTGATGTAAGTAACAAGTTAAATGGTGTTTTACAGCGTCAAGACAAAACTGCAGCAGGATATAGCGATCTGGTGGGTGAAGGGGGGTTGCATCTGGGCTTATCTGCCGACTTTACTGGTGCTGCTAGTGGTCACCCAAGCAACATCGCGCCTACCGTGCTTGAAATTGGTCATACTGGCCATGGAAGCTATGCAGTCCAATTCTCCAATATTAGGCCCCTGACAACACGGAATGCTGATGAAAATTTACATGGTAAAAATGCCTATATCGATTTTGGTGATATTTATATAAATACTATTACGGCTAAAAGTCTCGATTTTATCATCAATGAAAATATGCGAAAAACCTTGGGGCATAGTAGTGATGTACTGAAACAGACACTGAGTACAGCAGGAGATGGAGAGGATTTTGCTTTTATTGCAGTACGAGGAATGGACTTTCAGGCAATTGCTGCGAAAGCACGTTTTATTTCAGATAACTCCTTGACAGAACTTGGTGGGGATGGCGGTTCATGGGGGATTGGTATTCCTATTTATAATTTAAATGCCAATGTCGCGTTGTCTGGAACAACTTATGGAACAGATAATAAGCAGGCAATTGCTTATAACATCATTGCCTCTACTGAAGGATACGGGGTCGACAAGAAAACCGGTTTGCCAAGTACAACTTCAATTATATTGATTGATGGTCAGGACGGTGTACAGGGTGAAGCTGTTAACTATTATGCAGGCTTTAGAAATATCGATGCTTTAATTAAATCTGAAGGGATTATTGGCTATGAAGATGAAGGGATTTATATTCGTGCCGATAAATTACTGATTGCAGCAAAAGCAGAGCTCGCAATGGGGCAATTACCAGGATCTAAATATAACTGTAGCACTGCATCAGTCAGTAAATGCGGAGGCTATGTGCCTCACGATAATTTTTCTAAACGTGATGATGTACTGACCAATATTGCCTTTAAGCTCGATGGAAATGGTGAGCTTCTGATTATTCCTGGGGTAGATCCAACCGCAAGTTCACCAGATACCAACTTTTTGTCATTTGATGCAAACTTTAAATTTAGGCCACTCACATCAGAAGAAAGTGCAGATAAAGCTAATCTGGGTAGCTACTTTAGTATCTCCAATGAAGATATTGATTTAACAACAGGAGCATTAAACGTTTCTTCGATCAACTTTAACCGGATGGAAGGTCATTTGGGTGTTAATGGGAAAGTTCGTGTCAGTGCTGATACCGTAACGTTGGATAATCAGGTCAAACTCAATTATGAAAATAATATCGCGACACCATTTAAAACCAATTTTGCGATGGCGACCAATGGCAATATGCAAAACATGGCAAGTATTGCACTGACTGGTGGCACTATTCGTAGCACGCTGGGAATCACACCACGCTAAATTCAGGATGAGAAAAATGAAAAAAATAATATTAAAGAGTCTAGTTGCGGCGATGGTGGGATTGAGTGGTCATGTATCTGCATTAACCTCATTAGAAGATCAGGAGCTTTCAAATATTAATGGACAAGCTTTATTGTCAATGGAGGTTCAGGCCGGATTTAACCAAGTTGATAATTTGGGAGAGGCATATGACCAGAGAAATATCTCATTTTATAAATTGGGTCTAGAAGCTGAAATGGAAATTAATGCCAATATTAAAAAACTGCAACTTGGTTGTGGAGGAATTAATGGTGCAACTGGTTGTGATATTGATATTGATCATATTTCCTTAAGTGGTAATTCTGCAAATGGAATGGATCGTGCTGCGACCTCTGCCTTGATTACTAATCCTTTTGTTCAATTTGCTATAAAAAATCCAAATCAGGCATCTACACGTGAAGTTTTGGGTTTCCGTTTAAGTGCAGAAAAGATTTCAGGTCTACTGACTATGGGTACAGAAAATACGGCCACACCAAATGGTATTAATAGTTTTAGTGGATATATGAAGACTAAAGAAGCCAAAGGAACAGCTGTAACTAATCCAAGAACAATGACCTATGCATCAACTGGCAATAAATATATTGAAGGTGCTGTTACGGGAACAATATTGGGGCAGGATCTGGAACTTCATTATAAATCGAATGATTATACTTTTAATTTAACAAGTACCAATGCGCCATTTGTGATTCCAGCCACTATAGTTTCAGGAACACGAATGAGTGAAGTTAAATTAAAGGGGACTGGTACAGTTGACAGAATTGATTTTAGTGGCCCATTAAAGGCCATTTTAAAGCCACTGGATTTATTTGAGCTTACACTGGATAAACAAATTACAGGCTATATGACAGGCCTTAGAACAGATATTACAGTGGATCAAGATCTTGGCTTAATCCATGCATTGTATTTGAATAACCCAGCATCTTTATCATTACAATCGCAAAAAATACTTTGGCCGGGTGCTGCCGTTGCTGCTAATCAAGGTTGGTGGATGGCAATCGAGGATGAGGTAAATCTTGGTGATATTAGTCCAAATAAAGGTGTGGATATTACTAATGCGGTATTAGCACAAACCATTGCAGGGATTAATCATGATTTAACATCAAAACCCAGAGCATGTGGAAGTCTTTTGAATTGTGTATTTGATGGAGCTTTAGATGTGAAAGAAATTAAAAACCCGGCACTTCTTGATTTTCCTTTGAAAAATTTAGAGCTTAAAGGCCAGAACTTTCAACCGAACTGCTTCGGTGGACATAAATTCTGTTAAGTTAAAAAGAATAAAAAATCCCGCACTTGACGGGATTTTTTTATTAAGAAAGCAAAATTATTTCGCGATTTTAGCCAACAACTCTTCTTTGGAAATATTTACAGATTCAGCATCACGGCGACCTTTATATTCAAAAGTACCTGCATCCAAGCCTTTTTCACCAATCACAATACGGTGTGGAATACCGGTCAACTCAAGGTCAGAAAATTTAACGCCTGGACGTTCGTTACGATCATCTAGAATTACGTCATAACCCGCAGCAGTGAGTTCAGCATAAAGCGCTTCAGCTGCTTCTACTGTGCGTGGTGATTTATGTGCATTCATCGGTACAATGGCCACTTCAAACGGGGCAATGGCAGTTGGCCAAATAATGCCTTTCTCGTCAAAGTTTTGTTCAATGGCAGACGCAACCACACGTGTTACCCCAATACCATAGCAACCCATGGTCACAGTGAATGGTTTGCCATCTTCACCCAAGACTTTACAGCCCAATGCTTCAGAGTATTTCTGACCCAACTGGAAGATATGACCCACTTCGATACCACGTTTGATTTGCAGTGTACCTTTGCCATCTGGAGAAGGGTCACCTTCAACTACATTACGCAAGTCATAAACTTCAGTGAACTGTGCATCACGTTCCCAGTTTACGCCGGTTGCATGCTTGTCAGCTGCATTAGCACCGGCCACAAAGTCAGAAAGAACAGAAGCTGCACGGTCAACAATGACGGTGACACCTTTTTCAACCAGACCTTGTGGGCCTACAAAACCAGCCGTCAAGCCAAGTGCTGCGATTTGCTCTTCGGTTGCAAAAGTGAGTGGAGCTGCAATTTGTGCATGCTTCTCGGCTTTAATTTCATTCAGTTCGTGATCGCCACGAAGGAATAAAGCAACCACAGGAACAGCACCATCCTCTTTTGCAATGCCTTGAACAAGCAATGCTTTTACTGAGTGAGCTTGATCCGTGCCCAAGAAGGCAGATACATCCGCAATGGTTTTTTGATTTGGCGTATCAACCAGTTTAAGTTCTTGAGTTGGTGCCGCACGTTCGCCGACCAGAACGGCTTCAGCCATTTCAATATTGGCGGCGTAGTCTGATTCGGTCGAAAATGCGATATCATCTTCACCGCTTGAAGCCAGTACATGGAATTCGTGTGAACCTGAACCACCAATCGAACCGGTATCTGCTTGAACTGGACGGAAATCTAAACCAAGACGAGTAAAGATTTTGCAGTAGGCTGCATACATGTCGTCGTAGGTTTGTTGCAATGATTCCTGATTGGCATGGAAAGAGTAGGCATCTTTCATGATGAATTCACGTGAACGCATTACCCCAAAACGCGGACGAATTTCGTCACGGAATTTGGTTTGCACCTGATAGAAGTTGGCAGGGAGCTGCTTATAACTTTTTAGTTCATTGCGTGCTAAATCAGTGATGACTTCTTCATGGGTTGGACCCAGTACAAACGGGTTACCGTGGCGGTCATTGAAACGTAACAGTTCAGGACCGTATTGTACATAACGACCTGATTCTTCCCATAAAGACGCAGGTTGAGTCACCGGCATATAGACCTGAAGTGAACCGACCTTGTCCATTTCTTCGCGAACGATCGCTTCAACTTTATTTAATACGCGAACGCCCATCGGCAGCCAGGTGTACAGACCTGAAGCCAACTTACGAATCATACCGGCACGAAGCATCAACTGATGGGAAATAACCTCAGCATCGTTCGGGGTTTCTCTTAACGTTGCAAATAAAAAGCGACTCGCGCGCATGGAAACTGTCCTAAAAAATTAAGCGTTAAAGCAGAGATTATACAATAAAAAATGAGATGAGCATTTGGGAATGTCACCTCATTGTGTTGCATTAAATTATGCCATGATTTTACGCATCTGACGCAGCATAAAATTCTTAAAGTCATCCAGGTAGGTAAAGATCACGGGGACAACCACCAAAGTGAGCAGGGTTGAGGTGATCACCCCGCCAATCACGGCATGGGCCATCGGCGCACTTTGTTCACCGCCTTCACCCAGCCCTAAGGATAAGGGCACCATACCCATGACCATGGCGCTGGTGGTCATTAAAATGGGACGCAGTCGGGTTTTCCCCGCGGCAATAATCGCATCATAACGCTCTTCACCGCGATCCATGGCTTTTTTAATAAAGTCGATCAGCAGAATCGCATTCTTGGTCACCAGTCCCATTAGCATGATAATCCCGATAATCGAAAACAGGTTCATGGTGGAATTAAACAGGAACAGCGCCAGGAACACACCAATCAAGGATAATGGCAAGGAGGCCATAATCGCCGCAGGATGGATAAAGCTATTAAACTGTGAACCCAACACAATGTAGATAAACACAATCGACAGGGTGATGGCGGTCAGGGCATAGCCTGCGGATTCTGCCATATCGGCATTTGAACCTTGGGTATCAAAGCTATAACCTGGCGGCATATCAAAATTGGCTTGTAGCCGGCTGATATCCGTGCCGATATCTCCTGTAGGACGACCAGCGGTATTGGCTTCTATCAGAACTTCACGTGCCAGATCACGGCGGTTAATTTGTGAAGCACCGAGTTTTTCTTCAAACTTGGCCACACTCGAAAGTGGAATCAGAATCGGCTGATGATTGGCATCGGTTTTATTTGAAGTGATATACATGTTCTGTAAATCACGTGGCAAGCTGCGCTGGTCTTCCGTCAGGCGCAAATTCACATCATAAGTTTCGCCTTTTTCATCCTGCCAGGTGGTGACATCATCACCGGCAATCAGTGGACGAACCACATTGGCAATCTGATTCACGGATAATCCTAAATCACTGGCCAAGACACGATTGATCTGCACGCCGAGTGTCGGCTTGGGTTCTTTCAGTGAGGTTTCCAAATCGACAATACCGTCAATCTTGGCAATCTCTGTCATAAAACGATCGGAAATTTTTTGCAGTTCATCCAGATCGGGGCCTTTGATCGAGATCATAATTGGCTTTTGACCACCCGAAACGGTTTCATCGGCAGATGCAACCGAGGTAATACTGATCCCGGCAACCGATTGCAGGCGTTGTCGAAACTCATTGTTGAGCTCGGTCAGGCTTTTTTCGCGTTCGATCCGTGGTGTCACGGTCACTCGCAGGCTGACGTGGTTTTTACCACGGTCAGTTACACCATTAATTACGCCATAAGTTGCTTTAACGTCAGGGTGTTGACGGATAATCTGATCGACTTGTTGCAGTTTGGCTTGTGAGTATTCAAGCGAAGAATCTACCGGTGTTTCAAACTTAATGCGGATTTCGCCTTTGTCAGGAACCGGTACAAATTCGGTGCCAATCAGTTTCGATAATCCCAAGGCACCAAATAATGAAGCTACGGCAATCATTAAGGTAATGAATCTGAAGCGCAGCGCCAGTTTGAGCAGCTTTTCATAGACATGGCTTAAATTGTCCAGCTTGCCAGAAATCCAGCTAAAGAAACGTTTCACCCGTCCGGGTCTTTTATTTGGATCTTTTTTCTTTTCGGCCCAATGTGCAGAAAGCATCGGATCTAAAGTAAAACTAACAAACATCGAAATCAGCACAGCCACACTAACTGTAACCCCGAACTGATAAAAGAAACGACCAATAATCCCGCCCATAAAGGCCACCGGCAGAAACACGGCGACAATGGTCAGGGTGGTGGCCAGAACAGCTAAACCAATTTCTTTGGTGCCATCCAGTGCGGCAGTCACATGATCTTTGCCCATGTCGGTATGCCGGACAATATTTTCTCGCACTACAATCGCATCATCAATCAACAGGCCAATACTCAAGGATAACGCCAGCAAGGTCATCATGTTGATACTGAAGCCAAAGGCCCAGATGAAGGTCAAAGTACCTAATAATGCAATCGGCAGAGTTAAACCGGTAATCACAGTGGAGCGGAATGAACCGAGGAATAGCAGAACAATCAGCACGGCAAGTACCGCACCTTCAATAATGGTGCGGGCTACATCGCCAATGGTGCCACGGATACTTTTGGAAGAATCCACCACCACTTGCAAGGTCGTCCCCTGAGGAAGCTGGGTCTCAATACTTTCTAAAGTTTTGTAAGTTCTATCGACGACCTCAATCACGTTAGAGTCCGAGCTACGCAGGATATCAATCGCAACTGCGGTTTTGCCATTTAAAAAGGCGGCAGATTCTAGTTCTGCCTGACTGTCTTGGATCTCTGCGACTTGTCTCAGGAAAATTGGTACGCTATTTTTATTGGCAATGATGAGATCGCCGAAGGCCAAGGGATGCAGCACTTTAGAATTGATCTCAATCACCAGTTCCGAGTTGCCAGATTTGAGTGTGCCGCCTGGAACTTCAATATTTTCAGCCTTTAAGGTATTGATGACACTGTCTACACCAAGGCCAAAAGCTTGCAGTTTTTGCGGTTCTACCTGAATCCGGATCTGGCGCTGTGCATCGCCGAGTAAATTCACCGTTCCCACGCCAGCAACTGTGCGCAGTTGGGGTACAATCCGCTGATCCAGATAAGAACTGAGTGCTTTGATATCCATGTTATTGGATTCAAATACGATCGACATGACCGCATTTGCGGTTGGATCATAACGTTCGACAATCGGATCCTGAATTTCATCACGAAATTCAGCAGTTACCGAGGCAATTTTATCCCGCACATCCTGAGCGGCTGTGGTAGAAGGTACATCTAGGTTGAATTCAGTCGTGATCATCGACAGGCCTTCACTGGACTGTGAAATCACCTGTTTTAAACCAGAAATGGTATTGATCTGATCTTCGAGTTTCTTGGTTATTTCTGACTCGACCGTTTCTGGAGAAGCACCCGGGTAGTTGGTATACACCACCACAAAGGGAAAATCGACATCGGGAAATTCTTCAACGCCCATCCGCTGCCAGGAAGCCAGTCCCAATACCATCAGACAGAACATCATCATGATGGTGAAAACTGGATACTTCACACTAATTCGGGTAAACCACATGTCAATGATCCTGTGTGAGGCGCTTTAGTTCGAGCGAAGTGTGACAGTTTTTTGTAGATCGGCTTCGCTAAATTTAATTCGGCTGACCTGATCGGTGCTTTCCAATCCTTTGACCACTGCAATATTGTCGTTATAGCGCTGTTCCAGTATCTGCACATTGGCCTTGATAAGTTTATTCTGGCGAATCACCCAGACATAGGGTTTGTTCTGGATATCCTGCAGCGTATCTAGGGGAATAATCTGCCCACTGATTTGGCGTGAACTCAAAATATTGCCTTCTACAAAGGAACCGATACTTAAAGAGGGAATTGTTTCATTCGGCGTAGCAAAGAATTCGATCTGGCGACTGGCCTGATCGGCGATCGGGGAAATCCGGCTCATCACTGCAGTGAGCCGATTGGGATTGCCTTGAATGCTGTATTCGACTTGACTGCCTAGCCTTAAGTTTGATTGTAGGTCACTAGGCACGCGTGCCTGAATTTCCAACTGTTTAGGATCGACAATTTCAAACAGGGTTTGTCCAATCGCCACGGTTTGGCCAGGTTCCACCTGACGCTGGGTAATCACGCCACTGATCGGACTGGTCATGGTTCCGTCACGATCTGCTTTCTCGGCAATATCGACATTGGCTTGCTGGGCACGTACATTTTCCAGCTGTGCCTGATAATCGACCTGACTCTGTTCATATTCTACTTTTGAGATAAAGCCCTGATCGAGCAGACGCTTTTTACGTTGCATCATGTTTCGAGCCTGATTGGCCTGAGCTTGAGTAGAGGCCAGATTGGCACGTGCCTGTGCCAGTCGGGCAGCATTGTCCTGATTGTTTAGCCGTACCAGCACCTGACCTTTGGAAACGGTCTGACCGACTTGGGCATTGACACTGGTGGCGGTGGCAGACACCTGCGCCTGAATACTGCTTTGATTGACAGCCCGAATCGTGCCGGTAAACGCAGTTTTTTGAACTGAGTTGCCGGACTGTACTGCAATCAGGTCTTGAGGAATCAGTTCAATGGATGTGGGTGTTTCGGCTTGCTGTATGGGTTCATTTTTATCACAAGCCACTAACAACATATTTAAGCAAAGTGCACTCATGATCAGGAGAGAGCGCGGAGAAGGCATATTTAAACCATGAGCATGTGGTGCAGTTTGCATAAGAGTCCTTGTAGCTTACTGTGGTTTAAAACCAACACAAGCTATCTGTATTTATTCAAGTGCTTTTAAACGGGCGATAATTTTGTCGTATTCTGCTTCCAGATTTCGATAGCGACTTTGTAAAGATTGAATATTTTCTTTTTGGGAAATGAGATTTTTATGATTATTCTCAAGTGTGGTTTTCAGGTGTGCCGGTGGAGCCTTACCTTTACGTAAATATTCACGTTCTTGGCGTACAAACATCACTCGATCTTTTTGCAATTGCTTCATTTGTTCTTGCTGAAAATCAATTTGCTTTTTTAACTGTAGCAGACTGTCATTTTTTTTCTGTAAGGCGGTCTGACTATTGTTGTACGCTCGCTTCAGTCTATTGTCTTCAGCGATCCGCTTGGCCTGTTGAGCACGTTGGGGAGCCTGTCTGATATCGGCTTCGGCATTATAAGGACGAGCACGTTTAATGACCTGCATATTCTGGTCAAGCGCTTCATAACCGTAACGGATATGATTGGGCGTCACATTAGTGCTGATATTGGCCACGCCTTTACTATCATAATAGCGGTACCAAGTGGCCTTTTGCTGGATTTGGTTATTGTTGGCACAAGCTAAGGTCACCTGTAATAGTAACAGCACAGCAACAATGAATTGACCAGTCATTTTATTTTTATCAATGACAGCAAGTTTTTCTGAAAACTGACCCATCATTGGCTCCCTAGATTTAAAGTTGACTAAATTACTTATTTTAAAGTAATAATCTTGTTATATTAGACTTAAATTTACGAATTAAAAACTACCGTTAGTCAAAAAAAAAACATCGGCGTGGGTAAAATGTGAAGCTGTTGTTAAAAATAACTGATTTTGTCTACTTGTGTAGAAAATGTTCGTTGATAATACAAGTGACTTTATGTTAAAAATGTTTATCGATCGTAATAAAATAATCCTATGAGCCTTATGGCATAATAGTTTCTAAAATGGGAAGGGTTAAACAAATGGACGATAAATTCCAAAATCTAAAAGTTATGGTTATTGATGACTCAAAGACCATTCGTCGTACCGCGGAAACTCTTCTTCAGCGCGAAGGTTATGAAGTGATTACTGCCGTCGACGGATTTGAAGCTTTGTCAAAAATTGCCGAAGCAAATCCAGATATCGTGTTTGTAGACATCATGATGCCGCGTCTAGATGGCTATCAAACTTGCGCGTTAATTAAAAATTCTCAGAATTACCAGAATATTCCTGTGATTATGCTATCAAGTAAAGATGGTTTATTTGATCAGGCCAAAGGTCGTGTTGTGGGTTCAGATGAATACCTGACCAAACCTTTTAGTAAAGATGAATTGCTGAACGCAATCCGTAACCATATTAGTGCTTAATATTTGATTTTTTTTTGGGGAATTGGCATGGCACGTATCCTAATTGTGGATGACTCACCGACAGAAACTTTTCGCTTTAGAGAAATTCTTTCTAAACATGGCTTTGAGGTGATTGAAGCAGCCAATGGGGCCGATGGCGTCACCATGGCACAGGCTGAATTGCCTGATCTGGTCCTGATGGACGTTGTGATGCCGGGCGTAAACGGATTCCAGGCGACCCGTCAGATTGCGCGTGGGGCGACCACCAAACACATTCCAATTGTGATTGTCAGTACCAAAGATCAGGCCACTGACCGCGTGTGGGGCAAGCGTCAGGGTGCAGCAGACTATCTAACAAAACCAGTAGATGAAAAACAATTAATAGAAGTAATTAAGCAACACCTCAATGCAGGATAAGCTCTATGGCAGCAAATGGATTTATCGAATTGCTTCGCATTGCGAAACGGGGAAATAAAAACTACGTTTCCAATGACAATGAAGTGAACCGATGGTCGGGCATTGCTTTTGAGATGATGGGGCAATATTTTGTTGCTCCGCTGGGGGAAGTATCAGAAGTGATTTATCCCCCAAAATATACGCCGGTACCCAAGACACAAGCATGGGTGTTGGGTCTGGCGAATATCCGGGGAAGATTGTTATCCGTTTCTGATCTCACTCAATACGTATCAGGGCATAGCAGTCAGTTTTCACCGACTCAAAAAGTATTGTGCATCAACCATAATGACCAGTATGTCGGTTTGGTCGTAGATCAAGTTTTGGGTATACAACATTTCAATAAGAAAAGTTTCTTTTCGAAGAAATCTGAATTAGATGAAAACTTACAAGAATACTGTCAAGGATTTTTTCATCAGCACAACCAGCAGTGGCATGTGTTCTTATTCAGTCGTCTGTTGCAAAATCCAAATTTTATGAACGCATCTATAAAATTTATAAATTAAATGTCGCGCACGAAAGTGATCAAGGCGTCAACCGGGGAGAGGCTGCATGGGCTTTAAACTTAAAAAGAAAAATACAGGTGAAAGCACTGGCCGCAAAGGCGGTAATGCTTTTTTCACTAAGATTCAATCGCAAATAGATCAATTATCACGTGTATTTGGTGATAGTGAAAAGTCAAAACCGCTGATCTATGGGGCAGCAGGCTGTCTTTTAGCCGCACTGATCACTTTATTATATCTTTTTTATAGTGTGCCACGTAGCAACGAACTCACTCAAAGTCTGGGTGATTTACGTCTCCTCTCGCAAACGATTTCGCGCCAAGCAACTGAAGCAACCGCTTCGGGTACACCGGAGGCAATGAAAAACCTAACTGACTCGCAAAAATCTTTTGCTGAGAACCTTGAAACAGTTAAAAATATTCATTCAGATAATGAGGCGCTACAAGCTGTTGATAAACAGTGGACAGAAGTTTCTAGCGGTATTGATCTGATTACCTCGCAACAAAAAATCATTAACCAGTTATACGACACCAACATTGCCATTGGTGAAGCAATTCCCGGGATTCAGGCGGAATATAACTTGATGGTTGACCAGATGGCGCGTCAAGATATGCCATCGAGCCAGGTGGTGATTGCCAAGAACCAGGTATTTATTGCAGAACGTATTTTACGTTCAATCAGTCTGGTATTGACGGGTAGTGATGGCTCTCGTGAATCGGCGGATGACTTTAGTGCCGATACCGAAACTTTCGGCTCTTATTTAAATGCACAATTGAATGGTTCTGTTGAACTGGGCGTACAGCGTATTGCTGATCCAGCAATGCGTGAATCTCTAGAAGGTATTAAGGCTGAATATGATGAAGTACTCGAATCAGCATCAGCAATTATTCTGAAGAACTCGACTGAAATTGTAAAAGTTCGTCAGGCCGCTGCATCTATTTTTGCCCAGTCTGATGTGCTTTTAGATAACCTGAACAAATTATCAGGTAACTCAGGTCTTAAAACCGTTATTCCAGCCATCCTGTTGATTGCCTTGTTACTTGGTTTCTTGCTTTGTGTATTCAAATTGCTTTCTTTGCGTGGTGTATCGGATAAGCAGCGTGTAGGCCGTTTACAAGAAGAATATGACCGTAACCAGAATGCGATTTTACGTTTACTGGATGAAATCGCCGATCTTGCAGATGGTGATTTACGTTCATACGCAACAGTATCGGAAGACTTTACCGGTGCGATTGCCGACTCGATTAACTTTGCAATCGACCAGTTACGTGACCTGGTATCGCGTATTACTGAAACTTCACAAGAAGTTGCGCAATATACCGCAACCACACAGGGCATTACCAACCAGTTGGCTGAAGCTTCTGAACATCAGGCTCAGGAAATTGCCGGTGCTTCTGCAGCAATTAACGAAATGGCCATGTCGATTGATCAGGTATCTGCCAACGCCGATGAATCTGCTGTGGTAGCAGACCGTTCGGTACAAATTGCTGCAAATGGTGCGGATGTCGTACAACGCTCGATTGAGGGGATGGACACGATTCGTGAACAGATTCAGGAAACCTCAAAACGTATTAAACGTCTGGGTGAATCTTCTCAGGAAATTGGTAACATCGTTGCCTTGATTAACGATATTGCCGACCAAACCAACATTTTGGCATTGAACGCAGCCATTCAGGCGTCGATGGCGGGTGAAGCCGGTCGTGGTTTCGCAGTTGTAGCCGATGAAGTACAGCGTCTTGCAGAGCGTTCTGCGTCTGCAACCAAGCAGATTGAAGGCCTGGTAAAAACCATTCAGACCGATACCAACGAAGCGGTTATTTCGATGGAGCAAACTACAGCCGAGGTTGTACGTGGTGCGAACTTGTCTAAAGATGCCGGTGTGGCACTGGATGAGATTCAAACAGTATCGAATAACCTGGCGAAACTGATTGCGAACATTTCCGATGCAGCGAAACTGCAGTCTGCATCTGCAGGTCATATTGCGACCACGATGAATGTCGTACAGGAAATTACTTCGCAAACCACCAGTGCCACCTTCGATACAGCACGTTCGGTATCTGAACTGGCAAATATGGCCGATGCATTACGTGAATCTGTAGCTGACTTTAAACTACCAGAATAAAGTTAGCGATGATGGGGAGAATGTGCCTTGATTACGATTGAGGCACATTCAAAAAATACAGATAAAGCCTCGACAAGATGTACTTAACCTCAAACATTAGGTATTGCGTGACGGTCACAATTAAGTTTGAGCGCCCTTCTTGGCGGCATAACGTAAGAAGCATAAGCTATGAAAGAAATATTAAAAAATTTAGTTGAAACGACAACGCTTCCTGAAGATAGTTATCTTGATCAAGATGCAGAAATTCTTGAAATTTTTGTTGAGGAAATCGAAGAAATCTTCGTTGAGTTAAATGCTTTATTTCCAGAATGGCTGGTCAATCCAGATCATCAGGAAAATCTGAAGACCATTCGCCGTCATTTTCATACCCTGAAAGGTTCAGGTCGTATGGTGGGTGCAAAATCGGCAGGGGAAATGGCCTGGGCAGTTGAAGATACCCTGAACCGGGTCTTGTCCGGTTCAATTCAGCTGACAGCGATGGTGCAAAAATTTGCCCAAGCGGTACTGAATGTCTATCAATATGCTTTATATCCAAAATTCAAACATGTACAGGAAATCGATCTCGACCTGCGTCCAATGCTGCTGTTGGGACAACAATTACAACAAAACCTTTCACCTGAACCTGCGCTAGAAGAATTATTAGCATTGGCCGATCATTTGACTGCCGAAGGTCAGACCACAGGGCTGGAAATTGCAGATCATGACCTAAGTGAATCTGCTGCTATTATCGAAACAGCGCCGGTAGAAGTAGCGGTTCGCACTGATATTGAAGAAACCGTGGCCATCTTCATTGAAGAAGCCGAAGAGCATCTGGAAACGATTGCCACCTTCCTGCGTACTGAAGATGAAAAATCACAAGATTATAATGCCCTGATTCGTGCCATTCATACCTTGCGTGGCAGTTCATCGATGGCGCAGATTGAACAGATTTTTGAAGCCAGCTCTAAAGTTGAACAGTTATTTAAGACCTTGTTACAAGATGAAATTGTCTCGACCTCAAAAGAAACAGCCTTACTGATTCAATATGCCGAATTTATCAGTGATTATGTGCATTTATTAGGTCAGGGGGATACCGAAAAACTAGATGCGGTCTATGCCACTTTTGAAGCAGTCTGGAGTGATTATGGCTTTGCGGTCATTGAATCAGATGCGGTTCAAACCCAAGGTCTGGTGTCCAAACTGGTTGAACTGGATATTGACCTGTTGCTCGATGCTGAGTTTGAATTCGATAAACGCGCACAAGTCGATTATCCGGAATATATCCAGGCACTGAGTCAACAGGCTGCAGAATTACTGGCGCATACTGATAGCCGCGCGGCCAAAGGAATTCATGAATTCACGGCAGATCTGAAATCGGCTTATGATGCCCTGCTTAAAAAGCCGGTGCTGTTAAACAGCAATTATGCTTATGAACTGTTTGCACAGGCACATCAGGAATTTATTCATTTATTTGATACCCTGGCTGCAGGACAGCGCGTCATTCTAAATGATGACATTCAAAAAACTTTAAGTGAACTGTCGGCATTTGTACAACAGGATCTTGAGATCTTTGCTGAAGAGACTGAAAAGTCAGGCGTTGAGCCGACCACAGATATTATCCCAACGGCTGACACCTTAACCACAGGCAGCGTAGATTTCGCTGCCTTGAGCCAGCGGATTGCTACCGACCGTCAACAGCGGGAAAGTGCTGCAACCAATCGTGATTTCGATGAAGAATTGTTAAGTATCTTCCTGGAAGAAGCGGATGAATTGCTGGCAGGTATCGATGAAGATCTGAATACCTGGAGCAAAAAACAGGATGATACGACTTCACTGAACAATCTGATGCGTCATTTGCATACCTTAAAAGGTGGTGCAAACATGATTGCGGCTTCGCATATCGGTTTGATTGCCCATGAACTGGAAAGTATTTATGAACGAGTGATCCGTCAGCAGATTGCCGTAACACCTGCTTTAATCCAGATTATCCGTCTGGTACAGGATAACGTGTCCGACCGTATTCAGTCCATTCGAGATGATGGCATTGATTATCCGGCGACAGAAGCAGTGGCAATTTTACAAAATATTCAGGCACTACTTTCTGGGCAAACGCTGGCTGCTGTTGAAAGCACAACTGCTGAATTCAACGTGACCGCGTTAGAGATGCTATCGACTCCTGAAGTGCCATTCGAAGAATCAGTGGCGACAGAGCAGCCTGCAATTGGTCTGGCTGAAACAGAAAAATTAGTTGAAACTGTTGAAACCCCTAGATTTACTGAAAATCAAGTTGAACGCTCTGAGGAAGATGAGCTGAAATCAATCGTTGAAGAAACCTTCCTCGAAGAGTCTGAAGAAATTCTGGCCAATGCAGAGAAGCTGCTCAATCAATGGTTTGATCAGCGTAGTGACCGTAGTTTATTACTTCAGTTACAACGTGCTGCCCACAGTATTAAAGGTGGTGCACGCATGATTGAAACTGAAGAGGTGGCCAGCATTGCCTATGAACTGGAAACCACTTTCGAGCAGTTTGCAGTTTATCAATTTAACTCGAATGCCTATGATGGCTTATTGCAGAAAACATTGGCCTGGTTAAAACAGGCAATTTTCCAGCGCGACTATAGCGGTTTTGAGCAGCTTCAAAGCAGTCTGAAAAAGATTGCTTATGTGGACGTCACTGCGCAATTGCCTGAGCGTCTGGCAAAAACAGAACATCTGGTGGTCAGTACCGACTTTGGTTTTGTTGAGGGTGATGGTACTGAACCGCCACAGATGATGGGTGAGTGGGCGAATACAGGCAGTAGCGATAGCAATAACGAGATGATTCGTATCTCTGCTGATCTGGTCGAGAAGATGATTGACCTGTCGGGTGAGAACTCGATTAACCGTTCGCGGATCGAGATGGATCTGGGTCAGCTTGGCAATACCCTGAACGAGATGGAACTGGCGATCAAACGACTTGCCGACCAGTTGCGTCGAATGGAAGGCGAGCTGGAATCACAGATTATTGCCAAACATGGTTCAGAAAATTCGCGCTATGCCGACTTCGATCCGCTGGAAATGGACCAGTATTCATCGTTGAACCAGTTATCCAAATCTCTGGCAGAATCGGCATCGGATCTGGTCGATTTCAAGAGCACCTTGGCCGACAAGATTCGTGAAACTGAAGGTCTATTATTACAACAATCGCGTATTCAGGCCGAGATTCAGGAAAGCCTGATGCGTACCCGTCTGGTGCCGTTTGACCGGATGTTGCCGCGTTTACAACGTATTGTGCGTCAAACCTCAACCACCTTGAACCGTCCTGCCGAACTGATTGTACAGAATACTGAAGGTGAATTGGACCGTAATATTCTGGAACGTCTGGTTACGCCATTTGAACATATGTTGCGTAATGCGATTGACCACGGTCTGGAAGATACCGCAGATCGTCTGGCATTGAACAAGCCGGAAGTGGGTTCTATTGTATTGAACATCAGCCGCCAAGGAACCGATGTCATCGTTTCTTTCAGTGATGATGGCAAGGGGATCGATGCGGAGAAAATTCGTGAGAAAGCCCTCAGTCTGGATCTGATCAAAGCCGACCAGCCGATTGATCAGGATGAAATACTACAATATATCTTCCATCCTGGTTTCACTACCGCAAAAGCAGTCACCCAGATTTCCGGTCGTGGCGTTGGTCTGGACGTGGTACAAAGTGAAATCAAGTTGCTCGGCGGTCATGTTTCGGTCAGCTCGGAACTGGGTAAGGGCACGGTCTTTACGATTCGCGTACCGACGACAGTGGCCGTCAGTGATGCCTTGATGGTGAAAGCGGGCGATCAGCAATATGCAATTTCTCTGGCGCAGATTGACCGAATCGTGCGGATTGCGCCGACCACATTGGAAACTTACTTTAACAGTAAAGATGATTACTTCAAGATTGATGGTGAAAACTACAAGCTGCGTTATCTGTCGGAATTTGTCGGTACTCAGCCGATTCCACGTCTGAATAATGTCGGTCATTCATTGCCGGTGCTTCTGATTAAGGGCAACAGTGGCCAAACCATTGCCTTGCTGGTCGATCAACTGGTGGGTTCACGTGCACAGATTGTGGTGAAACCGATTGGACAGCAGTTTGCCAACATCGGGGTAGTGGCGGGTGCTACGATTCTGGGTGATGGTCAGGTCTGTCTGATTCTCGATGGCCAGAATATTGCGCGTCAGATTCAGGCGACACAGCGTGTGAAACAGATGCATGATCAGCGTGATGGTTCGCGTCATTCTAACGCACGCCGTCTGGTGATGATTGTCGATGACTCGGTGACAGTACGTAAGGTAACTTCGCGTCTGCTTGAACGTCAGGGCTATGACATTGTGACCGCCAAAGATGGTGTAGATGCGATCGAGCAGCTAGAAAATGTCAGACCAGATCTGATGCTGCTGGATATCGAAATGCCACGTATGGATGGTTTTGAAGTCACCAACCTGGTTCGTCACCATGATATTCACCGTGACTTGCCGATTATCATGATTACGTCGCGTACTGGTGAGAAACATCGTGAACGTGCATTCAGTCTGGGCGTGACCCACTATATGGGTAAACCGTTCCAGGAAGCTGAACTGCTGGCCAATATTCAACAATTAATTGCCGAAAAACAGGGGTAATCGATGAGTCAGAGCAATTCGACGAGCAAGATGGCTGATCAGATTAGCCAGCAGGAACTTCAGCATCTGATTACGGTATCGACCGGATTTATTGATGCCTATATTATTGACTGTCATGGCAAAGATCCGATGTTATTGCCACAAAACATTGTGCTGTCAGCGCTGGACAGCAATACCCAGGTCAAGACAGTGGAATGGCATGAAGCACAATTGCCAGTCTATGCCATCAATGAGCCTTCACGTCAACATGGCGTGGCATTGGTGATTGAAGGTGATGAGATCAATCAGCGTTTTGCCCTAATGTGCAATGAAATGCCGAAAACCATCCGGATTCGTATTTCTGAAGTGGTCGATGTCGATCAGCCGGTGAATGACTCTGCAATTTTCCAATATGTACGAATGAATGAACAGCTGTTCCATATTCCGAATATGACGAATATTCAGGCTACAATCGGGCTGTAATGCAAACTATCAAATATCAAAAAGGAACTCCATGGAGTTCCTTTTTTATTGCGTTATGAATTTACTTAATTGGCGAGTAAATTTACCAAAATCTGTTCATAAATTTCAGCCAGTGGCTCCAGATCGGCAATATCAACATGCTCATTGATCTGATGAATGGTGGCATTCAATACGCCAAGTTCCAGTACCTGTGCGCCTGTAGGTGCAATAAAGCGGCCATCCGAGGTTCCACCAGAAGTAGAAAGCTCGGTTTCAGTGCCTGTGACATTTAGAATAGCGGTTTTAGCTGCATTGACCAGCTCGCCGACCGGGGTCAGAAATGGCAAGCCAGATAAAGTCCAGGAAATATCATAATCCACACCGTGACGATCCAGAATTTCCACAGTACGTGCTTTAAGTTCTTCGGCAGTCACTTCAGTTGAATAACGGAAGTTAAATAGCAGATTCATGCTACCCGGAACAACATTGGTTGCGCCTGTACCTGAATTGATATTGGAAATCTGGAAAGTGGTTGCCGGGAAATATTCATTGCCATGGTCCCAGACGGTGTCACACAGCTCGGCAATCGCTTTAGAGGCGCTATGAATCGGGTTTACTGCCAGATGCGGATATGCCACATGACCTTGTTTGCCTGTTACCGTGAGATTGGCATTTAAAGAACCGCGACGGCCATTCTTGACAATATCCCCCAGTTTATGGGTACTTGACGGTTCACCGACCAGACACCAGGTAATTTTTTCATTACGCGCTTCCAGGGTTTCAATGACCTTGACTGTACCATTAATTGATGGGCCTTCCTCATCTGACGTAATCAGGTAAGCAATTGAACCTTTATGATTTGGGTATTTTTCTACAAAACGTTCTGTCGCTACGATCATAGCTGCCAAAGCCGTTTTCATGTCGGCACTGCCACGACCATAAAGTTTACCTTCACGGATTTCGGGTAGAAATGGGTCTGAGTTCCAGTCATCCAGGTTGCCCGTTGGCACCACATCGGTATGGCCAGCGAAACAGAAGACCGGACCTTCTGTGCCTTTGCGTGCCCAGATATTATCGACATCTTCAAAACGCATGGATTCAATATTGAAACCAATCTTTTTTAAACGTTCCGCCATAATATTCTGGCAGTCATGATCAATGGGGGTGACAGAAGGCTGACGTAATAGTTGCAGGCTTAAATCGAGAGTAGCGGAAGAGCTCATGCGGTTTTCAACAGTCGATAATTTTCTCGGCTCTATAATAGGCGAATATCGGCTTGAATGTGAACGATCGATATAAAAAAACCCTATCTGAGATAGGGTTCTATGAGCATTTAAGAAAAAACTAGTTTTGACGGATTTCGTCAGAGGTTTTTTCAGCAGTATTGGTTACCGCATCGCCCGCCTTAGACACGTCTTTGCCCATACCTTTTACGGTGTTACAGCCAGTTAATACAAAAGCCATCATTAATGAAGCAGCAAGAATTTTTTTCATCATCATCTCCGTATAATCAATAATAAAATTATTATGATGTGGAACTTAGAGTAGAAAATATACGCACTAAAAAATATGTGGTTTTCATAGTGCTTCGGTTAATAAATGTAATGCTTTATAGGGGCTTATGTGATGGATACTGGCTTAGTACCGGTTGGCGATACATATAGAAGTCATTGCGATCGATTTTTTTATAGAGACCATCCGTCCACCAGGTCGCAGTCAAACTGCTTGGCTGGGCTTGCGGATAAATCCATTCATGCCGTTGCAGGCGATAGAACGCATCTTGTGCAGCAGGAATATGCTGTCCCCATAGACCTAGGCGACGCTCGGTATTGATCCAGGTGGGAATAGGCTGGTCAGCATGATGGGTCGGCAGATACAACTGTCCCTTCATCACACAAAAACGTTTTTGAATAGAATGTGCTAAAGCTTCATCAAATTGGAACTGTTTTTGTGTGAAATGGTTCATTTTTCTGATTAAGGTATCGGTGCGGTTCAGGCCGTACCAATGCGGCAGACTAAAATCTGCTTCGGCCAGATAATATTTCAGGGCAATTTCCCAGTGTTCAACCAGTCCGGTATCGGTATTAAGGACTAGGAAATCCAGTTCACCCAAGGTTTTTGCACCCTCAATTTGCTGAATACTATGACCGAGTAGCTGATAGGGATGATAAGCATCGTCGAGTAACCAGAACCAGACCAGCATTTCAAAGCGTAGCCCCAAACGCGTGCTTTTCAGTTGCTGCACAAATTCGATTAATTCTTCTGGATGCTGATCGAGAAATTCCAAACGTGGATGATACTGGCTAAGATATTGCTGCCAAGTCTGGCTGTCATGCAGCTCAAAGCGATGTATGAGTTCAAGCTCCTCGGGAATACCGGACAGGATATTCGGACTGCCGACAGCAAATGCCAGTTGCCGTACCAGAGGATGTTGATAACGATGCCATGCTTCTACAAGATTTTGGTTTAAACTGGAAAAAGACATGGTATAACCTGTGAAAAGTGCAGAAATACAACGGACAGTATCGGAAAACGCTTTATACTACCTGAATTCTGCGGTTAGGGTTGATGTATGAAAGTGTTGTTTTGGCGGAGTCTGGTGGTGCTGTTTGTGATCCTGGGCTTTATCGGTGCAATCCTGCCGGGTATGCCAACAACGGTCTTTTTGATTCTGGCTGCTTGGGCGGCATCTAAAGGTTGGCCACAAATGGATAACTGGTTATTGAACCATCCCAAATATGGCTCGACTTTAAGAGATTGGCGGGCGCATGGTACTGTACCGCGTAAGGCCAAATGGCTGGCCAGTATCATGATGCTGATCAGCGGGATTATCATGCTGTTTACTACCGCACCCTTGGCAGTAAAAGCCTTTACCAATATCACCATGCTGATTGTGGCCATCTGGTTATGGCGACGTCCTGAACCGGATCAGGTGATGCTTCATAAAGAAACGATTCATACTGAAAAAACAGAGATAAAGTTAAAGAAAACAGAGTCAAATAAAGTAGATTCAGAGAATAACAAGTCATGAGTACCTTGCATCTGGATCAAGCAGATATCCTGATTGATCTCGCCCAACAAAAGCTGTATTTGCCACGTCTAAACAAGCAATATCTGATTTCCACTGGTAAAAATGGCATTGGTGAAACTGAAAATAGTGGCAAGACCCCACGTGGCTGGCACAAGATCGCTGAAAAGTTTGGTCAGAATGCACCTTTAAACAGTGTATTTATTGCACGTCAGGCGACGGGTGAAATTTATGATGCTGAATTGGCAGCAGAGTTTCCACAACGTGACTGGATCTTGACCCGTATTTTATGGTTGAGTGGGCTTGAAGCCGGTTTTAATCAAGGCGAGGGCTACGATACCTATCAACGTTATATCTATATTCATGGTACGCCAGAAACAGAAATGATGGGAGAGCCGCTTTCTCATGGCTGTATTCGTATGCATAATCTGGAGGTCGCTGAACTCTTTGACCTGGTGGGTGAGAATGCTTTGGTGTATATCTCGGAACATGCATTAGATTCAAAAATGCTGAAGGGTGTGCATACTGAATAATGAATCGATCTTTAATGTCATGTGAAAATGATTTTGTTTTTACGGGCGGGATGAGATGATTTAATACAGTTTAAGACATTTATTAATCTGATCCAGATCCTATTTTTACAGCATGAAACGGGTTGAATCATCGTCTAAAGCTAAACTTTATCGCTATTTTTCACATAAAAATAAATGACAGTTGAAAGATTACATGAACACAACGCCGAGTAATTTTAAAGCTTTGTATAATTCTTGATCGGAACTAAAGCATACTGCCTGAGTGAGTCTGAAATCTCGCAAGAGAAGACAGGAAATTTTGTTGTGATTTTCATTTTGGAAATTAAAAAATTTCGGTAGAGACTTAAAAAATAAACAAAAAGTGTTGTTTTTTTTAACAAACAACCTATTTTTTAATCACTCACACCTAAAAAGTGGAAAACATTCCGAAAAGCGTTTGACAGGCTGTGCAGATTCTCTATAATGCACCCATCAAACGATGATAGACGTTTAGAAAGGGCGCTTAGCTCAGTTGGTAGAGCGTCTGCCTTACAAGCAGAATGTCGGCGGTTCGATCCCGTCAGCGCCCACCAAGCTCTTTCATGTTGAGACCTTATAGTTGCAGCGGTAGTTCAGTTGGTTAGAATACCGGCCTGTCACGCCGGGGGTCGCGGGTTCGAGCCCCGTCCGCTGCGCCACTTTAAGATCTTGATTCTCGTTTGCCACAATAGCGACATTGTGTAAATGCAGCGGTAGTTCAGTTGGTTAGAATATCGGCCTGTCACGCCGAGGGTCGCGGGTTCGAGTCCCGTCCGCTGCGCCATTTATACAATAGACCTTTTGAGGGCGCTTAGCTCAGTTGGTAGAGCGTCTGCCTTACAAGCAGAATGTCGGCGGTTCGATCCCGTCAGCGCCCACCATAATCTTTTGCGATGCAGCGGTAGTTCAGTTGGTTAGAATACCGGCCTGTCACGCCGGGGGTCGCGGGTTCGAGCCCCGTCCGCTGCGCCATTTCAAAAGGAATTAAATTTAGGTCCCTGAGCTTAAATTTGATTAAACTAAAGATTGACACTCTTTATCAGGGCGCTTAGCTCAGTTGGTAGAGCGTCTGCCTTACAAGCAGAATGTCGGCGGTTCGATCCCGTCAGCGCCCACCAGATTCTTACGATGCAGCGGTAGTTCAGTTGGTTAGAATACCGGCCTGTCACGCCGGGGGTCGCGGGTTCGAGCCCCGTCCGCTGCGCCATCCTAAGATGAGAAGCTTGGATTCCTGAGATCTGAGTGTTCAATATACCAAGACATTCCTTGTCTTGCGTCATTAAAAACAACGCTGTTGTTTTTCTCAGGGCGCTTAGCTCAGTTGGTAGAGCGTCTGCCTTACAAGCAGAATGTCGGCGGTTCGATCCCGTCAGCGCCCACCATATCTTTCTTGCCTAAACACTGAACATTTCATAGAATTTGAAGTCTATAATAATTTGAAGGTTTCACGACGATGAGAAATCCATATCAGCGCAAGGCAGCGACCAAATCTCAAACTACATACGACCCCCAACACCTTTATAAACAGTATATTGAATCGATTGTCGCGAATGCCGGCATTTTTGCGCTTTATCAGGATGGCTGGGCTTTGTGTGCGACCCCTACTGGACAGCGTGCATTTGCTTGCTGGCACAGTAAAGGTCTGGCTCGTCTGCTGATTAAAGACAATTGGGTGAATTACGATATTCAGGAAATTGGTCTCAAGGATTTTGTAGAGAAAGTGATTCCGTTTTTACGTCAGGAAAGTACCATTGTGTCTCTTGATCTGACGCCAGAAGGGCAGAATATTCTGGTGGCACCGGAAAAATTATTACTGGATATCAAAAATTATCTGTATCAGATCTATGTGCAAAAGCCGGAACTTTTTAAAAATCCGGATATGCCTTTGCCAAGACACATTCGTTTAAATTAATTTTCTTGTTGTTAAGCAGCTTGTTTATTGGAACAGTGAATATTCATTCAGCAGCCAGCCATTAATCAACGCAAAATATTCACGTAGCCATGAATGGTAGCGAGCATTCTGAGGAGTGCGGGCACTCAGACTGATCACTTGCTGATAGCCCTGATGTCTGGCAATGGCACGGGCACGCGGGCTATGAAAATCGTTGGTCACAATCACAATAGGCTCATTTCGATCAATATTCTGTTGTTGCAAGATCGCCTGAGAATATTGCAGGTTCTGTTGGGTGCTTCTGCTTTGATCTTCTAAGCGAATCGGGTTTTTGAGCTGCGGATAGGTCATATGAATATAATGTTGCATGACTTCAGCTTCGCTTTGTCTTTCCCGGAAATTTCGTCCCCCGGTCATAATCATCAACGTATCTGGATATTGTTCTGCATATTTTGCTGCAGTATCCAGACGATTTTTTAAGATGGGTGAGGGTTGACCCTGGTTAATCCCACTACCTAATACCAGAATCGCTGTAGCCGGTTGTGCAGGAATATTCGAGTTGATCGACATCTGGATATAAGCGAAAAAAATCGCAACACTGATCATCCAGAGTAAAAATCCGCCCCAGAGACTGTTCCAGAACAATGTTCTGAGTCGAGAATTTTGTTTCCAGCGCTGAATAGATGAAAAAAGCAGGGCATACAGGATCAGTGCCACACCAATGATGATAGACAGCATGATACCAAAATGCCTTTGATCCTGATTCAGTAACCAGACGCTATTGATACAGAGGATCAAGCCAAAGATCAGACTGAGACTTCGTTTAAGTTGATTGAGCATCCAAGTTTCCTTTTTTCTTATTCATATTTTTATTATTACTTTTGTATTTTCAAAAACCGGGCTATTGCGCCCGGTTTTTAGTATATCAGTTCATCTTAATATACATCACGGCGATAACGGCCATCCAGACGTAATTGATCGAGCAGCGTTTCACCAAGTATCTCGGTCAGGGCCTGATCGACATCACTGGCCATGCCATTGATGCTACCACAGACATAAATCACTGCGCCTTGGGCAACCCAGGTTTTCAGCTCTTCAGCCTGTTCCCGTAATTTATGATGCACATAGACTTTTTCCTGCTGGTCACGAGAGAACGCAAGATCCAGCCGTTTCAGGGTTCCCATTTGCAACCAGGCCTGAATGGTTTCTGCAAAGAAAAAATCATGTTCACGCTGACGTTCACCGAAGATCAGCCAGTTTTGGGTGTATTCCTGACGGTTACGGGAGCTGAGCAGACTCATTAAACCAGCAATACCGGTACCATTCCCAATACAAATGATCGGACGGTTATCATCAATCAGGTGGAACGATTCGTTGCTGCGAATGCGTAGCGCAATCGGTGCATTGAGTGCGGCATGCTGGGTTAACCAGCCTGAACCCAGACCTAGATTTCCATTCGCATCAGCTTGCTGACGTACCACCAGACGCAGGACTTGCTGACTTGGAATGCTGGCAATCGAGTATTCACGTGATGCCAAAGCCGGTAATTGCTTGAGGAGCTGATCCATTGAATCAAAAGGTTCTGCCTGAGTCAGATCACGATCCCAAAGCGCGCGCTCAATGCTTTGCTGCATAGAAGGCACTTGTGTGCCGGCAGCAATATTGTGTTGTTGCATAAATGCCTGAATACGTTCCGGACTGTTAGCTGGCTGAATCTCGGCAATATCACCTGCTTGCCAGATTGCTTCATGCTCAGGAATCAGTTCGATATTAAAGGCAGGAGCACCCAGACTACCTGGATTGAGGATTTCACGTTGAGTCAGTGTCCACTGATCAAAGGTTTTATCGATACCCATGGCTTGCAGTTCAAGGCGAGTTACTTGTGCCAGTGCAGTATTCCATTGCTGGATGTGCTCATTATTGGCATTATCCACTTCAATGGTAGTGAATAACTGCTGGGCACCATTTTGCTGCAACCACTGGTCAATACGGTGACCAAAACTGCAATAGCTATCCGGATATTCTTGAGAACCGAGCGCCAACACCGCATAATTTAAATGCCGCAAATCAGCTTTGCCAGACAGGATTTTTTTCTCAAAAGAAGAGGCCAGATCAGGTGCTTCACCTGTGCCATAAGTACTGGCAACAAATAATACCTGCTCAGTTTGCTGTAAATCGGCAAGCGTCAGTTGTTGTACCGCTTTTACTGTTGCCGGTTGACGTGCTTCCTGCAGGGCAGTTGCTGTACGCCAAGCCAGTTGTTCTGAGACACCTGTTTGTGATGCATAAGCAATTAGCCAAGGTTTGGCATTTTCATCTAAGTCAACTGGAGTGACACCCTGACGCGCTGCCAGCGTTAAGTGCTTCTGTTTACGACGTTTCAGATACAGCATCCAGCCTGTCACAAAGAATAATGGCATTAACAAGGCTGCGACCATGGCAAAGAACTGGTAGATCGGGCCGAAGAAGCTGCCACGATGCACCGGTAACATGCTGCTCATGATCTTTTCATTGAGCTTTTTATCTTCATAGAGCTCAACTTCTGTAAATTCGGCTGTCTGGTAATTATAAGTGGCACTGTTCCGCGCACGTTCATGTTGGGCAACCGGATCGACAAAGCTGAGCTGCATGCTGCCGTCGGGTTTTTTGGGAAGATTAAAGGTTACTGTGGAATATTTATCTGAAAATTCAGTATTAAAGCCAGTCCAGCTCAAATCTAGCGCGCGGCTAATCTGTTCTGGATTCATGCCTTCTTCGCGTCCTTCACCACGTGGGCCGCGTTCGCCACCTTGACGTCCTTCACCACGATTATTGCCCGCATTGGCTTGCATGGTAGGCTGTGGACGTTCAACGCCGAGAACTTTAAACATCCCGCTACGCCACCAGTCATAGGACCAGTACAGGCCGGTACAAGCCAGAATCAGGTAGAAAATCACCACCCAGGTTCCCACAACAGCATGCAGATCCCAGATAAAATTACGGCCTTTCAGCTTGGGTTTTACAAAGAACCATTGCTTGATCGAATGACGCTTTGGCCAGCGCAGG
Source organism: Acinetobacter sp. F-1 (assembly GCF_022869025.1). NCBI lineage: Bacteria > Pseudomonadati > Pseudomonadota > Gammaproteobacteria > Moraxellales > Moraxellaceae > Acinetobacter > Acinetobacter sp. F-1. The sequence continues at coordinate 337,064 of NZ_JAJKFX010000002.1, read as the reverse complement.
TAAAGACCGGACAAGACGAAAAAGATCAGCATTAAAGTACAAGCACCGGTAATCTGTTTGCCGACCGGGCCAACCGTTAAATTACGATGCAGTTGCTGAATAAACTGGAAAAATTCCCGACCCTTAATTTCAGGCAAAACTTCGGCAGTATAGGGATTGATCAGGATGTTATGACCACGCCGTGCTCCCTCTTTGGCAATATTTACAGTACTTGAAGCACTTGGATCTTGTGCCACGCTAATACTGTTAATCTTCATCTCTGGAGTGGTATTTTGAAAATGCTGATACAGCTGAGCAGGCGTAAGTTTGTCACCTTGCTGAACCTGAACCGTATAACTGTCGTTATTTATCCATTTTAAGATTTGTTGTTCATAGGAATAAATTGCGCCAGTGACGCCCATCAAAGAGAGGATTAAACCTGCTGTAATCCCCAGAAACCAGTGGATTTGGAAAAATGTTTTTTTAAACATGGTCGTCAGATTAAGGGTGAGCTTTATAAAAGTGGCCAAATTATAACTGAACTTTAATACTGAATTATAGGTGTTGAGGATAATATTTATTCTCATTATCATTTATTGTTTTAGGATTAAAAAAACCTCCATGCCGGGGCAGGAGGTTTTTTGTTGAAACGTGTACAAGTTTAGATTTGTTTGGCTGCGCCAACTTCTGCTTCTAGATGCTTACGAATCGTGTTAAAAGAAAAGTTTTTGCTGTCCAGACGTTTAGGCAGGATATAAGCACCTTGCTGGCCTTTTACCTTGAAATTGACCAACATGAATTCTGGTGTGTTGTACCATTCATAAATGTCTTTCCAGCTGATCGCACCCACACCTTCCTGCATGCCCATTTTCTGACGCATGATGATACCGTGCGGTTGTACGCCCAGACGAACACCTTTGATTTCCTGTACCGGAAATTCGTTCATCTTGCGTTTAACATACCATTCCAGACCAAAGGTACGGATCAGGTAATACAACACCACACAGGCAATCGCCACCCAGCAGAACACGGTTGAATAGTTCTTGAGAAGCAGAAGGCCCAGAATAGAAAGTGCAACAACAGCACCCATGATCAGCCATGCTTTCATGCCAATTTTATTGGTACTACGCCAGATCACCAGCTGAGCATGACGCTGCTCGGCTTCTGAAATTTCATAGTTCACAGGCTGTAGGGTATAAGCGTATAAATTTTTCGCGGTCATAGTGAAACTAGCAGATTTAAAACTGTAAAAAGTTTAGCATTAATTGTACCAATTCAGTGAGTATATTGTTCCAAAATCATCCAAATTATAATGAACCGAGTTCTGTTGCCTGTTCATCACGCTCATGACTCAAACTTTGTTTCAATTGGCTCAACTGGTTTAAAATACTGAACATTAAAGACAGCTGCTGCAAAATGATCAGAGATTTCTGATCTTGTTCCTGATCATGTGACAGGCGCTGACGAATATGGACGATCATATTTTGCGCCCTTAAATCGGGCGTTTCGTCTCGTAATAATGCACCGCGAATGTTCTCTAATGCATTATCCAGTAAATTCAGAATGTCCTGATCCTCAATTCTTCCCCGGTGCGCACCCAGCGCGGCGATATAACTGATAAAGGTATGGTTCAGACACAGGAACTCAAAGGCCAGCGATTTTTGTACCGGATCAATATCCGGTTCAGTGGCCAGGGTCGAAATGAGTGAAGCCACCTCGGCATCGGTATTGTGGGCAGCACGGCGCACAATCCGATATTTCAGGCCATTATTACGCCCCGATTTATATTGCTCGATCACTTCACTTAAATAGTCCGCTTCTGCCTGCAAGCTGCGTTTGATACTGCGCGGCAAACGTCGGAACTTCCAGTCCGGGAAAATAAAGCTGACCCCGAACCAGGCAATGGCACAGCCAATCAGGGTATCAATCATCCGCGGGATAGCCGCAGCAAAGCCCATACCATCCAGATTGAAGTTGATCAAGGCAAGAATCGTGATAAAGGCCGTGGCTTGGGCATACTGTTTACTACGCAATTCAAAGAACAAGATCCCGCTGAACACCAGCAGTAATAATTGTCCTTCGACAGAAGGTACAAAATATAAAATGGCATAACCGAAAATAATACCGACCAAGGTACCGACAATCCGCAGACGTAAACGCCGCTTGGTGGCGTTAAAGTTTGGCTGGCTGACAAACAATGCAGTTAATAAAATCCAGTAACCATATTCAATATTGCTGACCTGTACAAAGATATAGCTGATCAGCAGCACAATCGACAGGCGGATGGCATGCCGGAACAGCACCGATTCTGGAGTGAGATGCTGTTTAATTCGAACCTTGATGTCATCCCAGCCTTTCAGGTCATCATCTCTGAGCTGGTTTTCGATATGTTTAAAGCGCTCGGCTTTGATACTTTGCTCGGTTTCCAGGTTACGTAACTGGGCATCAATCGATTTCAGGTTCTGAAATAGTGAAAATAAGGCATTAATCCAGACCTGATCATAATGCTGATCCTGACGTAATTTCTCCAGAGACAGCCGAAGATTGTCAAAAGCATGCTTGAAGCGTTTGTTATGTACATAAGGCTTGCGCAGCAGCAAACTTTCGCTCAGGTCCTTGCAGGCTTTGCCCTGAATCGACATGATGCGCTGAAAGCGGAACAAGATGTCGCTGTGCTGGAAAATCTTGGCCAGTTTCTGATAATCAATATGGGCTGAATCGGCACGTTCATGAATATCCTGCGCCACAAAATAATATTGCAGACTGCGACGGGTATCTTTTTGCCCACGGTCGCCTTTTAGACGGGTCAAGAGCGCCGTTTTCATTTCGTTAAAAATGGCAATCAGTTTGCCATTTTCAAGAGAAAGATCAATCATGCTCTGCTGATAACTGGTCGGGGTCATGTCCACATCAAACAGATTGGACTTGGCATATAAAAAGTCACCAAGCGAAGCATAAGAGGTGGCAAGCTTGTCTTGTGCCAACCGGGCAGGGAAGACCAGGAAACTGAGTGTCGACAGAATGCCGTACCACATCGCACCGATGACCAGCAAGCCGGCCTGCTTATACCATTCATCGAACAGTTCGACACCCAGCATGGCATAGACGGAAACCACCAGACAGCCATAAGAAATTGTGGCATAGCGCCTGCCAAGGGAGCCAAGCAGAATCAGGCCAATACAAGAAACAATCAAGGCCAAGGCGAACAGCGGCGGATAAGGATAGAGCAGATAAACGCCAACCGCAGTAATAAAGAAACCCATGTAGGTATATAGCAGATTGAGAATACGCACCGAAAAGCGGTCATCAATATCGCTTAAACCGGCTGCGACCACACCTAAAGTCAGGGGAATCGTCATCAATTGTTGCCCCATAAAATAGGGAACAAAGGCGGTACCTGCAAATGCCGTCATCATACGCAGGTTATACATCAAGGTCGTATTATAGGTGGTTTGCTTGAGACGAGTGAGCCAAGATTTCAAAAGTCGTCCTTTATACTGCAGTCTTACAGATGAATCTGAATATGCCAATGAAAAATAGTAGGTTTATAAAATTTCATTTCAAGCTAAATCATACTATGCACTGTGTTAACTTGTCTGCATATTAGCGCTTTAAATCTTCATGCTTATGCCATCGAATAAAATCGTACAACCACCTTATGCCATGTCCTGGATTGTTTTGCTAGCGGCGCTGAGTGCGCTCGGGCCTTTATCCATTGATATGTATCTTTCTGCCTTGCCGGCGATGGCAGCAGATTTTGGCGTCAGTACCCAAATGGTTTCCAATAGCCTGCCGGCTTACTTCTTCGGTCTGGCTGTGGGGCAACTGATTTATGGGCCGATCAGTGACCGGATTGGGCGTAAACCACCGCTGTATTTTGGGCTGTGTTTATACATTGTGGCAAGTCTGCTGTGTGTGTTTGCACAGGATGAATGGAGTCTGATCGCTGCACGGATTCTGCAGGCCTTGGGTGGTTGTGTCGGGGTAGTCATGGCCCGTGCGGCCATTCGTGATCGTCTGGATATGCATTCAGCAGCTCAGGCTTTTGCCAGCATGATGATTGTGACCGCGATTGCACCCATTCTCGCGCCGAGTCTGGGGGCCTGGGTGTTGATGTTTTATGAATGGAATGTGATTTTTTTGGTGCTGATGGGCTGCGGTCTGCTGAGTCTGGCCTGTGTACATTTTCTCTTTAAAGAAACTCTGGAACCAGAACGCCGTCTCAAGCTGAACGTTCAACAGGTTCTAAGTTTGTACCGTAGCATTTTTCAGGATCAAAGCTTTCGACATCCGCTTTATGCCGGCTGTTTTTCCAGTGCGGTGATGTTCTGTTATATCAGTGCATCTTCGGCCATTTTGATGGATCGTTATCAACTGACTGAGCAGCAGTTTGCCTATGCCTTTGGTGCCAATGCTGTCGGGATCATGTTATTTTCGACCTTGAATAAACGTCTGGCTGGGCGTTTCTCGATATTGCAACGCCTTAAAATCGGCATTGTTCTACAGTTAGTGGGTGTTTTCGTTTTAGTATTGCTTGGCTATCTGGATGTAGATTCTATTGCATTGGTCTTGCTGGGCATGTTTGTCGTGGTGGCGTCGATCGGTTTTACTGGCCCGAATGCTATGGCATTGGCTATGGCGAAGCAGGGTGCACGTGCAGGAACTGCTAGCGCGATTATGGGCAGTATGCAATTTGTCTGTGGCTTATTGGGCGGGCTTTTACTAAATTTTCTGGTTTGGAATGCTTTATTAAATATGGCATTGATTATGCTGGTTTTTGTTTGTATTGCCGTCTGGGCAATTTGTCAACTTGAGCTGCCAGTATTCAAACATGAATAAATGCCTGATCTGGCTCTGGCCAGATAAAATCTAAAGATCTGAAAATAAGGCCAAGTCGATAGACTCAGCCTTGATTCAATCACTCATCAATAAATACAGCGAATTCTTCTACCGGGACACGCGGCGTAATAAAGCTGTTAATGATCTGCTCTGGATCGGCATAGCCCAAGGCCATGCCACAGACCAGTTCTTCATGTTCAGGTGCACCGACCAGATCGAGTACGATGGGATGGAAATGATTCCAGGCGGCCTGCGGGCAAGTATCCAGACCGCGGGCTTTTGCTGCAATCATGACATTCTGGATCATCATCGAAATATCCATTTTCGAACCAATGGCCAAAGAGCGATGTACGGTAAAAAACAGTCCCACCGGTGCATCAAATAATTCAAAATTACGCAGCTGCTGCCGTGCCATTTTTTCTTTTTCGCCTTTTTGAATATTCAGCAAACCATATAAGCCCCAACCATTTTCACGACGACGTTCAATAAACGGCGAGAGCCATTGTTCAGGATAATAGGCAAAGGTTTCTTGGTATTGTTCCGCCAGCTCGGGATTGGCATAGATTTGCATTTGGGCCTGACAGACGCGTTCTACCAGTTCATCGCGTTTTTTACCTGTCACAACATAGACTTTCCAAGGTTGGGTATTGGTGCCCGAAGGTGCGCGGCTGGCCACAGTTAAAATCTGTTTCAAGATGTCTGTACTGACCGGCGTATTTAAAAAAGCGCGCACCGAATGGCGAGAGGTGATCGTTTGATCTACAGCATGAACAAGTTTTTGATCCATTTTGATGTCCAATCGAATATCCATATGAAGTTTTGAATGACTATAAACTAAACAAACAGTAGGGTGGACAGAAAAATTAAATCCTTGGCCCGAATGGAAAAAGTATTTATCAGTGAAACAAAAGATTGATATCTAGCTTGATGTTTTAAATAGCCTCAGTCAAATAGCTAGGGCATTGGTTAAAAAGCTTTGATGAAATTAAAAATTAGCTTAAAACTCGGATGCTTGAGCCATTTGAGCATAACAATTGCCTGCACAGATGAAGTGGATTGGGATAGAAAACCACATTAATTTCATTGAAATTTCTTGGTTTGATAAAGTTTTAAGTAAGAGATTAATATTTTTTTTCGATAACTAGAGAGTTTGACCCTCATCTAAAAACCCTAGACTAATAATTATTTTTTATAGATTGATTAACTATTCTTAATAAAAAACAATAAAACTTTATACAAAGAAACAGCATAATATGCAGCTTTTCATCTTAATCCATGCGCTTTGGGAAAATTCAAGGTCGGCATGCACAAGATTTATTTTAAATAACGCTATTCCAAGTGGCTTGAATTAAGCTAGTCAGGTTAAAAGCGCTCACTAAACCTTGGTGTTTTTTGAGAAGTAGAACACAGTCTTATAGATCTGACTCTCCTGTTAAATTTGTATGCTTATACCATTCATTGACAGCAATAGAGCTTAAATCAAAGCTGTATTTTGGCTTTTATAAATCTCTCATTTGTTGAATATGATCGTGATGATGATATTCATAAGTTTGAAAGAGATGGTGGATCATTTTGTTATTTTAAAAGCATTAGATGAGGTCAGAATATTTTAGGTCGAAATCGATGAGAGATCTAAAGCTCGGTATCTCTGCATCACTTTTAGAATGATAAAAAATCAACATTATCTTGGGCAAAAAATTATGGATTTTACTTTTAACGCATTTTATACCTTGATTGCCGCAGTTATTGTTTTGTTACTCGGCCGATTCCTGGTTAATAAAATCGATTTTTTAAAGCGCTACAATATTCCTGAGCCGGTCGCGGGCGGTTTGGTTGCGGCGATCATCTCATTGCTGGTGCATTCATTGTGGGGATATAGCATCACCACCAGTGCAGAATTACAAACCAGCTTTATGCTGATTTTCTTTGCTTCGATTGGTCTGAGTGCCAACTTTTCCAAGTTGCGTGAAGGCGGGATCGGTCTGGTTATTTTCCTGTTTGCTGTTTCGGCTTTCATTATTTTGCAAAATGCAGTCGGCATGAGTCTGGCCACCTTGCTCGGTATTGACCCATTGATTGGCCTGATTGCAGGTTCAATTACCTTAACCGGTGGTCATGGTACTGCAGGTGCATGGGGCGAGATTTTTGAGGTTGAACATGGCATTCAGGGGGCGCTTGCACTGGGGATGGCCAGTGCTACTTTTGGTCTGATTATCGGTGGGATTATTGGTGGTCCTTTAGCAAAATTGCTGATTAACCGTCATAATCTCGCAATTGCACGTACGGATCAACAAATCGAAAAGCGTGATAGCACGCCAATGGATATCAACTCGACCGAATATATTCCATTTGAATATCCGCATCAGGTGCGTTTAATTACCGCAGATAATGCAATCACGACTTTGGGTCTATTTGCAGGCTGTTTGGCTTTTGCAGAGTTTATGACGGGTTTCAGTAAAGGTACTGCATTTGAACTGCCAACATTCGTGTGGGCATTGGCGGGTGGTGTCATCCTGCGTAATGTACTGGAAGGTATTTTCAAAGTTCAGATTTTCGATCGTGCGATTGATGTGTTCGGTAATGCTTCATTGTCGCTGTACTTGGCGATGGCATTGTTATCATTGAAATTATGGCAATTGGCTGACCTTGCAGGACCACTGATGGTAATTCTGGGTGCACAGACCATCACCATGGCTTTGTATGCCGGTTTTGTAACTTTCCGCCTGATGGGCAAGAACTATGATGCTGCGGTACTTGCAGCAGGTCATTGTGGTTTCGGTATGGGTGCAACTCCAACAGCGGTTGCCAATATGCAGGCGATTACCAATATGTATGGTGCGTCGCATAAGGCCTTCCTGATCGTTCCATTATGTGGGGCGTTCTTCGTTGACTTAATCAATGCTACTGTTATTCAGATGATTTTGAAGTTTTTTGCATAATTTTTATGCCTGATACGATGAGTCATAGGCTCATAAGGATGTGACATGAATGATCAGTTAAATGAAACCTTACTCGGCTGGATTAATGCCCTGAATGGCCCTTTATGGGACTTTCTAGTGGTGTTTCTGGTCGCAGTCGGTATTTTCTATACGATCATGACCGGTGCAGTACAAATTCGTTTGTTCTGGCACAGCATGAAAGTCATGAAAAATAGCCGTGGCAAGGTTCAGGATACACACGGGATTACCCCGTTTCAGGCCTTTGTCACTGGTCTTGCAAGCCGGGTCGGGGTGGGCAATGTCGCGGGTGTGGCAATTGCCATTGCGATTGGCGGGCCGGGCGCGGTGTTCTGGATGTGGGTTACTGCATTTCTAGGTATGAGCTCTGCTTTGGTGGAATCCTCATTGGCGCAATTGTTTAAGGTGCGCGATCATAAAAACCAGCAATTCCGTGGTGGCCCCGCGTATTACATTACTCAGGGGCTAAAACAGAAATGGCTCGGGATTGTCTTTGCAATTGCATTGATCACGACCTATGGTTTTGTGTTTAATGCGGTTCAGGCCAATGCCATTACCGGTGCAACATCACACGCATGGGGCTGGGATCAGGCCAATATCATTTTGCCTTTAGGCGGATTGGATTTTGAAGTTTCCTGGATTGGGCTAGTCTTAGTATTTATTACAGCTACAATCATTTTTGGCGGTATTAAACGTATCGCCAAAGTGGCAGAAAAGGTAGTGCCCTTTATGGCGCTACTGTATCTGGCGGTGGCCTTGTATATTGCCGTGATCAACTACGATGTCTTGCCCTCCATTTTTCAGCTGATTTTCAGTAAAGCCTTTGAGTTTGAAGCTGCCGCGGGTGGTTTCTTTGGTGCCATGATCTCTATGGCCATGATGATGGGGATCAAACGCGGTCTGTTCTCTAACGAAGCCGGGATGGGTTCAGCACCGAACGCTGCCGCAGCCTCTGATGTGAAGCATCCGGTCAATCAGGGTCTGGTACAAATGCTCGGAGTATTTGTAGATACCTTTGTGGTGTGTTCATGTACTGCGATTATTATTCTGGTCTCGGGCCTGTATGAAAATGCCGGTTTTGAAGGCGTGACCCTGACTCAGATGGCGCTGGAAAGCCAGATTGGTGCCTGGGGTGATGATTTCTTGGCCTTGATCCTGTTCCTATTTGCCTATTCTTCGATTATTGGTAACTATGCCTATGCCGAAGGAAATGTTCAGTTCATTAATAACAATCGCCGGGTCATGCTGATCTTCCGGATTTTTGTGTTGATCATGGTCTATTTCGGTTCTGTCGCCAGTGTGCCATTGATCTGGAATATGGCAGACCTGTTTATGGGCATCATGGCAAGTATTAACTTGATTGCGATTCTGTTGCTGATGCCATTCTTGCTCATGCTACTCAAAGACTATACCGGTCAGTTGAAGCGTGGCGTGAAAGAACCTGAGTTTAAACTGGATAATCATCCTAAGTTTAAAGACAAGGTCAAATCTGATATCTGGTAACCCTGCAAAGCAAAAAGCCCTGATCGTTCAGGGCTTTTTTATGGCTGGAGTATTTTAAAAGAAATTCAAATAACTTTGATAAAGGATAAAACCCAGAATCAGGCTGCACCAGACTGGTAATTTTGAACGGAGTAAAGCAATCATTACCACAACGAACAGCAGGTCGGAGATACTGTTAAAATAACGTTGTGACAGATTCAGGAGCAAAGCCAGTAACAAACCCACTACCGCTGCATTAATTCCCATCACGGCCTGATGAATCAGCCGTTGCTGCAGCAGCCATGACCAGTAGGGCAAGGTGGCAAAGATCAGAAAAAATGAGGGTAAAAAGATTGCACAGGTCGCTAAAAGTACATTCAGCCAGAGATAGGGCGTCCACGGCAGCACAGCGCCAATATAACTAGCAAAACTGAATAGTGGCCCGGGCATGAGCTGGGCAAATGCATAGCCAAGATCAAAAGATTGCGCATTCACTATGCCAGTCGCGACAAAATCCTGATGGAGTAAGGGCAAAATCACATGACCACCACCAAAAACCAGCGAACCGGTCTGATAAAAATCACTCAGGAATTGTAGGCCCGACCCATTCGATAGTTTATCCGCTAGGGGCAGCAGCAAAAATGGCAAGATAAATGCCAGCAGCCAGTAGGGTGCAGCAGCAGATTGCAGATAAGGCGAGCTGATTTCAGTACTGTCACTGTCTTTGGGCTTGTTCGGATTTAATCTGGAAGAATATCCCATCAACATTCCACAAATTGCGCCGAGGATGATGACGAGAATCTGGTTATAACTCACCGAAATTACCGTCAATAATATGACAGACAGCAGCAGGACTGCATATTGCCAGGCCGTTTTACAGCAGCCTTGCAGCATCTGCCAGAATGCCCAGGCAATAACAGAAAATACAATGAGCTGAATGGTATGAAAGCTATTTGAGTTTAGAATATGAACATAGTGTTGACCCAGTAGCGCGACACCAGTCATGAGTATGATCGAGGGCAGGGTGAATCCCAGCCATGCCATCAATGCACCTAGATAACCACGTTGCAGATATCCGATAGACAAACCTACCTGACTACTGCTCGGACCCGGTAAAAGCTGCGCCAAAGCCACCAGTTGACTGTATTGGGTATCATTGAGCCATTGTAGTTGCATCACAAATTTGCGGTGAAAAAATACCAGATGTGCGGCTGGCCCGCCAAATGAAATACAGCCCAGTTGCAGGAAAATCAGAAAAATCCGGTACAGTGAAATGACTGACATAGCATGAAGGGGAAAATGAAGACAAACTACCCGAACTGTATGACAATTTTACGAAATTCTACAGATTATTTAAGCAGGTGTTTATACACTATGCTGCTTTAAGTTAATGAGGACATTCTCTACATGCAGAAATATGTGTTGAGTATTGTGGCACTGGGTGCATTCGGCCTGAGTGGTTGTCAAACCACACCGATGACAGTCCAGTCAGCTACCAATCATCTACAACCTGCTGCGCAACGTGGAGAAGCTCAGGCACGTCCGAATCAAATTGATTTTGAAAAGATCAAGCAAACTGAACAGCGTCCGGTCATTGCTCTCGTTTTAGGCAGTGGTGGTGCGCGTGGCTATGCACATATCGGTGCGCTCGAAGTACTGGAACAGGCCGGTATCCGTCCGGATTTTATTGTTGGAACCAGTGCGGGCAGCATCGTCGGATCTATTTATGCCAGTGGTAAACCGGCGATTGAGCTGCGCAATATTGCCTTGAGCATGCGAGCAACCGATGTACGCGATATCAAACTGGATCGAAAAGGTTTTTTTGATGGCAAAAAAGTAGAAGACTATGTCAATTTACAAGTCGATCAAACTCCACTAGAAGCCATGAAAATCCCGATGTTTGTGGTGGCCACAGCACTAAAAGAAGGCAAGAAAGTCGTTTTTAATTATGGCAATACTGGACAGGCAGTACGTGCTTCAGTGTCGATTCCGAGTATGTTTATTCCAACAATAATTGAAGAAAAAGAATATGTCGATGGCGGACTGGTCAGTCCGGTACCGGTGAATGTGGCACGTGAGCTGGGAGCAGATATTGTGATTGCGGTCGATATTTTGGCACAGCCCATTCATACGGAAACCAGTAATGTCTGGGGACTGTTTAACCAGAATATTAATATTATGCAGCAACACTTGGCACAAGAAGAATTAAAGCATGCCGATGTGGTGATCCAGCCCGATTTACGGGAAAAAGGACATATCTTTGATGTACGTGGCAGAGAATTAACCATGCAGGCCGGCATTGATGCTGCACAGTTAAAACTGATGGATATTTCTCTCGCTTATCAAAAATATAATTATGCTCGCGGCCATCATATTCCGCTCTTTGTGGCTCAGGAACAGCAGCAGCCCTAAAGCATATTGCGGTTAAATTTTTTTGTTCATTTTTTATGAGATCGAACCAGGTAGGCAAAGCTATTGCATCCCTATGCTTTCCAGATTCTGATCTTAACACTGGCTGATCGTTATAAAAGATTAAATCATTGTTTCTGCATATGAATTGGCCAGAATTTTCAGGAGAGATAAACTTTATTTTGACTATAAGTTGTTGAATTATAAATTATATTTTTTTGGGAATAAGTGTTGCTTTTCTAAGTCGAAATTTTAATATTATTATTCCTATACTTAAGTTGATCAAATATTTAAATATTGTTCATGACAGAATGTGCTTTGAAAGATTAATGAATAGATGTAACGACAATGAATCAGATTAAAATTGGACATCAGGTCAAGTTGGCACAATTTGAACACTATATTTTTACAGTGACAGCTGCACATCCGGATGGTTCTTTCACGGTCACTACCACACTGGATGGTCAGCAAATTCTCAGCTATGAAAATGTCGCCCAGGAAATGTTAAGACCACTCATGCGCTAAATCAGTAATGATTTATCCAGCATCTTGAATTATTTTTTGCAAAATGAGAGCGGCCCGAAAAAAACTTGAGCTGGGTAAGCAGACGCTTTAGATCAATAAGTGTTTATTTGTTTGGAACTTAGCTTATTGCTGAGCCTTGAGATTTGTTAAATATATTTTTTTCTGTATGAGTGCAGTTTCTATATCAATAATTATGATGCTTCATTTGCCGAATTGAACATTTTATTCATGTTAAAAACGCTATAATAATAAGCGATAACCTTGTCATTCAAAGAGTTCAAAGAAAACGATGGCCCCTTTAGATCAAATTGCAGCAGTGTCAGATGACCAGTCAGAGTTAACGATGTCAGTTCTCATGACGCCAGATATGGCAAATTTTTCAGGAAATGTTCATGGTGGAACCATTCTGAAATTACTGGATCAGGTGGCGTATGCATGTGCGAGTCGCTATTCGGGCAGTTATGTCGTGACCTTATCGGTAGACAAGGTAAACTTTAAGGAACCAATTCATGTGGGTGAGCTGGTAACTTTCTTGGCCAGTGTCAACCATGTTGGTCGCACCTCGATGGAAATCGGGATTCGTGTAGAAGCGCAGAATATTCAAAAAAGAACGGTACGCCATACCAATAGCTGTTATTTCACTATGGTGGCCGTAGATGAAAATGGCAAACCGAAACAGATTCCGGCTTTGAACCTGGACAATGACTGGAAACGTTGCCGTTTTGAAGCAGCCGAACAGCGTAAAGTCGCGCGTTTGCAAGAGAATCATCATCCTTCATGCAGTATTTATAAAAAGACTGCACAGAGTTAAGCGGTGATTTAAAAACATCTTCATAAGACTAATGCCAGTCAGTTAACCAATTGACTGGCATTTTCTTTTTTAAATTGAGATTATATGTGATAGGTGGAAAAGTCATCCGCAACTGTTTGAGGCATGGGGTGTATTGCACCGCAAGATTTAAAAAATGATGGTCTCCATGACAAATTTACGAGTCGAGGGTGGCTGACGAGTTTTGCGGTGAGGAATATGACTGCAAGATGCCTTCCTTGCGAAGTTCCGCTGCTCATTTGAATGAAATCAAAGTAACAAATGATATTGAAAATATTTGATTTAAAACCTTAAGACTCCATCATGAATGACTAAGCAGTTAAAGCGTCTATTTTTAAATTCTTTAACTGATCAGCATGACTTTATAAGAGAGTCTTTTTTGCCTTAATTTCAGTTTATGTCTGGAGCTTTATCGTTTTTTGCTCTAATATAAAACGATACGTATCGTATCGATTGTGTTTGAAGATAAGTAGACTTTATGAATCATGACGAAAAAAGCTCACGACGACAGCAATGTATTTTGCAAGCGGTTGCCGATGCATTGGCAGAGGGAGAGTATCATCAACTGACTATTGAGGCTGTTGCAGCACGAGCTGGGGTGGGAAAATCTACGATTTATCGCTGGTGGAAGCATAAATCGGAGCTGGTGCTAGATACCTTCAAACAGCATACGGTCTCAGTCTTTGAGCCTGATCCTGCAAATGACCTGAAAAGTAATCTGATTCGACAGCTAAGCTTGTTGTCTCAGGCGCTCAACCATCCGATTGGTCGGGCTTTACTGGTGGTAATCGCCAATCATCGTGAACTGGCCGGTGAATTCTTTCAGCAATATTTATTGCCGCGTCGACAGCAGACTCATCAACTGATTCAGCAAGCGATTGAGCGTGGCGAGATTCGCGCGGATTATCCTTTTGATTTAATGCTGGACAGTTTGTACGGCCCGATCCATTACCAGATTATTTTTTTCAATCGTATGCCGGATGAAAATTACATCCGGGCGCTGGTTGGGTTAGTGCTGCATCCTGTTGTAATTCAAGCCTGAGCCTGGTCTATTTTTCTTAAAGTTGGTTTTTATGTCTCTCAGCCCCGAGCGTTTATGGAATCGCTCATTTATCTTGTGCTTATGCAATAACTTTTTTCTGTTTGTTTATTATTTTGCCTTACTGACCATCTTGCCGATTTACATCATGAAAGATTTGGGGGGCTCAGTCAAAGAAGCGGGTCTGGCACTGACCTTGTTTCTGGCATCATCAATTGCAGTTCGGCCTTTTTCCGGCATGATCATCGAAAAACTGGGCAAGAAAATCTCGATGCGCGGTGCAGGCGTGATTTTTGCGCTGTTTGCCTTTGGCTATTTGCTCATTGATAGCTTGTGGTCACTGTTGCTGGTGCGATTTCTACATGGCATTTGGTTCAGCATTTTGACCACGGTGGCGGTGCCGGTGGCCAATGAATTTATTCCAGAACAGCGTAAAGGCGAGGGCATGGGCTATTTTGTCATGTCGACCAATCTGGGGGTGGTATTTGGCCCATTGCTGGCCTTGACCGTCATTCAATTCACCAGCTTTAAAAGCTTATTTGGGATTCTGGCTATTATTATTTCTCTAGGACTGATTTTCTGCTGGATGCTGAAAATTACCGAACTGCCAAAATCAAGGCAGATCGGCACAGAAAAAACCAAATTGAGTCTACAAGATATATTGGAAGTCAAAGTCCTGGCGGTAAGCTGTGTGGCGTTGCTGACGGCATTTGCTTATTCGGGCATCATGAGTTTTATCACGGCATTTAGTGAAAGCAAGCAGCTTTTGGCTTATACCAGCGTATTTTTTATTGTATTTGCGGCTTCGATGCTGTTGGTACGGCCGTGGGTCGGGAAAATCTATGATCGTAAGGGGCCAAGTGCTGTCATTTATCCTTCCTTTATTTTCTTTGCGATTGGCCTAGTCATGGTGAGTCTGATATCCAATCAATGGACGCTCTGGTTATCAGCGGTCTTTGTTGGGATCGGTTATGGTTCATTATTTCCATGTCTGCAGACACTCGCAATTCAATCTGTCGATAAGCAGCGTATGGGACATGCGATTTCAACCTTCTTTACCCTGTTTGATCTGGGTTTGGCGGTAGGCTCCGTGGTGATGGGCCTATTGATTGCCTATTGGGGCTTTGAAGCGATGTATGTGTCGAGTGCTGCACTCGTCATTGTGACGATCTTGGTTTATCGTCAGTATGTGGCCAAAAGACCAATACACGCACCGGAAAATCAGGAAGCATAAAATGGAATTAAGACATTTACGTTATTTTGTCACTGTGGCCGAGGAACTGAATTTTACCCGGGCTGCGGAAAAATTGAATACTGTACAGCCTTCCTTAAGTCAGCAAATCAAGGATCTGGAGCGTGAGGTAGGCGTACAGTTACTGGAGCGAAATAACCGTAAGGTCGGGCTAACTGAAGCCGGTCAGGTTTTTTTAAAAGAAGCGTTGCTCAGTCTGGAACATGCAGAACGTGGGATCCACGCTGCCAGACAGATTGCCAATGCACATCAGGATCAGCTGAATATCGGATTTGTACCGGTTGCGGAAATGAAAGTCTTTCCCTATATCATGCCCAATATCCGCGCACATTTTCCTGAACTGAAAGCACTATTTCATAGTTTGACCGACGCTGAGCAGTTTAGTGCTTTAAGAAAAGGCCAGATCGATATTGCTTTTACCCGCTATCCGGGACAGTCGAGCGAGTTTGATTCGATCCGGATTTTTGATGAACCTTTAACCCTGATTGTGCCGAAAGATTCTCCGGTTGCGACCCTGCCACATGTCAGTATTAAGAGCTTTGAAAATCAGGATTTTGTCATTAGTGATGAGCAGGCTTCACCACAACTGCATCGAATTATTCAAGACTTTTTTAAACAGTCCAAATTGAAGGTCAATGTGGTGCAGCATTCAACCAATATCCTGCTCAATGTCAATCTGGTCGGAATGGGCGTGGGCTGGAGTCTGGTACCAGCCTATGTGATTCCATTACTCGGCGATAATATCGTGGTGAAAAAGACCCTTGAACCTTTGCCCATGATTGGGCTATATGCCAATTATCGTAAAGACCAAAAACATGTGGTGATTGATCTGATTTTAAAAGTCTTAAAAGAAAAGTTTTGTGTCGATCTTTTTTAAGATTTACATCTTTGGTCTGCCTATATTTTAAAAGCTGTGCGACAGAAATGATCTGTAGCACATCTGTGTAAATTGACACAGAAAACCGTTTTATACTGAAGCTCTAAAAATAAAAAATGGTTAAAGCAATATGATGAAGCTCTATAACAATCCGCAATCACGGGGCCTGACCCTGTTGCCCTTATTGAAAGAATTGCAGATTGAAGACCAGATTGAGCAGGTGGAAGTGTCCTATGAATATATGCATCAAGCTGAATATTTACAGATTAATCCGATAGGAAAAGTTCCCTGTCTGGTCGATCAGGAGATTGTCATTTCAGAAATGGCCGCCATTTTTATCTATCTGGCAGATAAGTATTCTGATAAAGGCTTGGCACCTGCTTTGGATGAACCCAAGCGTGGGGCATATTTAAAATGGATATTTTTCTGTCATGGGCCCTTCACCGAATATATCGATCTAAAAAATTTGCAGGTTTCGCCAGAAAATATTGAAAAAAACCGCAGAAGTTTAAGTTTCGGCAATGAAACAGCAGTATTTGATTTTCTGAAACAGGGCATAAGCCAGGCCAATCCCTATTTGCTGGGTGAAGAATTTTCCGCAGCAGACTTATATGCTGCCTATTGTTTGATCTTTGCGATCTCTGCGAAAATTTTACCGCCATTTGACGAGTTCAGACCCTATTTGCAGCAGATGGCCTCTCGTGATTCCCTGAAAGACATGCCGTGGTTTCAAGACTACCGAGTTTAGTTCATCGTTCTGTATCACTTGATCTGGATATCTCATCACAATAAAAAACCACGCCGAAGCGTGGTAAAAAATGACCTTAAAATTATTTTAGGTACAGCTTTTTAAACAGTTGCTGACTGGTGTTTTCCAGTGATTGTGGAATGGCCAGTGCGGCCACAAAACGGTCAGGACGCAAGATCACCACTGAATCGGAAGTATTGCCAAACCAGGAGCGAATTTCTGTGCCGCTATCACCAATGGTGATGACATCTTCAAACGGTTGGCGCTGGGTATTTTGTAACTGCACTGCCGGAATGACCTGAATAAATTTCACACCGAGTGTTTTCCACTGTTGCAGTGTCTCTGGACTCAGGCCCCATTTTGGATCGACACCCCAGGCAATAATGGCAAAATCATTGCCAATCACTTCATCCAGTAACACTGTTTCACCTGATGCAAGCTGAACTTGAGGCTGAATGAACATCTTGCCAATTGGAGAATTTTTGGCGCCGGTGCTCAAAAGCACACCATCATGATATTTCGGCATCGGTTTAAAGCGCATTTCCAGCAGGTACTGTTTGATCGGCTTGATATAGTTCAGGGCATAGGCGATACCGTCACGGACAAAACCTTGCCACTTTTTTGGTGGTGCCAATACATGACCGGCCATCACGGACAGATCAATCATGGCTTTGGCATGGTCTTTACGTTCAATCTGATAAGAGTCTAAAAGTGCGGGGCCGGTTTTGCCTTGAACCACCAGTGCGACTTTCCAGGCCAGGTTAAAGGCATCCCGCATCCCGCTGTTATAACCC
Organism: Acinetobacter sp. F-1; assembly: GCF_022869025.1. Lineage (NCBI taxonomy): Bacteria > Pseudomonadati > Pseudomonadota > Gammaproteobacteria > Moraxellales > Moraxellaceae > Acinetobacter > Acinetobacter sp. F-1. Next base: position 319,334 of record NZ_JAJKFX010000002.1, on the reverse strand, counting down.
TGACCTTGCCAGACGGGCATAATGTGCGCAGCATCACCTGCCAGTAAAATGCGGTCTACCCGGAATTTGTCCGCAATACGGGCATTATGCGTATAAACACGCTGACGGATCACTTCGATGCCATCGGTACTTGGAAGCACTTTGGCCAGTAATTTGGCAATATTTTCCGGTTTGCTGAGTTCTTCCTGAGTTTCACCCGGCATGACCATAAATTCAAAACGGCGAATTCCATGGGGCAATGCGGCGGATACATAAGGACGTACCGGATCACAACACAGGTAAATATGCGGTGTCGCAAGCGGATCATTTTCAAGATCGATCACGATCCATTGATTCGGCGCAGTTTCACCCTCAAAAGCAATGCCCAGATTGCGGCGTACATAAGAGTTACCGCCATCACAGGCAATCAGGTACTGGGCACGGACTGTTTCTGTATTCCCTTGTTCATTTTGCAGGTTAAGCGTTACACCCTCGGCATCCTGACTAAACTGGGTCAATTGACGTGAGAACAGCACCTGCGTATTTTCATATTGTTTTAAGCCCTGAAGCAGAACCTGATCGACTTGTGGCTGAATAAAGGCATTACGGCGTGAAAATCCAAATTCACGGGTTAAAGGTTGAATATCTGCAAAACAGCGACCCTTAGGTGTTAAAAAGCGCATAGCATGATTGGGCGTGGTATGGGGCAAGACTTGATCGACCAAACCTAAGGATTGAATGGTACGCAAAGATTCATCATCGATCCCAATGGCACGTGGATAATCAATCAAACTATCCAGTTGCTCGACCATCGTGACGCTCACACCTTGCTTGCTCAGATAGTTGGCAATGGTTAAGCCTACAGGCCCAGCGCCGAGGATTGCTACATCAGTGCTGTAATTGGTATTGCTCATAGTGAATGTCCATTCAATCGACTTGCATTTCAATCTATTAAGGGACAGTTCTGAGCTGTAAACAAGTTAGGCGATAGTAGTTGAGTTATATGAATAATATTAATCTTAAGTGGATTTTTATTATTTAAATAATTGAATTTAAATGATAAATTTAAAATAATTCAATAGTCATTCTCAATCCTGTGATCAGTTTTAACTATGATTGGCATTTAAATCTAGTCAATAAAAATGCTGAACCCGCAGCAAGCATGATTCAGCATCGATCAATATGAGGCAGTACAGGCTAAGCCTACTGGAGAAATACTGCCCTGATATTTTCTTTGATCATTTAACCCGTCGTTAAATCACTTAACGTGCTGCAGGTTGTGCAGGTGTTGCGCTTTCTGCTGCAGCTTCAGATGCAGCTGGTTGTTCTGCATTTGCGCCAGCAACCGGAGCATTTGACTCAGGCAATTCCTGGGTACTGACAATCACTTTTTCTTCAGTGTTTGTATTTGCATTTGTTGTTTCAGTCGCGGCAAAGCTGGTGGCTGCAGCAGCAGTAAGCGTTGTTGCAAGTAAGATTTGTGCATATTTCATTTTTGGCATCCTTTATTTATGTCATATAATTTGCCGAGCTGACCATCACATCAATTCGACAGGAGTTCATCCTAAGCACTGAAATTTTGATGAGCAAATCAATTAACAAAAGCGACACGGAGTGAATAACTCAGCATATACACAATGCACAAAGTTGTTTAATTACTGTTAATTATGCAGTGTTCTATTTAATGAAAATGTATATGAATGTTTCAAAAAGCTGAATTTTAAATATGAATAAACATCAGGATTCTCTATTTGGGATAATTCGCTTAACTTATAAACTGATGGTTTCAAGTCGCCATTGAGCAAGAAAATGTCTCTAAAACCATGCTGTGCCCTATAATACAGGGCATGATCTTGTCTATTTAATCTCTTGAGAACCGATTTTGAAAATTCTGTCCGCAGCACAGCCGATTCCTGTCCATATCATTTCTGGATTTTTGGGGGCGGGTAAAACCACACTGCTTAAGCATTTATTACAGCAGAAACCTGAACAGGAAATCTGGGCCGTACTGATGAATGAGTTCGGTCAGATCGGGGTCGACCAGCAGTTATTACCACAAGATTCAGGCTATGCGGTAAAGGAATTACTGGGTGGCTGCCTATGTTGTAGTAGTCAGTTGCCGATGCAGATTGCCTTGTCACGTTTACTGTCCGAAGTGAAACCGGATCGGCTGTTTATCGAGCCGACCGGGCTGGGACATCCTGCACAATTGTTAGAACAGTTGACGGAACCGCATTGGCACAGTCATTTAAACATGCAGGCTTTGGTCACTGTGGTTGATGGTTCACGTTTGCATGATCAGGATTGGTCACAGCAAAATCTGTATGCAGATCAGCTTAAGGCCGCGCAGATTGTGGTGATTTCACATACAGATTTAATGACAGCCGAAGATCATGCTGCGCTTACGCAGCTTCAGGCGGAATATCAAGTCTATGCCCAGCAGTGGTTGTGCACAGAGCAGGGACAGCTGAGTATTGAGCAGATTAAACAGGATTATCAAGGTTTTGTACGTCAGCTCCAGCCTTTATTAAAACAGCAACAGATCAATCCTTCCCCAGAGGCACCCGTGCTGATTCAGCAGCTGCCTTATCATTATGTGGAAAGCGCGCAGGGCTATCAGGTTGCGGGCTGGAAGTTGCCAAAATGCTGGCAATTTCATTTTTATGATTTGCTCGACTTGCTGTGTGAACAAAAAGACTGGCTCAGAATCAAAGGAATTTTTAATACCGATCAGGGCTGGAAAAGCTTTAATTTCAATCCGGAGCAGTTTAATTATCAGTCGGTCGAGGCAGGTATTGATAACCGGATCGAAGTGATTTATCAACAGTCACGGGATTGGCTGGAGTTTGAAAGCGCGTTGATGCAATGCCGTATTGATCCGGAAAAATAATAGTACTGTTGCTAAGGCGCTGAATGAGCTATTGACCTAAATCTGTTCAGCAAAATACTGCTAAATCTTATATGCTAGGCGCCAAATTTGAGGATTGTGTTATGGCGTTAAAAGCGACGATTTATAAGGTTGATTTGAATATTGCAGATATGGATACGCACCGTTATGCAGATTATCAGTTGACGATGGCGCTGCATCCTTCAGAAACCATTGAACGCCTGATGGTGCGTATTCTGGCGTATGCGCGTTATGCCGATGAAACGCTGGAATTTACCAAGGATCTGTTTGAAACCGATGAGCCGGCCTTGTGGGAAAAAGACCTCACTGGTCAATTGGTGAAATGGATTGAAGTCGGTAGCCCGGATGAAGATAAAGTCAAAAAAGCCAGTGCGCGTTGTAAGCAAGTGGCTGTGGTGACCTATGGTTCTGCGGTAGATGAATGGTATAAGCGCAGCAGCAAATTAAAGACGTTAAAGAATGTGGAGGTGTGGAAATTATCGACTACAACCACCGATGCATTGCCACAATTATGTGCACGCACCATGCAGTTACAGCTCAATGTGATGGATGGTGAATGGACTCTGATTGGCGATCAGGGGCAGGTGCTGGTCGAGTGGGAACAGTTACAATAAGGACGCATAAGGATGCACGTCTGGACTTGTATCCTGTCGCTTAAATTGCGTATACCTGAGGAATAAAAATACTCAGGGTTGTGTCATGTACCATGAACTTTATGATTTACTGCTGGCCGTCGCGATCGGGGCCATTATTGGTGCAGAACGTGAATATCACAGTAAATCTGCCGGACTGCGTACCATGATCATGGTCAGTCTCAGCTCCTGTCTGTTTACTATCATTTCCCTGAAAATAGGCGTGGAAAATCCTGACCGGCTGGCGGCCAATGTCCTGACGGGGCTAGGCTTTTTAGGGGCAGGGGTCATTCTCAAAGATGAGAACCGTATTTCAGGAATTACCACGGCCACCACCATCTGGATGACCGCAGCACTGGGCATGGCAGCCGGTGCGGGTTATGAAATCCTGAGTATCTGGGCCACTTTAATGGTCATGGTGGTACTGGTTCTACTGATGTATGTACAGCGCGGGATCGAGTCGCTGAATCAGGAACGTAATTACGAAATTGTCTGTCCTTTTGAGAAACATGAGCTCAACCATTATGAATCGCTTTTCAAACAATATAAGCTAAAAGTCATGCATTCTTCACAGCGCAAGGTTGAGCAGCAGATTAGCGGAAGATGGGTGCTGATGGGATCGGCCAAAAACCATCAAAAACTCACCCTGCATTTACTCAATGATCAGAATATTCAGGAACTCAGCTTTTAATCCATCAAGGACTAAAGCCTAAAAAAATCAATCAATCCGGTTTATACTGGTTTTTGAATTTATGCCAATCTCAGGTAAATAAGTATGATTAACGAACTTGAAATTATTGATTTAAAAGTAGGCGAAGGGAAAGAGGCGGTAAAAGGCGCGCTGATTACCACACACTATACCGGCTGGCTAGAAGATGGAACCAAGTTTGATTCATCGATTGATCGCGGTAATTATTTTGAAACCGTGATCGGAACAGGCCGTGTGATCAAAGGTTGGGATCAGGGCATTTTGGGCATGAAAGTGGGCGGTAAACGTAAACTGCTGGTGCCGGCACATTTGGCCTATGGCGAACGTAAAATGGGCAAAGTGATTCCAGCCAATTCAGACCTGATTTTTGAAATTGAACTGTTTGATGTAAAAACACGTGATTAATTCATTGAAATAAGATTCATTCAGTATCATGAGTGAATGCTGATCGGGAGAAGTCTCAGTATTGGGGGCTTCTTCCGATAAACTACAAAAAAATATTTGAACTCCCTGATATTCCAAGTAGATTATAAGAAGAATAAAGCTCTTTTTCAGGAAACTACTGTCTTTGCAAAACGTGATAAGGAATGTCTATTTTGTAATGTGGGTTTGGGCCATGAGCTGGGTCATCTTGACGAGCACTTCAGTATCTGCCCAGGTCGCTGCCACATCCCCCGAGGTGCAGCAGCAGTTCCGTGATCATATCTCTGAAGTTCATTTTAGCGAACACAGCAGCAGCCCTTTGCAGGGGAAATGGTTATTTTATCCGAGCCAGTTTATTGTCCAGCCAAGTTCCGTACTGTTATCAAAAACAGTGGAATTGCCGGCTTCCTTTAAAATACTGACCAACTCAAATATTGGTTATGGCACATTTATTAGCCATTATAAAATTCCTAAAGAATTTATCGGACGCCGGATTGCCATTCGGATTCCTGCTCAATATGGCGCTTATCGGGTCTATGTAAATGGCGAGTTTATTGTCCGGCTTGGGCAAATCAGTAAAACACCTGAACAGCAGATCACTGAAAAAGCCCCCCGGATTGGCTATTTCGTTGCAGACAGTGAATACATTACCTTAAGCATTCAGGCCTCGAATTACACTCATTTGCATGGAGGGCTGGAACGCCCAATGCAGATTGGGGTCGCAGGTACAGTCAATCGTCAATTCCAGCAGTTGATGATGAGTATTGCCATGACCTGTGGCGCAGTACTCGGGGTGGGTGTTTTCAATATCCTGTTTTCAATATTTCGAGGATCGAAAGAGCGTAATAGCAAAAGCATTTTTGTGTTTGGCTGTTTTATTATCTTTCTGGCCCTGCATAATATGTTTTCAGCGCCCTATGCTTATTCGGTATTTACCAATATCGACTGGTTATGGGGAACACGTTTAGAGTATCTGTTTACGTTTCTGGCGGTATTGTTTTTCCTCAGTTATATGCATCTGTTTAATCAGCGCTATTTAAAACCGCTGATTTATTATATTGCGATCGTCTTATTGATTTTGAATATCAGTGTGACGCTATTTTCTACCCCAGAGTTATTTGAACGTCTTGCGCTCTATAGTGCGATTTATGGTCTGGTGATTATTGGGAATTTCATGTACGGGTTTTATCAGACCCTACGTGATAAGCAACCGTATTCACGCCTGAATCTGTTTGCCATTATTTTCTTGTGTCTGACATTTTTAAATGACTATCTCTTGCTGATTAATGTCATTCAAACCACACATTTGTCTTTCATTTCCACCAGTTTATATGCCTTGTTGATTATGTTTCAGCAGTCTAGACACTATGCGCATCAAACTTATCAGACAGAACAGCTAAATTTTAACCTCATCGAGCTCAACAGTTCGCTTGATCAAAAAGTCAAAGAGCGTACCCAGCAACTGCATCAACTAAATGCCAAACTGGAACATCAGATGAAGATTGATGCGCTGACCGGTGCTTTTAACCGGCGTGCTTTAAATAGTGAAATCCAGCAGAAGTTTTTGCAAAGCCAGCAACATTCACATGCCACACTGCTTTTTGCCATGCTGGATGTTGATTATTTTAAAAATTATAATGATCATTATGGCCATTTAAAGGGTGATGAGATTCTACAAAACCTGGTTAAGGTGATTCAGGCCAGCTTGCCTCAATCGGGTTATCTGGCGCGTTATGGCGGGGAGGAATTTGCCATTCTGCTTGGTGATATACCGATTCCGGTTGCCCTGCAATATCTGGAACGTGTCATTCAGCAGGTTCGGGAACAACAATTTGAACATCTAAACCGGCCGGATGGCAAAGCCTGGATCACGGTCAGTGTGGGCGCGGCTTGGATAAGCCCACAACATCAATATGCCGATATTCATGCCTTGATGAAAGCTGCAGATGTGCAGCTGTATCTGGCCAAACACACCGGGCGTGATCAATTAAACTTTGAGCAGGGCGCGGATTAAAAAACGTATTTATACAGATATGATCCATCATCTTGTGAATGTGCAGGGCTGGAATCAAATCCACATCGCTGATAATAGCTGAGGGCTGTTTGAGTCGACTTGACTGCAATCTGATAGATTTTTTTCTCTACTAATGCTGCATGCATTTGATTAAATAATTTGGTGCCAAATCCAAGCCTCTGGCAATGTGGGGCGACATAATGCATCCGGATTTCTCCAGTATCACTGACCAATAAAAACCCGACTACTTTGTCGTGCACAAGGCAAACCCAACAATCGTTATAAAGCATATCGACAATCAGGCTGGCGTGATCAAATTTTTCCAGCCAGCTTTGGATGCGACTGTCCTCACGTTGATGATCTAAAACACAAGATTGAATACTGTCATGAATCACCTGAATAATTTGAGGTATATCCTGAATCTTCCCTTCACGAATCACCATGTTATTCATTTTCTCGAACATTTACAGGAAGGCTTCATTGGAAGAGAAATGCAGGTTGAAACAAAATAACAATCTTGTAGTTTTTTGAGAGGATTTTCTTAAAAACCAGTAGGTGAAGATAACTTATGTTGCTGATCTGTCGGTTTTGTTTATCTGATTTTCTAAAATCAACGCTTCTCAGGAGCGGGTGCTCAAATTTACAGCAAGCTTTGCTAGAATCGCCGTGCTTACTTTAAATCCCCATAAAATCGAGTCAAGGATGCCATCATCGAAATAGTGCAGGAGTTTGCACTGTCTAAAAAATAGACGTATGCTAGGTGTTAGGCCATTATTCAAATGAATATGAAGTGCTCGGTAATAAAAATAAAATCAGCCACACGAGATGATCTACTATGTTTAAATTGTTGCTCTTGCTGTGTATTTTTTTGCTGTTCAATGCCGCCTGGATCGTGGGGCGGAAAATTTATAAAACCCAGTCTTATCTCTCTGCGCAGCGTGCAGAAAAACCTGAACAAATTGCCAGTATTTCAGAACATGTCATGACTACGCATGAGGAACAGGTGCATCTGGTTGATGCTTATGAACTGGAACTGTTTGATGATGTTGCTCAGCTGTTTTTTCAGCGTCATGTAGCTATTCAGGACAGGGCACAGGCAGAGCAGTTACAGCAGGAAATCTTGCAAAAAATGCCCATGCAAAGCAGTACACAAATTCGTCAGATGGATTTAGGGGAGTGGTCGATTTTCTGGAATTTTTACCATCAGTCACTGGAATATTATGTCGGCCGCTATGGCGTGTTTTATACGCATGTCGACCGTTTTGGCCAAGAGCATCGTCAGGAAATTCGTACCGATCTTTTACGGTCAGATTGTGCTTGATCTCTCTGCTCAGGAAGCTTGTAAGTTTTGCAGGAAACGATAGGCATTAAACATCAGGCTGCATATTTAAGCCGATGTAATTCGGAAAAGGTATTTAAGGCATCTTGCCAGATTTTTTCTGCCCCCTGACGGAAATAGCCCATATGACCAATGTCCTTTAAACCATAATCTTCAGCTTTAAGATCAATATAATGCACGTTTGCTTGACGGTAATATTGCATAAAAGCATGTCTGGAATTAGGCAGGGCCCAAGTATCATCGAGAGCAGCAACCGCATAAATCGGAGTACTTACCGCAGCATAACGTGTGTGTAAGTCTTTCAAATCCGGATCGGCAAAGAAATAGGTCGGATATTTGCACCACTTACGCCACTGACGATAGACATCACGTGGCAAGTCTGCACCCATGTTAAATTTGCTCCATGGCAAATAGCCGGTGATTGCTACGAGTGGAGGGAAAACAATATTCCAGATCATCTGAACCTTGATTTTTTCCTTGAGCGGCATATAACCATGCCAGCCGGCGCCTGTGCCATAACAGTACATCGCTTCGATGCGGTTATGATGTTTACACAGACCTAATGCCTGACCTCCATAGGAATGGCCAATCATATAAATATCCAGTTCTGTCCGGCCCAAATATTCAATTGCCGCACTCAGGTCATATTCTCCCCAGTCGAGATAAGACATTTTAAAGCCTTTGAGCTGTTTCGGTGCGGAAGCGGCCACCCCTCGATAATCGAAGGTCAGCACCTGAAAACCGGCATGAGTTGCATATTCTGCAAAACGGCGATAAAACGCTTGCGGTACTCCCGTTGCACAGGCAACGACAATATTGGCCTTCGCCACAGACGGTGTACGGTAGAGTTTGCCACTTAAGCTATAACCATCTTCTGCCAGAAACTGGACACTTTCTACCTGCATTTTTCCCTGCACCATGAGTATATCCTTCGTTATATTGGATGAGATCTTGTTTTTTGTGCGCTAGCTTATGTTTAATCCAATAATGGGCCAGATGTCAAAACTCGGCAGTCGTATAGCGAGAAGAACCCTTTAAGCATATATGAAGATCGCTGCGCTATCATCATGTCTAAACAGGGGGAAATAGTATGATTATTGATTTTCAGCAGGCGAAATTACAGAAGTTTATGGCTCTGGCAATGAAGATCGAAGCGCAGCCTGAACTGTATGTGCAGTTTGATTCGGTTTCAGACTTTTATAAAGCAGACTGGCTGCGGGATTTTCCAAACGGAACCACATGGTATGTGTCCGGTCTAGACGATGGCGCCGATGAATTTCATGTCGTGATTGACTATGCCACAGCACAGCTACAGATCAGTTGTGGCCAGACACAGTTGTCTGCAAAACTATCTTGCAAAGATTGACCGAATTGCCGCTATTTCCCGATAAAAGAATAATGACAGATGCTATAAAGTTGATATAAATTGCAGAATCATCTCTGTGTTTGGTTTTATTTGCGATAGTCCGGAGTGACCTAAGCGAATAATGCAATAAAAATAAGGAAAAATAGCATGGCACATCAGTTCACTGTGAAAGCAATTATCAATGGCGTGTCTATTGATGAATTTAAACGTCTGGCCAATGATATTCGTTTGCATGAGGCAGTCTGTCATCGAATTCCTGCGCAAAATTTAGAAATTCTGGTCTCGGAAAAGCAGGGGCATATGTATACCTTGAAACGTGCCTATAATCTGGATGTCAACATCCCGGATATGGCAAAAAAATTACTCAAGGATGCATTCCGTTTGCAGCGTACCGATATCAGCGATCTGAATCAAATGACATCGACGGTACAACTCGGGGCAAATTTACCGATCGAGGCGACCTGTCAGCGTGCAGTCACTGGAGATGAAGACCAGATCCAGTTTCAGCTTAACTGGACAGTAAAGGTCAAAGTGCCGTTGCTCGGCGGTATGCTGGAAAAGCATGCAGAAGGCGAGATTCGTAAATTTAGTGAAATTGAACTCAGTATCGTTGAAGATGAATTACGCAAGAGCCTAACAGCCTGAATTAGTGCACCCATCTCGTTCACCAATATTTAAAAAGGGCACTTTTAAGCTGGGTGGTGGCGGTCAATTCGGCAATGTATAGTCATTTAGCTTGCTGCCGTTCTCTAAACAATGCGGCTTAAGACGTAGAAAAATAATAAGGCAATACAGATGGGATTGAGTGCCGTTTGATCGACTGAAGAAACGGCATCATATTATTTGTATTTATGCCGCTAACTTTGAGCTTAATCACTTCTTCTATGATATTGCATCCCCAGTCGATAAGCGAGTTGATCCACATTCAGCAATTATCTGCGCGTACTGCGCAATATGAGCTAACCATCTGCATGCTATTGTTTATATAGCTATTTTTAGATTAGTGAAGTAGGGTGCTGAATTGCAGTGCCATAAGCAAAGACTTCGACCATACCGCCTTGCATGCCCAGTTCCGTAGTGCTCAGCCGAATCCCCATAATCTGGGTGGCTCCGATTTTTTCAGCTTCAAGTTTTAAACGTACAATCGCCTCACGCCGTGCCCGCTCTACCACGCTTTCATAGCTGGTCAAACGACCTCCCAACATGTTCTGCACATTGGCAATTGCGTATTTAAAATAATCATGGGAAATAACCACATTACTGCTGATCATCTGTCCGGAATGTTCAGATACGATAAAGCGGCTGTTGTTGACCTGGATATAAGCCAGTCGTTGCTCCTGTTCGTCTAGATAACGAAAATGTTTGCGTTCATTATAACGACCAAAGCCAAAACCGACGCTAAACAGAATGACAAAAATGACGATCTGAAAAATTAAACCGTCCATGAATTATTCTGCCTGTGGAAAAGGGTCGGGTAATTTTGGCATGACTGGATCAACAATGACCGCCGTTCCATAGACAAACAGTTCAGAGGCGCCTTGGGCAATATTGGAGGTCGAGAAACGAATACCGACAATCGCATTGGCACCCATGCTACGGGCTTTTTCAACCATCCGGTTCATCGCTTCCTGACGGGATTCTTCCAGCAGCTCGGTATAAGCAGTAAGCTCACCCCCGACAATATTTTTCAGGCCAGCGAGTAAATCACGCCCGACATGTTTGCTGCGTACCGTACTGCCATAAACCACATCAATTTGTTGGCGAATAGTGTGTCCCGGTACAGATTCCAGATTGCTAAGTAACATGCGTATGTTTTCTAAATAAATTGCTGGTCTATGACAATAGGAAAACTGCTTTGAAAATGCAATAAAAAAGCCCACCGAAGTGAGCTTTTCTTTTTCTATTTTAAATCTATTTCGCCTGCTGTGCTGCTGCGCGGCGTTGTTCAGTCACGGACGGCTGATTCGGCAGGGTATCCGTGGTATTGACTTTTAAGCCTCCACCGAGGGTCTTGTAGACTTCAACCTGATTGTTCAAGTTGGCCTGTTCAAGCAAGAGCAAGCCTTGTTCTGCGGCATAAGAGGCGCGCTGTGCATCCAGTACCGTCAGATAGCTGTCAATCCCGGCGCGAAAACGTGCCTGCGACAAGCGATATGTGGTATTGGTGGCTTCTACCAGACGGCGCTGTGCAGCAATTCGATCACCAATGTTTTGGCGAACTGCTAGCGCATCATTTACTTCACGAAAAGCGGCTTGAATCGACTTTTCGTAATCTGATAATGCAATTTGCTGATCGGTTTCAGAAATCTGGATATTGGCCTGACGGGTACCCCAATCGAAAATTGGAATATCCAGACTTGGGCCAAAGGACCAGCCAAAACTGCCTGATTTAAACAGATCGCCTAAATCGGTCGATGCATAACCTGCTGAACCGGTCAAACTGATGGTCGGGAACAGGCGTGCGCGTGCTGCCGCGATATTGGCACCCGCTGCAGACAGACGATACTCGGCAGCGCGTACATCTGGACGGTTAATCAGCAAATCACTTGGCAAGCCTGCACCCAGTGCCGTATTGGATGTGATGCGGGTTACGCGTTGTGCCGGCAATAAAGTCGCAGGCACTTGCTGACCGACCAGCAGGTTTAACAGGTTTTGTGCCTGTGCCACCTGAGTGCGGTAATTCGCGACATCATTGCGTGCCGTTTCGACGGAAATCTGGGCCTGACGCACAGGAAGTTCGCTGTCGATCCCGACATCAAAACGTTTCTTGTTCAGGTTAAACGATTCAAGCTGTGCTTTTAGCGTTTGTTCAGCCAAAGCCAGATTGGCATTGGCAAATGAATAGCTGAGCCAGGCTTGAGACACCTGACCAATCAGCGCAATTTGCGTCGCATCTCGCGCACTCTGAGTCGCCAGGAAGTTATCCAGTGCATTGTCACTTAAGCTACGTACACGCCCCCAAAAGTCCAGTTCAAATGCGGTTACACCCAGACCTACATTATAGGTGGTTACAGCACCGCGGCTTTGAGGATTACTGCTGCCCGTGTCTTGACGTAACACGCTGCCACTGGCACCAATGGTCGGTAACTGATTGTTTTCAGTAATCTGATACTGTTGCTGGGCGCGTTGAATATTCAGGGCAGCAGTGCGCAGATCACGGTTATTGTTTAATGCCAGATCGAGCACCTGTAACAGGCGCTGATCGGCAAAAAAGTTTTTATAACCTTGTTCTGCTACAGAAGTACCAGACGCATTGGTATAGCTGCTCGGGATATTTGCCTGTGCAACCGGCTCTGGACCACGCATGCTTTGACAGGCTGTCAAAGCAAGCGCAAGGGCAGATACCGCAATGCTACGACCTGTAATAGACCATACATTTTGCATTACGACTTATACTCCTGATTTTGTTGTTTTGGTTTGTATTTAAAGATACTTCGAATCCACACGTAGAATACCGGGATAAAGAAGATACCTAACAAGGTCGAGCTGATCACGCCACCAAGTACACCATAACCGACTGAGTGCTGACTACCTGCACCTGCACCTGAAGCCAGGGCAAGCGGCAATACACCAAAACCAAAGGCCAAAGTGGTCATGATAATTGGACGTAAACGCATTTTCGCCGCATGCAAGGTTGCTTCGAATAAATCTTCACCTTGCTCTTGTAGCTCTTTCGCAAATTCCACGATCAAGATCGCATTTTTCGCAGAAAGACCAATCACGGCAATGATCGCCACCTGGAAGTAAATGTTATTCGACAGGTTCGGGTTTTGCAGCAGCACCATCCCGCCATAAGTCATGAGCAATGCACCGACGATACCCAATGGCACCACCAGCAGAACCGAGAACGGAATCGACCAGCTTTCATACAGGGCTGCCAGACACAGGAATACGATCAGGAGTGACAGGGCATACAGGAACGGCGCCTGTGCACCAGATTCACGTTCTTCCAAAGACAGACCGGTCCATTCGAAGTCAAAGCCGGTTAAGCCCATTTCTGGTAACTTCGCCGCAATTTCTTCCATGGCCACCATGGCATCACCCGAACTGATTCCCGGAGCCGGTGTACCTTGAATGTTCATCGACGATACGCCGTTATAACGTTCAAGACGTGGTGAACCATAGGTCCATTCGCCTGTGGCAAAGGCCGAGAAAGGCACCATTTCACCGCGATTATTACGCACATACCACTGGTCCAGATCTTCCGGCATCATACGTGAGCCAGCTTCACCCTGAACATATACCTTCTTGACCCGACCGCGATCAATGAAGTCATTGATGTACGAACCGCCCCAAGCAATACCCATAGTACTGTTAATTTCGGCAACGCTGACACCCAGTGCACCTGCTTGCGCATGATCCACAATGACACGGTACTGAGGAGTATCTTCCTGACCGTTTGGACGTACACCTGCCAGACGCGAATCTTGTGCTGCCATGCCCAGGATTGCATTACGTGCTGCCAGAAGCTGGTCATGACTTTGACCACTTGCAGCCTTGAGCTGTAAGTTGAAGCCAGCCGACACACCCAGTTCAGGCATCGCAGGAAGCTGCAATGGCATGATATAAGAGGCATCTTTGACAATCATGTTCAGCGCCATACCACGTTGAATAATGGCACCGACCTGAGATTCCGGACTGTTACGTTCAGACCAGTCTTTCAGTTTAATAAAGGCCAGACCTGCGTTTTGTCCCACACCGGTAAAGGAGAAACCTGCCACACTAAACACCGACTCGACATGATCTTTCTCGTTTTCCAAGAAATAGTTGGTCATGGTGTTGACCACTTTGTCGGTACGTTCCAGGGTAGCATTTGGCGGTAGCTGAACCAGCGCCATAACCACACCCTGATCTTCATCCGGCAGGAATGAAGACGGCAGTTTCTGGAACAGCAGCACGATAACACCCAGCACTACTGCATAGACAATGCCTGAGAAAATCTTGCTGTGGGTCATGCGATTTACGCCGCCCTGATATTTCACCGCCACATTGTCAAAGCTGCGGTTAAACCAGCGGAAGAAGCGGGCAAAGATACCGTTACTTTGCGGCTTGTTCGGATCATGCTGTTTCAGCAAGGTCGCACACAGGGCAGGGGTAAAGGTTAATGCCACTATCAGCGACAAGACCATTGCTGTGACCAGCGTAATCGAGAACTGACGATAAATAACCCCGGTGGTTCCACCGAAGAATGCCATAGGAACGAATACTGCTGACAGCACCGAGGTAATACCAATCAGTGCGCCAGAAATCTGTTTCATCGACTTTTCAGTCGCAGAAACCGGATCCAGATGCTCTTCCACCATGACCCGTTCTACGTTCTCGACCACAACAATGGCATCATCGACCAGAAGACCGATCGCCAGCACCATGGCAAACATGGTCAGGGTATTAATCGAGAAGCCGAAGACGTTAATCACGGCAAAGGTACCCAAGACCACGACTGGAACGGCCATGGTTGGAATGATCGTGGCACGCCAGTTCTGCAAGAACAGGAACATGACCAGGAACACCAGGATAATCGCTTCGATCAGCGTTTTGACTACGCTCTTGATCGACAGTTCAATAAATGGTGTTGTATCAAAGGCCAGTTGATCGACCATGCCTTGCGGATAGTTCGGACGTAACTGTTCTAAGCGTTCTTCAACCGCTTTTGCTGTATCAAGCGCGTTAGCACCTGTGGCAAGTTTAATTGCCACACCACCAGCCGGTTTGCCATTAAATTTCGAATCAAACTGATAGTTATCTGCACCGAGTTCCACCCGTGCAACATCACCCAGACGAACTTGCGCGCCCGAAGTGGTATTTTTTAGGAAGATATTGCTGAACTGTTCTGGGGTTTGTAACAGGCTTTGAGCCGTTACGGTTGCATTCAGCACTTGACCTTCAACAGCAGGAGCACCACCAAGCTGACCGACCGCAACCTGTGCGTTCTGGGTGCGAATTGCAGTCGCAATATCGCTCGGTGTTACTTGCAGGCTGGCCATTTTGGCCGGATCTAGCCAGATGCGCATCGCATAAGAGCCACCAAAGACCTGAACTTCACCAACCCCGGCCACACGGCTTAAAGGTTCAGAAATATTCGAGTTGACATAGTCTTTGATGTCATCGGCGGTCAGGCTGCCATCAGGTGAATAGAAAGCCAATACCTGAAGGAAGCTGGCACCGGATTTGGTGACACGCACACCCTGACGCTGTACATCTTCGGGAAGAAGTGCAGTGGCAGACTGTAATTTGTTCTGAACCTGAACCTGTGCGATATCAGGATCAACACCCTGGTCAAAGTTCAAGGAAATAGAAGAAGAACCGTTACCCGCGCTATTAGACGAGATATAACGTAAGCCATCCATACCGTTCATCTGCTGCTCGATGATCTGGGTGACTGTATTTTCAACAGTTTCAGCAGATGCACCTGGATAAGTCGCAGAAATGGTCACGGTTGGCGGAGCAATCGTTGGATATTGTGCAATTGGCATTTTGCTGATGGTTAAAATACCGGCCAGCATGATAACCAATGCAATCACCCATGCAAAAATCGGGCGATGAATAAAGAATTGAGCCATGAACCATTACTCCTTATGCATTTGCAGCAGGTTTTTGTTCAGGTTGTTCTTTCTTTGCATCATCTGCCTTTTTCTCGCTTGCTGCAGGCTGTTGCGGTGCAGCACCTTGTGGCGCAGCAGCTTGAGGTTGATAAGGTTTAGCTACAACTTGCTGTTCAGGTTTCACTTTTGCAATCCCGTCCACAATCACTTTATCACCTGGATTCAGACCTTCAGTCACAATCCAGTTGTTGCCTTGAGAGCCGGTGGTCGTGACTGGACGTGGTGCCACTTTACCATCAGCACCGACCAGCATCGCCATTGCCTGACCTGTTGGAGTACGGGTCAACGCCGCTTGTGGGATCAGGAAGGCATTGGGCACTTCACCCTGTACGATTTGCGCAGTCGCAAACATACCTGGCAGGAGTAAATGGTTTTTGTTCGGGAATACCGCACGTAAAGTCACCGTACCTGTTTCCGGATTTACGCTGGCATCCGAAAATGCAAGACGGCCTTCAATCGGGTAGATGCTGCCATCTTCAAGCTTTAACTTCACTTTAGTGTTGTTTGAGCTATTCAAATCGCCTTTGTTGAGCTGCTGACGTAAACGTAAAAGCTCAGCACTGGACTGGTTGATATCCACATAAATCGGATCTAAACGCTGAATGGTAACCAATGGCTCTGGTTGATTCGCCGTCACTAATGCACCCGCAGTCACAGAGGAACGGTTGGTCTGGCCCGAGATCGGTGCACGTACAGTCGAATAGCCCAAGTTAATTTCGGCATTACGCAAGGTGGCACGGTTGGCATTCAGATCGGCTTCAGCCAGTTTGACCTGTGCCACGATGTCATCATATTCTTGTTTAGAAATGGCATTGGTTCCAACCAGCTGGCGGTAACGGCCTTCCTTCACACGTAATACACCCAGATTGGCTTCAGCACGGGCAATTGCTGCACGGGCATTATCCACGGTCGCACGGTTGGTGCTTGAATCGATTTCGTACAGAGCCTGACCTTCACGCACATAACTGCCTTCAGTGAACAAGCGTTTAAGCACCACACCACTGGCTTGCGGACGTACTTCTGAAATTTCAAATGCTGTTGTACGACCCGAGAGCTCTACAGACTGCTCTACACTTTGTGGTTGTGCAACAAGAACACCGACTTCAGTCGGTGGCATCTGTTGTTGAGCACCAGCTTGCTGGCCCTCTTTTGGATCTTTGCTACAACCAACAAGTGCAAGACTTGTTGCTAATGCGCAAGCAGTCAGGGCAGGTGCCCAAAGCTTTGCAGACATCATTGTTTCACCTCTATTAGATCTTTATCTAAATTTTCTTATTTGTGCGCCGCGCAATATCTGATCCAGACCATATACCACAACGAAATCCAAATAAAACTGATACTCCAGCCGGATATGACATCTGAAGGAAAATGTACGCCTAGATAAACTCTTGAAATCCCCATCATCAGCATCCATAAGCCTGCACCGATCATGATGATGGTAAAGCGAGAATGTTGCCGATACATGTAAATTGCCAGACAAGCCAGACATGCCGCATACAGACTATGCGCACTTGGAAAGGAACTTCCAAAACTTTCAACCAGATGCAAGGACTCTGGTGGTCGGGGTCGGGCAATTGCAAACTTTAACAGCCAAGCTAGGAGTATTCCTCCGATAATTCCGATACATATAAAAATTACGCTTGTATGCTTTTTATACCACAGCAAGGCAATACACCATAGTGTGGATAAAAATAATACAAATGGCATGCCACCTATCACTGATAAGGACAGAGTAATTCGATTCCAAAACTCGGTGCGATACAGACTCATCCACTCCACTGCGTGCAAATCAAGTTTGCTTAAAGCAGGGATATTCAGGATGAACACACTGAAAATTAAAAATAAAATACCGACAAAAAGTAACAAGTAATGCATGCCAAAAATCCTTGTCCCTTTAACCGTTCGCAGATCGGTTAATTGTCTGGAGTAGAAGTGTACTTGTCAGTACACTTTTTTTCAAGTGTGCGTATTTTATGCGAATTCCATTTTTTTAGTAAGGAATTTGTTGCTAAATATACTGTAATTGTCGCAGTTTTAAGATTTTGTCGATGTATGATTTTCGTCAATTTCAATGCTTTGCTTGGGTGGCCAGAAGAAATCACTTGGCCGGGTCAGGAAGTGAGTCATGACCAGTTTTGCCAACGGTTTCCACTGTTCAAAACGTACCCGTCGTGCACGTAAGGCCACAATAATGGTCAAACTGAAACTGACAAATAAGTTGGTCAGGCCAATCAACAACACACCGAGGAAAGACACCACAATCAAGCCAATATCCGGGCCATTAATATTGATCAGGCCCTGAATAAAGTTGGCCGAGGCAAAGGCAATATGACGGATATCGAGCGGCAACCCCAGAATAAAACCAATGGTGCCCATACTGCCGAGCATGATGCCAAACATGAAATTACCTGCCAGCGCTCCCAGATTACGTTCAATATAATCTGCAAACCGGTACAACCGTTCCTGTCCCATCAATTGCGATAAACGTATATGGGCTTTCAGGCGGGGGCCTACCTTGCGGTAGACGGCCATATTGTCAAAATAACCGGCCAATAACCCGGACAGGAACAGACATACCCCGGCAATCGCAGCATGCGGAATCGCCAAAGAGGTAAAGGGATTCAGGTCATGTAAGGTTTTGGTTGCCTTGGCATGATTCATTAAGGGTTCATGCAGAGCAACGTCCCACATTAAGGTAATCAATGCCGCCACCGGAATGGCAATCGAAATATTGCCCAGAATTGCCACAAACTGGGTACGGATAATATTCACAATCAGCGCAGCCAGCTCGGCAATTTGCGCCATTTTTGAGCCTTTGCGTTGCTGGACTGTGGCCGCCAGTGCAGCGGCTGTCATCGCTGGCTGTTTGGTCGCCACGGTAAAATGCAGCACATGAATCAGCATAAAACCCAGCGAATAATTCATGCTATAGCTAAAGGCCTGCATGAGAGGCGCCATGCTCAGGCGTGTCATCAGGATTTTCAGGGTGGCCATCGTCGCGATGATTGCACCTGCACCGGCGGCCGATTTGTACATGGCCAGAAAGCCTTTTTTGTCAGTACTGACATAGTGCTCGCCGGTTTTACTAGCATTCTCAGTCACCTGCAAGGCCAGGAGTTCACTATTGGTCGCCAGCAGGGCACGTACACTGCGTTCGCTATAAATCGCTTCAGTGATATCTGCAATAAACAGGCCGATGGACTGGTAGCGCAGGTCATCCTCGTCCATGACCATGTTGAGCAGGATTTCAACCCGCTCCAGACACTGCTCCAGCAGTGCCAGCATATAGGTCAGACTCACGCTGACCCCAATCCGTTTGGTAGAGCGGCGAATTTTTGCCACGACATCATGACACTGTTCCAGCATCACCAGTGCTTGCGAAGCATCTGGCGGGGTGATCGAATCGACCAGCGTGACCGTGTTATAGCGTTTTTTGTATTCCTGAATAAATTCGTTAATCTCACGGTTCTGCACCAGAAAAGGAGATTCATATTCCATCAGTTCCGGCTGTGCATTAATAAATTCAGGATGCAGACCAATACCACTGATCCGATACGACAAAATGGTCAGTGCCTTGATCAGTTGATCTTTAATGCGGGTCTTTTCAGGCTGATTGGAGTGACCCTGATTGAGAACTGAAAATAAGCGTTGCCAGTCATCTTCATCAAAATAGTCGAGCCAGTATTTATCGGTCGGCTGATAAAAAACCTTGCGAAATAATTCTTGTAATTGCTGATGATCCGGAATAACTGGCAGGATATGCGCGCCAATACGCTGATTGAGCTGATTCCAGAAACCATCCAGAGACAAAATACCGGTATCGGAAAACAGACTGGTCTGTTTATAACGGTTAATGATCCGCAGGGTAAATGTCTGTAATGCTGAAACTGCATTCGGCGTCAATAATAAAGCCTGGATAAATGCATTGAACTTTGCTTCGATTTCTTCGGTATTTCTGCTGTCTTCCGGTCTGATTCTTTCAATCAGTTCAATGAGAAGATTTTCATCCAGCACCGCCTGAGGTTGCTCAAGCTGATGCTGCATGTTTTGGAAAAGATCAAGAAAATTAATATGCATAGGCGAGTTTAAAGATTACTGAATTCGGTGTAGGGCCAGTTTGGCCAGATTAATCAGAGCTTGACGATACTCAGAGTCAGGTAATGCCTGCAAGGCATGAATGGCGGTTTCCGTTTCTTCAGTCGCACGTTGACGGCAATAGTCCAGTGCCCCGGACGCATTGACAATTTGAATGACTTGATCGAGATGTTCTGTACCGCCAGTGGCAATACTGCGACGGATAATTTCATGCTGCTCACCGGAGGTATTTTTTAGCGCAGCAATCAATGGCAGGGTAGGTTTGCCTTCCATCAGGTCATCACCGATATTTTTGCCGAGGGTTTCTGCATCGGAGGTGTAATCTAGAATGTCATCAATAATCTGGAAGGCATTGCCGAAATGACCGGCGAAAGTTTTTAAAGGGTCACGGAATTCATCTTTCCCCGACAGAATCGCTGCGCCTTCTGTCGCCAGTTCAAACAGGCGCGACGTTTTACCATGAATAATATTTAAATAAGTCGCTTCACTGGTTTCTGGCTGGTGCTGGGATTGCAATTGCAGCACTTCACCTTCAGCAATTTCACAGGTGCCGGTCGAGAAATCTTTCAGCAAGACCATATTGTTTAAATCGACCAGCAGATCAAATGCACGTGAAATCAGGAAGTCACCGACCAGAACAGCAGTCTGGTTATTCCATGTCGCATTGGCAGTCGGACGGCCACGACGCAGGCCAGATTCATCGACCACATCATCATGTACCAGGGTCGCTGTATGCAGCATTTCAATAATTGCGGCCAGCTTGCGATGCGCTACTAAATCTTCAGCACCACAGGCCTTGGCAGCCAACAGGCACATAATCGGACGCATGCGTTTGCCACCGGCTTCTACCACATGTTTGCTCACGGCCATCACCAGGGCGACTTTTGACGTAATTCCTTCATTAATGAATGTATCCATCGCAGCAAAGTCGTTAGCAACAGGAGCGAGAATGTCTTGCTTAAAGTCGATGGTCATGTGAAAGAAAACCTCTAGTCTGGTAAATCGCAGGTCGTAGTTTAACAATTTATAACATGAGTGAAACCTAAGAAATGCATAAACTCCACTAAAAATCAGCTTTTTATAGATCTTATTCAGATTCGAACTATATTGGCTGCCCTAAAAAATCAGGAATGCTCAGCAAATTGACGGTATTTCTCCGGCTGAGTATCTTAATCAAACTGGCCGAATTGCTGCTGTATTATTTTGTTGCTGAATATATCTTGAGTGTTTGATTTGATGGAAATTATTTAAGTGTTAAACAATTAGCACATACCTGCCATTATTATTTCGGTAAAATGGCTTGTTGTTTTTTTGAATATCCCTTAAAATCCTCGCCCTTAGATATCCCCCAGTGGCGTACGTCTTAAGATCGATATCTTCCTTTATCGGCACGACGACACGGGCTTGTTTGGAGTACATTATGTACGCAGTAATCCAAAGCGGTGGTAAACAACACCGTGTAATCGAGGGTGAAACCCTTAAAGTAGAATTATTGAAAGCTGAAACTGGCTCAACTATTACGTTTGATGACGTATTGATGCTTGTAAACGGTGAAAGCATTCAAATCGGTGCACCAGTTGTTGCTGGCGCTACTGTAACTGCTGAAGTAGTTAGCCATGGTCGTCACGACAAAATCCGCATCATCAAAATGCGTCGTCGTAAACACTACCGTAAACAACAAGGTCACCGTCAATGGTTCACTGAGTTGAAAATTACAGCTATTTCAGGCTAATTACGAGGAGTAAATAGACATGGCAACTAAAAAAGCCGGTGGTTCGACTAAAAACGGTCGTGATTCGAATCCTAAAATGTTAGGTGTTAAAATGTACGGTGGTCAATCTGTGACTGCTGGTAACATTATCGTTCGTCAACGTGGTACTGAATTCCACGCTGGTCAAAACGTAGGTATGGGCCGTGACCATACTTTGTTTGCGACTGCTGACGGCGTAATCAAATTCGAAGTGAAAGGCCAGTTCGGTCGTCGCTACGTATCTGTTGAAGCGTAATTCGCTAAAATAGAAATAAAAGCCCACAGTTGCTGTGGGCTTTTTTTATGTCTGAAAATTGACCTGCAGATTAAGCGATATTCAATCATGTAAAAATTGCGTCCGAATCTTCATCATGATGAACAAAAAAATGGATTTCGAATTAATAACAATACAAAAGTTCTTATTTTCTATCATTTTAGCTTTTAATTTTGGTTTAAGATGAGACATCAAATAAATTGCGATCACGCAAAAATATAAAGGTGAAATTATGAATATGCTTCGTAAAACCGTCTGTGCTATGGCTCTGGGTGCAGTGACTTTAGCACCGGTGATGAGTACAACCGTGTTTGCTGCACCTGTGGCAGCGTCGGAGCAACAGGCCACTGCCAGTCTGGTGAAACAGCTGAATTATGTACGTAGCATGACGGCAAATTTTGAACAAAGCACCAAGATAACCAATCCGAGAGCGACCCAGAAAAAAGGCTTGAGCGCACAACATATGAATCAGACCTTTAAAGGGGTGATGAAGGTTGAGCGTCCGGGTAAATTCTATTGGGAAACCACTGCACCATCGAAGCAAACCATTACCACGACTGGTACAACAGTATGGATTTATGATCCGGATTTGCAGCAAGCAGTTCGTCAGAACCTGGATGAGCAAGTTGCCAATACGCCGGCTTTGCTTCTGTCAGGAAATACCAGCCAGATTATGCAGTCTTACCGGGTGACCCAGCCGAATAAGGGAAAAACCTATTACACGCTGTATCCTAAAAATACCGATGGCATCTTTGAGAGCCTGACCATCAGTTTCGGTGCAAACAAGGCACCTAGCTTGATGATCCTGCAGGATTCCTTGGGACAAACCACCCAGATCAAATTCAGTAATGTAAAAGTGAATAGCAGTATTCCAGCTTCTACCTTTAACTTTACTCCGCCAAAAGGTACGGACATTATTGATCAATAATGAGACGTAGCAAGTAAAACAAAAAAGCAGCCGATTCAGGTTGCTTTTTTTATTGCCGATGATCAGGCAGAGTAGGGACAGACTACAAGTTTCAGCTACTTCTGGGCAGTGGAGAGTATTAGTATAAATATACGCGAGTCAGTGAAATTGCAAAATTTTAGGAGCTCAGAATGAAGGTGAAGCGGTTTGCTTTTTTAAAGATCTGTCCTGTCTTATTCATGAGTCTGGCTGTGCTCGGCTGTCAGCCACCAGCCAATTCAGTTTCAACGCTCGCGCAAACAGACCAGATGATGACGATTGAAGCCAAGACTGTGCCGGTCAAAGGGGCAGCCCAGGTGGTGTGTGAAAAAGAAGGTTGTGTCCGCTTTGACTTGCATACCCTGGACACCAATCTTGACTGGATTGATGACTATTTTATAGCGCGTATTCGGGATACCGAGCCGGTTGCATTCACCAGAGTCACGCAGAAAAATCCTAAAAAAGCCGATGAGCCCCATTATCTGGATCAGCGTTTGATCAAGGTCGAGTTTATTGCTCAGCATGGTCATCTGGCGACTTTTGCTTTGAAGAGTTCCAATCTGGCGCGTAACAAGGCGGCGTCATGGCAACATGTGGAATATATCAATTTTGATCTGAAACAGAAAAAGCGTCTGGCCTTGCATCAATTAATGTCAGGTGGCGGCGAGCAGAAGCTGCTTAAGGCCTTGTATCGGGCCAATGCGCGCTGGCTGGATCAGCAGGGAATTAATCTGCAGCAGTTTAAGCTGAGTGATAATTATTATTTTGATCAGCAGGGTCTGGTGATGGTTTATCCGCCAGGTGAATTGAGTTCGGCAACAACCGCGATGTCTGAATTAAATCTGTCCTATGCCGATTTAAGTGAAGTGATCCGGCCTGAATATTTAGCCATTTTACAGTCCAGAACGTCTTAAATATTGTGCTAATAAGGCACAGCTGTGGTCGTAGTCACTGTATTTTTTGACGTTAAGAGCTTACACTATAGCCAGTTTTTTTCTTCTGCAAAGATTGATTATGATCGACCCGAAATTACTCAGAAACAATATTGAGGCTGTAAATTTGGCCTTGGCAAAACGTGGTGTTCAACTCAATGTTGAAGAGTGGGCCTCCCTAGAAGCGCGCCGTAAAGAAATTCAGTCCAAGACAGAAACACTGCAAGCTGAACGTAATGCCGGTGCAAAACAAGTCGGTCAAATTAAAAAAGCAGGCGGTGATGCCTCTGAAATCATGACACGCATGTCTGCGATTGGTGATGAAATCAAAGCGGCTGAAGCAGCATTGGCTGAACTGCAAGCGGAGCTTGAAGAAAAATTACTGTCTATTCCAAACTTGCCAGATGAAGCTGTGCCTGAAGGCAAAGACGAAAGCGATAACGTGGAAATCCTGAAATGGGGTACACCACGTGAATTCGATTTTGAGATCAAAGACCATACTGACCTCGGTGAAATGATGGGCGGTCTGGAATTTGAAACCGCAACCAAATTGACCGGTTCTCGTTTCAGTGTTTTGAAAGGCCCATTGGCGCGTTTACAACGTGCATTGACACAGTTCATGCTGAATACGCATACAGATCAGAATGGTTATACCGAAGCCTATGTACCGTATTTGGTGAATGCGGATTCATTACGTGGTACAGGCCAATTGCCTAAATTTGAAGAAGATCTGTTTAAACTTCAAGGCGAAAAAGAATTCTATTTAATTCCAACTGCTGAAGTGCCAGTGACTAACTTCGTGCGTGATGAAATCATTGATGCAGATCGTCTGCCATTAAAATATGCAGCACATACCCCATGTTTCCGTAGTGAAGCAGGGTCTTATGGCCGTGATACCCGTGGCCTGATTCGTCAGCACCAGTTCGACAAAGTGGAAATGGTTCAGATTGTTAAACCTGAAACGTCTATGCAGGCACTGGAAGATTTAACCGGCCATGCTGAAGGTATCTTGCAAGCATTAGGTCTGCCATACCGTAAGATCATCCTTTGTGGCGGTGATATGGGCTTTGGCGCGACCAAGACTTATGATCTTGAAGTTTGGGTGCCAAGCCAGAATACTTATCGTGAAATCTCTTCATGTTCAAACATGGGTGACTTCCAGGCGCGTCGTATGAAAGCGCGTTACCGTGCCGACCAGAAAAAAACTGAATTTGTACATACCTTGAATGGTTCAGGTCTGGCTGTTGGTCGTACCTTGCTTGCAGTGATGGAAAACTATCAGCGTGCAGACGGTTCGATTGAGATTCCTGAAGTATTGCGTCCATATATGGGTGGTGCGACTTATATCGACTAATGCTTGATATCAGCATCGCTAAATGTGCATGAAAATTGCATAGACAATCAGATTTAAAATTTTGAGGTAGTTCGTGGATATCTTTCCAATCTCGTTAAAGTTGCAACAGCAACCTTGTTTGATTGTCGGTGGTGGACATATTGCCTACCGTAAAGCGGTATTATTAGCAAAAGCCGGAGCAGTGATTCATGTCATTGCACCTGAAATTGATGCCAATTTACTTGGGATTGTTCAGCAGTCTCAAGGGCAATATGATCAGGCACCATTCAGTACACAGATTCCTTTACGTCATTATCGTTTAGTGATTGCAGCAACAGATGAGGCTGATGTGAATCGTCAGGTTTTCGAGCTGTGCGAAGCTGAAAATGTACTGGTCAACAGTGTTGATGATCCGCCACATTGCCGTTTTATGGTGCCTGCGATTATTGACCGCTCACCGCTGGTGATTTCGGTGGCATCGAATGGCACGTCGCCGGTGTTGTCACGCCAGATTCGGACTCAACTGGAAGCGACGATTCCACATGGCATGGGCAAGCTGGCTGAGTTCTCAGGCAAATGGCGCAGTCGCGTTAAAGCAAAAATTGTCAATCCGGATCAGCGCCGTATTTTCTGGGAAGATCTGTACGCCAGTCCGCTGAAAGAACAGGTGTTTAATGACAATATGGCTGAAGCAGATCGTCTGATCGAGCAAGCATTACAAGAGTGGCAACAGCCGAAAGGTGAAGTCTATCTGGTGGGTGCTGGTCCAGGTGATCCAGAACTGTTGACCCTGAAAGCGTTAAGGTTGATGCAGCAAGCCGATGTGGTGATTTATGATCGTTTGGTGTCTGAACCGATTATGGATCTGTGTCGCCGTGATGCGGAAAAAATCTATGTTGGTAAGGCGCGTTCCAATCATGCAGTTCCACAAGATGGGATTAATGCTTTATTGGTCAAATATGCCAGTGAAGGCAAGCGAGTTTGTCGTCTGAAAGGCGGTGATCCTTTCATCTTTGGGCGTGGCGGCGAAGAAATTGAAGAACTGTTTGCGGCAGGTATTACTTTTCAGGTGGTGCCGGGTATTACCGCAGCTTCAGGTTGTTCCGCCTATGCCGGTATTCCATTAACGCATCGGGATTATGCACAAAGTGTGCGTTTCCTGACAGGTCATTTAAAAGAAGGTTCGCCTGAATTGCCTTGGCGTGAGCTGGTCTATGAAAACCAGACCTTGGTGCTGTATATGGGACTGGTGGGACTGGAAAGAATCTGTGCGCAATTAATAGCCCATGGTCAACGCGCAGATATGCCGGTGGCACTGGTCTCTAAAGGCACGACTCCTGAGCAAAAAGTTGTGGTGGGAACCCTTGCCGACATCGCCTCCAAAGTGTCTGAGCATCAAATTCAGGCACCGACTTTAACCATTATTGGTGAAGTGGTTCGCTTGCGTGAACAACTGCAATGGCATGAGCGAGGATAAGCAAAGCACTGCTTTGCCCGAGCGCAAGACGAAGGCTATGCCTGAGTAAGAGGATAAGCAAAAGTTGTTTCTTGGTTTGACCGCAAGACGAAGGCTGTGCCTGAGTAAGAGGATAAGCAAAAGTTGTTTCTTGGTTTGACCGCAAGACGAAGGCTATGCCTGAGTAAGAGGATAGCAATAGTTGATACTCTTTGTCTGAATGCAAGACGAAAATTACACCTGAATAAAAGGATATGACGATTAATCTCATGGTCCGAATACAGGAAAAAGCTGTATCTAGATAACAGCACTGATGTTGCTGTTTGATCTATAAGTTGAAAGCTATATCTGAATGAAATGTATAAAGTGAGAAATAAGTGATCCACGTTGTTTTATATGAGCCCGAAATTCCTGCAAATACAGGCAATATTATTCGTCTGTGTGCCAATACGGGAGCACAGTTGCATCTGGTCAAGCCACTGGGTTTTGAACTGGATGATAAAAAACTGAGACGTGCCGGTCTGGATTATCACGAATATGCCAATATGCAGATTTGGGAAAATATCGAAGACTGTCTGGCCGATCTGGCAAGTAAAGGCATTGCTCTGGATGCGATCTATCCGCTGACCACCAAAGGGACTGAAACGCCACATACCTCGGACTTGAACCGTTCTGTGGCATTGTTGATGGGGCCGGAAACGCGTGGTCTGCCTGAACATGTTCGGATGATGTTCCCGCAGCAGCACTGGATTCGTTTACCGATGGCAGAGAACTCTCGTAGTTTAAACCTTTCGAATGCCACGGCAGTGATTGTATATGAAGCCTGGCGTCAGCAGGGTTTTAAAGCGCTCTAAGCTTAAATTTACAATAATTTGAAAAGCTGCCTTTGAGTGGCTTTTTTATTTGCTAGGATAGAGAGACAACTGATTGGAATAAGAAGGATATACGCGTGAAGCCGATATTAAAATTTGCCTTGGCCTGTTGTATCGGAATGACTGCTTTACACCTCGGTGCGCAAGAAGCAAGTGATGTAATGGGGGAAACGCAACAAGTTCAGCCAATTACGCAAGCGGAAATACAGCAAGGATTGGCCGACATGCAAAAACGCTTGGATGCGCGGATCGACAACTGGGGGCAGAGTCTGAATTCCGATGATTTTGAATGGACCTGGCGTGGACGTAAATTGAAGCAGGCCAAACGTCAGGAAGTTTGTGATATTTTTCAGGGTGTCGTAAATGAGATGTATCAGCTGGCGCTCAAGAATAAAGCCAGACTAAATCCGGAAGAGCAAAAATTATTGTCCAACAGAAGTCTGTTTATTGAAAAACTCGGTTATGAAAATAATCGGGTCAACACCCAGATGGGTTTTGATTGTCGATTATTTTAACTAAAAGCAACAATTGAAAGACATAAAAAAGGCGCTTAAAGCGCCTTTTTTATTTGAACTGAAACGATATTATTTATCGTCAAATTCATTGTGCTGAGGTGCAGGATGTTTGAAGCCCTTGGTTTTATAACCCAGGTACAAGATACCGCCAAATGCCCAGATCAGACCATACTTCAATGAGGTTTGATCGACTTCGAGCCATAAGGCAAATACTGCAATGAAACCTGCCAGTGGTACCACCACAAAGTTCAGAATTTCTTTTGCAGTTTTAGTACGACCATCACGTAAAGCATAGCGTGAAATGACAGATAAGTTCACAAAACTGAATGCTGTTAATGCACCGAAACTGATCAGTGAGATCACGAAATCCAGGTCCATGAAGCCAGCCGTTAAAGCTACAGCACCGACAATCATAATGTTATAAGACGGTGTGTAGTTTCTTGGGCTGATATGACCAAAAATCTTCTTGTTGATCACGCCATCACGACCCATCACATACATCAAGCGAGATACACCTGCATGGGCGGAGATCCCAGATGCCATTACGGTAATGATTGCAAAACCAAGTACATAGGCCTGGAATAATGAACCACCGACCAGCATCAAGATTTCCGGCTGGGTTTCAGCAATATTCTGGAAATATGAACCCGGATTATTCGGGAAGTAAATCTGCATGAAGTAGGTGCTGATAATGAAAATAATACCGGCGATTAAAGCGGTCAAGAAAATCGCTTTAGGCAAGGTTTTTTCAGTATCTTTGGTTTCTTCAGCCAGCGAGCTTAAAGAGTCAAAACCGGTAAAGGAGAAGCACAATAAAGTAGCACCGGTAATTAATGCACCGACTGAGGTAAGTTCATTCCAGAACGGTTCCAGGCTCCAGAGCTGGTAGCGTTGCTCGGCCGTGATCGGGCCATCGGCATTAAAGCCGGCTTGGAGCTTGCTGTAGACCATCCAGGTAAATACCGCAATGACAATCAGCTGCACGAACACGATCATACTGTTGAAGTTTGCTACAAAGCGCGCCCCACGTAAGTTAACTCCGGTCATAAATGCGGTTAATACCACCACCCAAACCCAGTGATTCACATCGGGGAACAGGGCTTCCAGGTAAATTACCGCAAGAATGATGTTGACCATTGGCGACAATAAATAATCGAGCCAAGATGACCACCCCACCATGAAACCCACATTCGGGTGAATGGATTTTTGCGCATAGGTATAGGCCGAACCCGAAGAAGGGTAGCGGCGAATCATATGACCATAGCTCAAGGAGGTTAACAAGATTGCAATCAGTGCAAAAATGTAAGAGGTGGGAACGTGGAAGTTACTTTCTTCAGATACCAGACCGAATGTATCAAACAAGGTCATGGGTTGAATATAAGCCAAACCAATAATAATGATGTGCCAGAGTCCCAGCGTTTTTTGCAGTTTAGCTGCCGATTGAGTCCCAGAGATATTAGTCAACGGCGTTATCCTCTTAATCGTTGATCAAGGATCAGTCATATTTATAAGGATCGTTTGAGACGAACGATCCCCCCTACAGTTTTCTATAAAAGCCCGCCAATCTACTTGAAAAGAAGGGCTTTTGCTAGCTATTTTTTTGACTTTTGAGGTGCATAAAGTATGCCATTCAAATTAGCGCAATGATTTCTTTATGCAAGATAAAAGCCTGATGTCTAAAAAAACATCAGGCTTTAATTTTCGCTATATTGGCTTATTTTTCAGTAATTACCAAGCCTTTTTTAAGATAGATTTTAAATCTTCCAAGGTGGCTTCTTTCGGGTTATAAATGATGGAACCATCGTTCAGGGCTTTCTCTGCCACTTCATCCAGCTGCGCTTCAGAAATCTTGCCGGTTTCACGTAATGTACGTGGCAGTTTGGTCAGACTATAAATCCGATCTCGCATGGTCAGAATAGTGGCAATGGTTTTGTCTGCACGTAAATGTGCTGGTGTTTGCGCATAAATATCGGCACCTGCCAAAGGTAGTAACAGATCAGCAATCTTGTCACCATTGACCTCTTTGTTGTATTCCAGCACATACGGCAGGAACAGGTTCATACATAAACCATGCGGCAAGTGCACCACTGCACCCAGTGAATGACCGAGTGAATGCACAATCCCGACCATCGAGTTAGAAAATGCAATACCGGCCATGGTCGATGCTTGAGCCAGTTCCAGACGGCCTTGCGCATCATTGGGATTATCCAGCACATTGAATAGATGGCTACTGATCTTCTTGACTGCTGCGGTGGCATAAGCATCTGAGATTGGATTGGCTGCCATGCAAGTATAAGCTTCGACCGCATGGGTCAGTGCATCCATTGCGGTCATGGCGGTTAAATGCGGCGGCAAAGTCTGGGTCATGCGCGGATCTAAAATCGCAGCATGCGGCATCAAATAATACGATGCGAAAGGCATTTTAACATTCTTCTCGGTATCTGAGACGACAGCCACCATGGTGACTTCTGAACCTGTCCCTGAAGTTGTTGGAATCACAAAAAATGGTTTCAGTGGCTTAGGCAGGTTGTGGGCACCAGAATATTTAAGCAAGTCATCACCCCCTTCAGACACCAGAATATTGGTGGCCTTGGACGTATCAATGACTGAACCACCGCCTACAGCAATGATCGCGTCACAGTGATTTTCACGATACAGTTTCGCCGCACTACGTACTGTACCCAAGCTAGAATCGGGTGGTACATCATCAAAAATGGCTACAATTGCAGCATCCGCCATTTCAAATGCAGCTTCAATCGGTGCCAGAAGATTATTGGCGCGTACACCTTTGTCGGTAATGATGAGTGGACGTTTTGCACCTAAAGTCGCAAGTTCAAACGGAATATGTTCTAACGCGGCATGTCCGGCAATGACTTTAACCGGACAGAAAAATTCATAATAAGGTTTAGCCATGTTATACACTCCGTTTTAAATAAGATTGAGCGATTTTTAGATAAATACTGCTCGCTTCGCTTAGTTTTTCTTTGAGGCTGAGATTGCTTGGATATTCTTTGACAGCCAGTTGCGCCACCAGTTTAGGCAAAATCAGTGCTTCCATTTTATTTAGACAACGCACCAGACGAATGGCATTGGAAATATCGCCATCGGCAATCATGCGGTCATTGGCAAAGGCTTGAGAGGTGCTTTCCTGAAAGGAAAAAACTAAAAAAGCATGGTGCAGATGTTTAAAGGTAATAGTCAGATCAGGTGCTTTTTCCAGATTTTTCACCAGTTCCAATTGCTTGTCCTCAGTGACCCGCGCCACAAAGGCTGGGCCATGCGGAAAGACTTTCATGGAAAGAGTGAAATGGACTGGAAATTGGGCAACTTCCTGTTTGATTTCTTCATCCACCTGACTTGCCATGACCAGACCGCGGCCAATCACATCCATCATGAGTTTGACATAGGCAAGCTGCAAAGCGGGTTTTACGGATTTAGTTGCAATCACGTGATGATCCCTATCTCAATATTATTGGTTTAGAGTAAATACTCTAATTTATTTGGGGGTGAAATGCAAAGGCTTTATCTTTGCTCGACAGTGACTTGATTAAAGTAACCGCTGTGGCGCAAAGTTTCAATAATTTCACGACATAACTGGTTGAATTGTGGCGGTTGTTCCAGTAGGTCGCTCATGCGAACCATTTCCAGTCCCGCATAACCACAAGGGTTGATGGTATTAAATCCGCTCAGGTCACAATCCAGATTTAAGGAAAGACCATGATAGCTACGGCCTTTACGAATTTTAAAACCCAGTGACCCAATTTTTCGTTCAGCCACATAGACCCCCGGTGCATCGGGTTTGGCATAAGCATCGATGCCGTATTTTTTCAGCAGATCGATCATCAGGTTTTCAGCATAGGACACCAGTGTACGCACATTCCAGCCCAGGCGATTCAGGTCAAACATGAAGTAAGCCACCAGCTGGCCCGGGCCGTGCCAGGTCACTTGACCACCACGATCGGTTTGAATTACCGGGATATTGCTCGGTATCAGAATATGTTCTGGCTTACCGGCCTGACCTTGAGTCAATACATCCTGATGTTGCAGAATCCACAGCTGATCCGGACTATATTCATCACGGTTTTCCGTAAATGTTTTCATTTCCAGAAAGCGATCTTCATAAGGAGTAAGGTCGTGATATTGACGAATGATCAGCTCGGGCTTTTGCAGCACATCAGTCACAGGGAGTGTCCTTGGTAATTATAAAAAACTGGTCATAATTATAATGATTTCGGCATGAAATAGGGGCGAGACCTACAATATTTAAGCGCTAGCTCAGTCATTGTACAGGCATAAAAAACACGCCCGAAAGCGTGTCTTTTGTATTTTTGATTACAGTGCGGTTTTAATCAGCGGACAGGCGGCCAAATCTGCATATACTGCATGTACCTGCTCCAGTTCCAAAAAGCGCAGTTGTGCGGTAATGGAATGATATTTGCCAGTACGCGACGGTGTGATGGTCATTTCACTGCCATCAAACTCAGGAAAATGTTTTACAAAGATATCATTTACGGCCTGACGCAGTTCAATGCCAGCAAGG
Organism: Acinetobacter sp. F-1; assembly: GCF_022869025.1. Classification (NCBI taxonomy): domain Bacteria; kingdom Pseudomonadati; phylum Pseudomonadota; class Gammaproteobacteria; order Moraxellales; family Moraxellaceae; genus Acinetobacter; species Acinetobacter sp. F-1. Next base: position 286,649 of record NZ_JAJKFX010000002.1, on the reverse strand, counting down.
CCAATCAGTTTGATGGGATAGTCCATCGGGAACACCCAGAGGTGTTCCTGTAAGTCACGAGAAGGTGTGCGGTCTAACATGGTAGTCCCCCTATTTGAAACGCCTGCAATCATGCAGGCGTTTGGGTCTGTCTTGGCTACTTAAAATGGAGACACTGAAGTAAATTTCAAGTCCCCATAGCAAGCATCAAATCTTAATCATTCTCGAGGAATGAACGTAAATGTTCTGAACGTGATGGATGGCGAAGCTTGCGTAACGCTTTAGCTTCAATCTGACGAATACGTTCACGTGTCACATCAAACTGTTTGCCCACTTCTTCCAAGGTGTGGTCGGTCGGCATGTCGATACCAAAACGCATTTTCAGGACTTTGGCTTCACGTTCAGTCAGGTTTTCCAGAACTTCGCGTGTCGCTTCTTTCAGGCCTTCTGAAGTCGCAGCATCAATTGGTGACGTGATGTTGCTGTCTTCAATGAAGTCACCCAGATGCGAATCTTCATCATCACCGATCGGTGTTTCCATCGAAATCGGTTCTTTGGCGATTTTTAGCACTTTACGTACTTTGACTTCGTCCATTTCCAGACGTTCGCCCAACTCTTCAGGTGTCGGTTCACGCCCCATTTCTTGAAGAAGCTGACGCGATACACGGTTGATCTTGTTGATGGTCTCGATCATGTGCACCGGAATACGAATGGTACGTGCCTGATCGGCGATTGAACGGGTGATCGCCTGACGAATCCACCAGGTTGCATAAGTCGAGAATTTATAACCACGACGATATTCAAACTTGTCTACCGCTTTCATCAAGCCAATGTTACCTTCCTGAATCAGATCCAGGAACTGCAAGCCGCGGTTGGTGTATTTTTTCGCAATTGAAATCACCAGACGCAAGTTGGCTTCGACCATTTCTTTCTTGGCGCGACGTGCCTTAGCTTCACCAACGGCCATGCGTTTGGCAATGTCTTTAATGCCTTTAACATCAAGACCCAATTCTTTTTCAATATCGGCAATCTTTTGCTGGAAGGCCAATACATCTGGACGTACTTTTTCCAGATAGGCTTTCTGGTCTGCAGGTGTTTTCGCGATCTGTTCATCTAACCAGGCTGGATTCGATTCCTGTCCCGGGAAAGAAGTACGGAACTGGGTACGATCCATACGACCACGGCGCACGGCATAACGCATTACTTCACGTTCTGCACCACGAATCTGGTCATGCGTACCACGAATCATTTCTGAAATGATATCGAATAGACGCGGCGTGAATTTGAACATCATGAATACGGTTGCCAGTGCTTCCAGCGCAGCTTCAGATTCTTCGCTGTCACGACCATGTTTTTCGATGGCTATTTTGGTATTCAACCATGCATTTTCAAGTTCAGTGAAGCGCGCTTTGGCAATTTCAGGATCTGGACCAGAATCAGCTTCTGAATCATCTTCAGTTTCAGCTTCTTCCTCTTCATCATCGTCCAGTTTTACATCTTTGGTCGATTTTTTCGAGTCAGTCTTGTCTTCAGCGATCTCGACTTCTTCTTCGAGTACTTCAGGAATTTCTTCGTCTGATTCAGGATCTAAATAACCCGATAACAGGTCAGCAAGACGGCGTTCGCCCGCTTCATAATCTTTATATTCTTGGAGTACAACTTCTACCGCATTGGGCCAGTAAGCAATCGAGTGCAAAACATCACGAATACCTTCTTCGATGCGCTTTGCAATGCTAATTTCGCCTTCACGGGTTAAAAGCTCAACGGTACCCATTTCACGCATATACATACGCACAGGGTCAGTTGTACGACCTGGCTCATTTTCTACAGAGGCCAATACGGCTGCAGCTTCTTCTTCTGCAACTTCATCGGCAGCTTCTGTAGTATCTTCGAACATCGTATCATCAGATTCAGGCGCGCGATCATGTACAGGAATACCCACGTCATTCAGCATCTGAATGATATCTTCAATCTGCTCGCTTTCTGTGATGGAGTCCGGCAGATGATCGTTAACCTCAGCGAAGGTTAAGTAACCTTGTTCTTTGCCTCGGCTAATCAGAGCCGCTACTTGTGAAGTAGGGGAAGTCATATCGCTCATCTTTTGCTTACTCTTCGTTGAATCTGTGACAGGAAAAACCGTACAACTTATGCACGATTTAAGCTCATTAAATTTAGTGAATAGCCTACGTATTTCATCAGAGTATTCAGCGTTCAAGCTGTCTGATAAAATATTTAAAATGAAATTCAGTAATTTAAGATGGGGATGAATTTGTTATTTTCAAGTCCAACCCCGGCATCTGTGTATTTGACCAAAAAATGTGTAGTCAAAAAACATAAGGACGCAGGGTGGATTATATCATGTCACACAATGTCCTTAAAAAAAAGCCCTATTTACAACTTTAAAATACGAAAATTTAAATAAAACTTGACTTGTGGTTTTAGGCAAGATAAATAGCGCTAAAACCATTTACATTTTTCACTATGAGGAAGTTTTAGTGTCTTCTACAGATTTTGAACTAGATGATAGCTTCGGTGAGGATGATGTTAATTTCGATGAAGCTTCCAGCAAGCTGAGCGCTAAAGAGTCGTTGGAAAAACGTCGTCTGATTGATGATTTACTTTCACAACGTCGCTTGGAACGCGAACTCAAAGATTTTGACTATGACTTCGACGATGATGACGATTTTGATGACGAAGATTAACGAATTCGGATTTAGCATGGCCTGAATAAATGCTATGCTAAACCTTTCGGTTTTCTAAGTTTGGATGTTAGATGAGTGCTTTAGATTTAGACCTGTTGAGTGAATATCTAGATGGTGACCAAAATGAACATGGTCTAGATTTCGCAGCAACCCATGGTTTCTTATGTGCTATTGCAGTAGGCCCAAAATTCGACAAATGGTTAGACGAGCTTTTTGATAGCAATCAAAAGAAAGTGCCTGCAGAAATCATCACTCAGGTACAAGCATGGTTAGAGTCTATCCGTCAAAGCTTAGCCAATGAAGAAGGGATTACATTCCCATTTGAAATTGAAGAAGCAGACACCGAATCAAGCTTGGGTGACTGGAGTGTGGGCTTTGTCGATGCCATGTTCCTGAACGAAGAAGCTTGGTTTACTGAAGAATTTGAAGAGCAACTGGTAGATTTAACTCTGCCAATCATGGTCTTCAGCGGCATTGATGATGAAGATCCACAAATGGAAACTTTCCGTCGTAATGGCCAGTTAATGGACGAACTTGCAGAAGAAATTCCAGACAACTTAAATGAATTGTATCTGATGTATCACACTCCAGAATAATTCATAAAAAAAGCACCGCACGGTGCTTTTTTTAGCTTTGGACTTTTATCAAAGCATCGAAGGGATTTTATTTTCTTTCAATACCGACCCGTTTGCTCAGACTGTAGCGGGCATAGCCATTATAGGCAATATGAAAGATCAAACCATGTACCGCAATCACAGCGGCCATCAGAAATGAATTCGGGCCCCTTCCGGTATAAGCCATGTTGTTGAAGATGGCTTCAGTCTGTGGATGTATCCAGATCACAACAAATATAAAAATAAACCCAAATGTAATCGCAATGATGGTAGAACCCCATACCAGTTTGCTTTTCTCTTCCTTGCTGGGTAAACGTTGTTCTCTCTTCACAAAGTATCGGGCACTGAGAAAGGCCGACGCGATCAGGGCCGGGATCAGGAGAATCGCGCCCAGATTGAATACATAAATGAGTACGCCCACGAATAGAACCAAGCTAAGATAAACGGTGGCAAAATATTTAAGATAGTGCGACATCGTTTTAGCCTCCTTCATGCTGAGGTCTATTCAGGATGGACGATTTTTACGCTGCTGTCTACGGTAGATAACCCAGGCAATAATGACTATAACAATCGCAATAATCACATAACTGACTTTACTGAAAATTTGCTGCATCAACTCTTGGTTTTCACCAAAGTAAAATCCGACACAGGCCAAAAACGTGGTCCAGATGATGGTTCCGAGTGTGCTATAGAACATGAATTTCCAGAAGGGCATACGGCTCATGCCGGCAGGAATGCTGATCAGTGAGCGGACGGCAGGAACCATGCGGCCAAAAAACACAATCCGATGTCCATAATGTTCAAACCAGCTCAGTGATTTTTTCACATCATTGGATTTGATAAACAGATATTTGCCATAACGGTCGACAAACTTGAAAATGGAATCGTGATTGAATTTATAACCCACCCAGTACAGCAAGGCTGCTGCTAGTAATGAGCCAATGCAACCGGCCATGATCACCCCGACCAGTATTAACTCACCCTGAGAGGCCGAATAGCCCGCAGAAGGCATAATGATTTCGGAAGGGATGGGTGGGAAGACATTATCCAGAAACATGAGCAGGGCAATACCCCAGTAGCCCAGTTGTTCCATGACGGAAATAATCCATTCAGTTAAATTCATAAGATGGTCAAAATAAAAAATACTGCCTGTATCCTAAGCAGTATTTTTTATGCGGTAAAGTCTTGGAATATAAATGAGCAGGCAGAATCAGCTATGTGTCAGCGTATAAATATAGACTTTGCGTAAGCCATAGGCCAAACAGACAGGTAAAACACTCAGCAGCATAAAATGAATGACACTGGTATTAAGATGATAACCAATAAACAGCGCTAAAATCGCGCCAATCACAGTTCCCAAGATGACCACAAACACATGTGACTGGCTCTCAAGCTCGTCATTAACCTGATGAAGTCGTTGTTGTTTTATATTCTCTTTGGGTTGAAACTGAACCAGATTATCTGGATCTCGAGCAAGTGAACTGGTCATGTTATATTCCTTTTCATTTTAAAATTTAAGTTAATAATGAAAGACTTGGCTTAAGATAGACTTTTCAATAGACTAGCAATCTTGCTTGGAAAAAAATAAGGTTCTTGGTAATGAATTGGTGAGAGTTTTATTACTGTTGTAATTTTTATGTAAATAAAAAACCCTCCGAAGAGGGTTTTTATATATTTTCTTACAAAGCGGCTGGCTTAGAGACGTTTACGTTTTGCTGCCAGAATTTGGGACTGACGCATACGGAAACCGTCTTTTTGTTTCTCTGTGGTCTTGTCAATGCAGTACACGCAAGAGACACCATGTTCATAACTTGGCAGCGCCACTTCTTCAGGAAGCAAAGGCCAGCCACAGGCATGGCATTTGGTGTTTTGACCTTCTTCGACACCGTGTGTTACTGCTGTACGGCCATCAAATACGAAGCATTCGCCTTCCCACATACTTTCTTCAGCCGGAGTTTCTTCCAGGTATTTTAAAATACCGCCTTTCAGGTGATACACCTCTGTAAAACCTTCTTGCAGAAGCAGAGAGGTTGATTTTTCACAGCGAATACCACCGGTACAGAACATGGCAATTTTCTTGTCTTTGTGCTGTTCCAGATTATTTTTCACATATTCAGGGAATTCACGGAAGCTTTCAGTTTTCGGGTCAATCGCGCCTTTGAACGTTCCTGCTTTGTATTCGTAATCGTTACGGGTATCAACCAGAATCACGTCATCACGCGCAATCAGTTCATTCCATTCCTGAGGATCAAGATAGTGACCGACCAGATCACGTGGTTTCACTTCTACCCCTAAAGTCACGATTTCTTTTTTTAATTTAATTTTCATTTTACGAAATGGCTTGTCAGAGCTGTCTGACTCTTTATATTCCATCTCAACAAAGCCTTCATTGAGAAGGAACTGGTGAATTTGATCAATCGATGCACGGTCACCTGCAACCGTACCGTTAATCCCTTCACCCGCTACAATGAGTGTTCCACAAAGGTTGATTGTTTTTACCAAGTCTAAAAGACGTTGTTGAAGATCGGCAGGATCTTGAACTTCTTTGAATTGATAAAGTGCGGCAACAACCCAACCTGAGGTCGCTTGCTGTTCTACAGGTGCAAGCTGTTCTACAGTAGCGTTCATGGAATACTCCAACGTAGCATGATAATTTAAAGGCGCATATTTTAGCGTGATTCGAGTGAATAAGCGAGTAAAACACTTGCCTTTTAACAGGCTTCAATTCATGGGGGAGAGCGTGTATAGTCATGCCCGACCCGGAATTTTGTAAAGTTTTATGCAGTGATGCAGGTACTGGAAGTTGTAGTATCTTTGGAGTGTGTTTTGAGTTCAGATCGTCGTATTGCGTCTTTAACCCCGTGTGCTGGGCGTTGCTCGACCGTATTTGGTGATGCGGTATGTCGTGGTTGCCGCCGTTTCAATCATGAGGTGATTCACTGGAACACTTATGGCGCTGATCAACATCATGCCGTATGGCGGCGTCTGGATGCACAGCTGGATCAGATTTTAGTGCCGTTGTTGCCACATGCAGATATCGTCAAGGTTCAAGCCTTTGTGCTGTCAAAACGGGTACGTTTACGTGACGATGCCTCCAAAGGACGTAAGCTGTATCATGCTTTAAAGCTCTGTGAAAAAAATCGGCATTTTACCGATGATAGTGGTTTGGGGATTCATTATAAGCAGGTACGTCCACTCTGGGATGAGTTTGAGCGCCGGATTCTGGCTTTGGCCACTGCCAGTTATGATCTGGCTTTTCTGCGGGCGGATGGCATTAGTCAGCATCTGATTCATCTGCAGGAAGAGGAATAAGTCCTCTTTTTTTATGCAGAAAAATAACAACAGCTGAGGGAAAAGCATGAATATCAGTGAGTATCTCTTGTATTGTCTGGCTGTTGTGGTAATGATCGCCACGCCTGGTCCGGTGATGTTGCTGGTGGCCAGTGCCGGTCTAAAAGGCGGTTATGCTGCGGCTTTAAGAACTATTTTTGGCACCAATTTCGCTTCATTGATATTGATTGCTTTATCGATATTAAGCCTGAAAGGCTTGCTGGTCATTAATGAACAGTGGCTGGATGCCATCAAGTTGCTGGGTTGTCTGTATATTGGTTATCTGGGGCTGCAAATATTTCGGGAGGTGATTTTCCAGCAAGCAGAGTCAACTCAAAAGAAGTTATCTCCGGTACGTGGCGGCTTTCAGCAGGGTTTTCTGGTCGGTATTTCCAATCCCAAAGATATTATTTTCTTTGCGGCTTTTTTCCCGCAGTTTATTGGTATTACATCTGATCTCGATTTGAGTCTCATAATCTTAACCTTGAGCTGGATCGTGCTGGATTTCCTGACCCTGTCGGTGGTGTATTTGGGTTTTAACCGTTTATCCCGTTCTCGGTTGTATCCGCATTTGCTGGCCTTGTGTGGTCTCATTCTGCTGATCATTGCTCTTTACGGCATTTATCAGATCCTGATTTAAAAAAGTACTGCACAGTTGTAAGGTTCCTGCCTGGCATATGCGCTAAAAATCATGCTAAGGTAAAATCAAATAAAAATTGAACAGATCAGCATGTCTAAAACAGTAACCAAGCCCGATCATCCATTCTCACCGCTGTTATTTATTCAACCTGCTGTTATTCAGATTCTTCAAATCATTGGACTCGCGCTGATCGCTGTCAGTATCGTGTATCTGCTGGCAGCAAACTGGTGGATGCTGCCGAAATTTGTCCAGTTGTTTATGCCGCAAGTTTTATTGCTGGGTTCGGCATTGCTGAGTGTGCATTTTGCTGCGCGAGAAAAGTTAAGACAAAGTCTGGATACTGTATCGGGTTTAATGCTGGGCTTAAGTCTGGCGGTGATTGGGCAGATCTATCAGACTGGCGCGGACAGTTATCAACTATTTTTGCTTTGGGCATTGTTACTTTTGCCTTGGCTGTATCGACCGAATATTGGTGTGTTTGCATTATTTTGCGTGGTCAGCCAGCTGGCGCTTTATTTTTATTTTAAACAAAGCTTTTGGTTGGTGCGTGCTGAAACTGCCTATCTGCTCAGTCTTAATCTGTTGACCGGACTGAGTCTGATCTATGCATTACGCTATTATCCGGTTTTACGCTATCTGTTGATTGCCGTGGTGGTACTCATTTCGGTATTCAGCATGTTTCGATTTATCGACTCGAATTCGATCTGGTATTTGGCTTCGGTACTGGTCTTAGCACTGTTATTTAGTGCTTATTTCTATACTCGGCAGCAACAGCTGGAAACCAGTTTGCTGGTTGCAGGGCTGGCACTGAGTTTTAGCATTCTGATTTTTGATCTCACAGACCAATATTTGCAAAATTCAGCTGCAGGCTTATTGGTGCTGGCTTTGCTCATCTTTGGCTGGTTTGCGGCGATTAGTGCGCTGCTGATAAAGCTGTTACCCCAGAGCCGGTTTTCGGTCATTCCACTGGCGCTGGGCGCATGGATTGCTGGTGTGATACTGGCCATGCTGTTGCTGACCTATTGGGAAAGTTTATCCATCCTGATGGGGCTAATCTTTATCGGGATTGCCTGGTGGCTGATTCATAGCAAGCCTTCAGTTTTTCTGCGGCAACTGGCTTATTGTTTGTGGGTTTGCGGTCAGGCTGCTGTCCTGATTCATACCGAATTGTTGACAGATAGTTTATTGCTGATCTGGCTGATACAAATCGGTATTACGTTGCTAAGTATCATGAATCGCATGCATTGGCTGGTGCTGCTATTACAGTTATTACTGGCTCATGCGTTGGGAATTGCAGTTTTAATCGAGCAGCACCCATTTTCTCATGACCATCGCCTGATCACATGGATCATGCTGTTGAATTACAGTGTGCTGACCGTGGCTTTACTCACTGCAAGACACTGGCTTGCTTCAGCTTATGCCAAAAGTGTGAATCTGTGGATGATCAGTATTTTGGCAGCAACGGCTATTTTTCAATGTCTGTTGCAATTTGGCGTAGCGCAGCAACTGCATCCGCGCGGTATAGATGAAGCAATTGTTTTCTATATTTTACCCGCAGTATGGCTGCTGAGTTTTATCGGAATACATCTGAAGCAATTTTCGCTGACACCACTCTGGCTGATTCCTGCCGTAGGCATTTTACTGATTGCACTGGGCTATTTTGAAATTTTCATCATTCTGGTACTTATGGCCTGGGCGATGGTCAATCAACAGCGATTGATGCAGGCCTTATTGGTTCTGTTACTGATCTTCTGGTTATGGTTGCTGTATTACAATCTGGGACTCAGCTTTTTATTTAAGAGTGTCAGTATCTTTGCTTCAGGTCTGCTGGTTTTGCTTCTGGCTTATGTGTTGAGCTCACCGAAATTTCAGTCGAAAACAGGAGTAGCCTCATGAAAAAGTTCTGGGTGCTACACCTGAGTATTTTTAGTATTGCCTTATTTGTGGGCTTAATTATCCAGCATGAATGGCATTTAAGAAATAGTCAGAGTATTTTTGTTAAGTTGGCGCCCGTCGATCCGCGTTCGATTTTGCAGGGCGATTATATGGCGCTGAACTATCAGTTGCATTTTGCTGGTCTGGATGCTGATGAAACTGCCCTGAATCAAACAGGTTCAGATATCACTATTCAGGATTTTAAAGATCGGTCTCAGATCGTGAGCTATGTACGCTTGGATGCACAACGACGAGTGATACGAAGCAGTTTTGATCCGCGTCTGTTACAAGTTCATCCGGCATCTTCCGCAAAACTGCTGTTAAAGAATCCACGCAATAGTTTTGAAGCTTTATATCCGGCGGCCAATAGTTTTTTATTCGCCGAAGGCCTAGAGCCGTGTTATCGCAATGCCAAATTTGCCGAACTTAAGCTTAAGGAAAATGGAAAGGCTTTACTGGTTAATCTTGTTGACTCCCATTTAAAGCCCCTAAATTGTGAAAGTTCTAAAAGCTGGCGGCAGGGCAGTTAATTATATTTAGTCATTCTGGCCATAAAAAAGCCCGCGAGGTGCGAGCTTTGGGAATCTGGTCGCATCGACTTAAGCGACTTGTACCGGAATACAGTTGGCAGTATGGCTGACGGTATTGTTTGGATTTGCATAGACCAAGCGAGGCTGATGAGCATTCGCTTCAGCTTCAGTAAAATCGCCAAAGGTTGCAATAATCACGATATCACCTACATCGGCCTGATGTGCAGCGCCACCATTGACTGAGATGATGCCTGAATTGTCTTCGCCACGAATTGCATAAGTTGCAAAACGTTTACCATTGGTCACGTTCCACACATGAATTTCTTCGTATTCACGAATGCCAGCCAAATCCATCAAAACGCCATCAATTGCACATGAACCTTCATAGTGTAGTTCTGCATGTGTAACGTGAGCGCGGTGAATTTTGCATTTTAATAAACGAGATAGCATGGCTAGCGTCCCCTGAGTTGACCTAAGAGTTTGATCATTTGGTTAAATCAATCTTGCTTGCTGTATGGTGAACAATCGAGCAAACGCATTTTGCGCTTAAATAAACTTTCTGGCAAGCGGAATTGTCCAGCAATTTTTGAATGTTTAGTTCGGCTTATATGCGTTGATTTGATTCATGGCTTGCTGTACTTCACCATTCACCAGCATTTTTGTGCGGGCGAGGGCATGGGAAATTGCATCATCCATTAAATTCTGTTCGCTGCTGGGCGCTTTACTGAGCACATGACCGGAAACGCGGTCTTTGGCACCAGGATGGCCGATTCCAATACGCAGGCGATGGAAGTTTGAACCAATATGCGGCACGATATCGCGTAGACCATTATGACCACCGTGACCACCGCCAGTTTTCAGGCGAATGACACCAGGATTCATATCCAGTTCATCATGGGCAATCAGGATCGATTCAGGTGCAATATTGTAGAATTTGGCGAAAGGAACAACACTTTTACCGGAAAGGTTCATAAAGGTTGTCGGTAGAAGAAGACGGACGTCTTGACCTTCGATATTGCCACGACCGCTAAATCCGTTGAATTTTGGGTCTTTTTTGAGGGTAATGCCATATTGCTCTGCAAGGCGTTCTACGAACCAGAAGCCTGCATTATGGCGGGTTTGGGCATACTCAGAACCTGGGTTACCCAAACCAACAATCAGTGAAATATTTGACACTAATTACACCATTAACACTTATGCGCGTTTGAAGTCAGCGTGCATTGGTGTGTTTTTCGCTGGGTGACGTTGTAACGCTTGGATTTTCACGCTTTCAACTTTACCGTCTACATCAATTTCGATAACTTCTTCAAAGAATGAATTGTTTTCTAAGAATTTAACAAGCTGACGAAGCTCAACAGTAATTGCTACAGGAGCAGCTTCACCACCGTAGATGATTGCAGGAACTTTAGCTTGAAGACGAAGGCGGCGGCTCGAACCTTTCCCTTGAACTGCTTCTTCACGTGCTGCTGCGTTTAATACGAAGTTTGCCATGATAGACATCCTATTTAAGTTAAATGAACCAGACTTGCGACCAGTCTAGTGAGTAAAAGCCCTACCAAGTGGCAGGGCTTTGAAAATTCAGCGCTCTATTATAGATAAGAATCGAACATTGCGCTAATAGATTCTTCGTTGTTAATGCGACGAATCGTTTCGGCAACCATGCTGGCTACGGAAACCTGGCGAATCTTGCCCAGTGCTAAAGCTTCATCTGAAAGTGGGATGGTGTCACAAACCACCAACTCATCAATCACAGAATGTCTTAAGTTTTCTAATGCTTTACCAGAAAGTACTGGATGCGTTGCATAAGCAACAACCTTGCGAGCACCGAAAGTTTTCAATGCATCAGCTGCTTTGCATAAAGTGCCTGCAGTATCTACCATGTCATCGACGATGACACAATCACGATCTTTCACATCGCCAATCAAATGCATCACTTGTGATTCATTCGCTTTTTGACGACGCTTATCGATGATTGCAAGATCGATATCACCCATTTGTTTCGCAACAGCACGTGCACGAACCACACCACCGACGTCAGGTGAAACCACCATCAGGTTGTGATGTGACTGCTGACGTAAGTCAGCAAGTAGCGCTGGTGTACCGTAGATGTTGTCTACAGGGATATCGAAGAAACCTTGGATCTGGTCAGCATGAAGATCAATCATCACAACGCGGTCAATACCTACAGTCGTCAGCATGTCTGCAACGACTTTAGCAGTAATTGGCACACGGCTTGAACGTGGACGACGGTCTTGACGAGCATAACCAAAGTAAGGAATCACGGCAGTAATACGACCTGCACTTGCACGACGCAAAGCGTCAGCCATGACTAAGATTTCCATCAGGTTATCGTTAGTAGGAGCACAAGTAGGTTGCACGACGAATACGTCTTTACCACGAACGTTTTCAGTAATCTCGACAGCGATTTCACCATCAGAGAACTGACCTACAGAGGCAGCGCCTAGAGGAATATGTAAGTGACTTACGACTTTTTGAGCGAATTGTGGATGCGCAGATCCACTAAAAACGACAAGATTGGGCATGAAGCACCCTTGGCGGTTGGGATATATGGGAATAGATGGCAGGGGTAGCTGGATTCGAACCAACGGATGCCGAGATCAAAACCCGGTGCCTTACCACTTGGCGATACCCCTAATGCGGCAGAACTTTAATATTTTTACGGTAAAGTGTCAAGGTAAATTAACAGTCTTACAGCAAATGAGTGTTCTGTCTTTTTTCGAGAAAATGGCAGGGGTAGCTGGATTCGAACCAACGGATGCCGAGATCAAAACCCGGTGCCTTACCACTTGGCGATACCCCTAAATTTGATGAACTGTAAGATGGCAGGGGTAGCTGGATTCGAACCAACGGATGCCGAGATCAAAACCCGGTGCCTTACCACTTGGCGATACCCCTAATACAGTACATCTACAGGTGAAAATGGCAGGGGTAGCTGGATTCGAACCAACGGATGCCGAGATCAAAACCCGGTGCCTTACCACTTGGCGATACCCCTATCTACACTTTAAACTGAACTAAAGGTGATTCTTGTAAACTGTTGACCAGGTAAGCTTTACATGGTGCATTTGCAAGAATATCTTCGATATTCAGATTTTCAGTGACTTCAATAAACACACAAGCACCTGTACCTGTAAGTTTTGCAATACCGAACTGGTCGAGATATTGCATCGCTTCATCGACTTCAGGATATAAGGATCGAGCCAGTGGCTCAAAGTTATTTCCAAAATCAGATGGCGTTTGCTGATAGGCGCAAAATTTAGTGCTCTTCGTGTCTCTTGTCAATGCTTTTTGCGAAAAAAGCAGTTGAGTGCTGATAAAACAGTCAGGTTTTAACACAATGAATTGTTTTTGATCTAAGTCTATGAATGTTAAGTGTTCGCCAATGCCTTCAGCCCAAGCATTTCGACCATGTACAAATATCGGTACATCTGCACCCAGCTTGACTCCGAGATCTGCCAGTTGCTCGATATTTAAACCGCACTGCCAGAGCTGGTTCAGCACAATCAGGGTGGTGGCTGCATTAGACGAGCCGCCCCCGAGTCCAGCACCCATCGGGATATTTTTTTCCAGACGAATCTTTAGTCCGGATAGTGTTTGAGCATAGGGCTTCAACAGTTGTACCGCACGATAGATTAAATTCTGTTCTAGGTCGACGGAGGCCAGCCCTTCAATCTGGATGTGTTGATTATCTGTTTGTTCAAACTCCAGCCAGTCATACAGATCAATCAGCTGAAAAATGCTTTGCAGCTCGTGATAGCCATTTTCACGGCGACCGGTAATATGTAAAAACAAATTCAGTTTAGCAGGCGAGGGAACACGAATCATCATGGGCTAACATCAGGTCAATTAACGGTTTTCAATGATCATTGTAATACGGTTTTCCGCACCATTTTCAAGTGACTGCTTTAAAATCAAGCGGTTTGGCATTTTGGCCTGCGCATTGTAATTGAGATCGACCGTCCAGCCCTGTTCAATAATCTGGCTAATCCGCTGTGTATCATCTTTTTGCAATTTGGCAGTCGTTGTCGCAGGGCGGGCCTGTACCCAGTCCACTAAATAGCTGATCGGTGCTTGCCAGCCTGTGGCGCGTTGCAGTAATTCTTCGGCACTTGCCGCCTGAATCACACCTGTTTTAGCACTGTTTAATGTGACTTGGCCGGGCGTGCCGGAAATCTGGGTTTTGCCCACACCTAAAATACCACTCAGCTCAATATCAAATTCTTCTTGCTGTTGTACCCAGGTAAAGAATGCACTGCCGGTCTGTTGCGGTGTGCGCACACCAATTTTACCTTGCAGCTGGAATTGATTATCTGCCTGTACAGAAGGTGTAACTGGCGTTTGCGGATTGATCATCTGCTGACAGCCAGTTAAGAATAAAGCAGTTGCTGCAAAGGCACAGCAGCCCAATTGGCTTAAATTGCGCATAAAAGAATTAACTCGTTTGGTTTTGTGGTGCTAACAATAGCGAATTAAGTTGTTTTAATTCGGGGTCATTTGGATGGTTTTGTTGTAATTGTTGTAACACTTGATGGAAGTGTTGTATATCACCATTCATGTACAACGAACGCGCATAACGTACCCCAATCTTCACGCTTGGATTGAGTTGATATGCTTTGTATAAGACATCTGCAGCCGTGGCAAAGTCATTCTGTAAATAACAGATATAACCATAAGTATCCAGAATGGAAGCCTGTTCCGGTGCATATTCCAGTGCCTGTTCGACATAGCGGCGCGCTTCTTCCAGACGCCGGTTCTGCATTGCCAGGGTATAGGCATAGGCATTCAGATAGGTCGGACTATTCGGTTCAATCTTGAGTAAATTTGCCAGCAATTTATCCAGCTTGTTGCGATCCTGATGTGGATCTAGCAATAGCACTTGCGCATAAACCAGTTCCGGATCATCCGGCAGGTTTTTGCTGGCTTCTTCTAGCAGGCGGATCGCAGCTTTTTTATTCTGCATACGCGTTAAAATATCTGCCTGGGCCAGATATAAAAAGCTGGCATGTTGTGGATAATTCACCCGTTCCTGAGTCAAGAAACGCAGCGCATCATGCAGCTTATCCTGCTGGGCAAAAATCGAGATCATGTTACGACGCGAGACGGTGTACAGACTGCCATCGACCAGACGATAATAGGCTTTGGCGGTTTCATAATGCTGTTTGCGTTCAGCATTCACTGCCAGATAATAATAGGCTTCATTTTGATACTGCGCAGAATAACGCAGTTCGACCAGATGTTTTTCGGCCTTCTCGTATTCTTCCAGATCAATACTGGTCAGTCCGGCAATGAACAGGGCTTCTTCAGCCGTTGGCCATTTTTTTAGAATGTCTTGCAGTTTTTTCAGCGCCAAAGTCGCTTCGTTCAGCTTGACCAGATATTTGACTTCGGCCAGACGCACATCCAGATTATTGCGGTGTTTACGGCTGGATTTTTCATACCATTGCAGGGTTTCTTCTGGATCGCCAAGAGCATTCAGCAGATTGGCTTTCATCAGGATATAACCAGTCGCATTCGGACGTTTTTTTAGAGCACGGTTAATGGTATTTAAAGCCTGTTCCAGCTGACCATTTTGTGCTTCCAGACCGGCCACCAGCACCAGAATAGACGGATTGTCTCTGGCTTTGGTGGTGCTTAAAGCCTGAATCAGATAGCTGCGGTCTTCTGTGCCTTCAGGTGAAATCCCAGCGAGAATTTCTTCCAGATCGGCACTGTCATCAATTTGCAGGATTTTCTCTAAGGTCTCTGCCGCCAGCTCATACTCATGCGCTTTCAGGGCAATATGGGATAAATAAAATAAGGCGGGGACATCCTGCGGCTCCTGTACCACCCAGTGGGTCGAGATATCGAGGGCTGCCTGTAAATCATCATGTTCCAATGCAACATTCAGTGCACGCTGCTTGACCGTGGTGGAATTGCTCTTGATTGCCAGAACCGTATAGTTGTGCAAAGCAGTCGGAATGTCATGTGCGGCAATGGCAAACTCGGCCATCATACTTTGTTTTATCGCATCATAATTTTGATTTGCATGGTAAACTGCTTCCGCTGCATAGAGATGCGCAGTCGAAGCCATGCTACCTACCAGTAGGAATGTGGTAGAATATTGCTTAATTGTAGGGCCGTTGATACGGCTGATTGTTTGACGCAATTTTTTATTGATCCAAGTAATGCTTTTTATGACACCGATGTTGCACAATAGCATAAATTTAGTGAAATGATGACCTGATATGTCTTTCTTTGCATTGGGTGTCAACCATCAAACTGCCTCTGTAGAACTGCGGGAACAAGTTGCGTTTAACCCTGAAAAGTTAAGTGCCATTCTTGCCGAGCAAAGCCAACACCCTGAATTAAACGACATGGTGGTGGTGTCTACATGTAACCGAACCGAAGTTTACGCGATGTCTGACAATGTCGACATGGTGCTGAACTGGCTCGCCCAAAAAAATGGGGTGGATGTCAAACAGCTGCAAAATCATGTCTATCGTTATGAAAATGCCCAAGCCGTGACGCACTTGATGCGTGTCGCCAGTGGTCTGGATTCACTGATGCTGGGTGAACCGCAGATTCTGGGACAAGTCAAAAATGCTCTTTCTCTTGCCAAAGATTCCCAGACGGTGTCACGCAGTTTAAACCGAATTTTTGAATATGCCTTTTATGCGGCCAAACGGGTTCGTTCCGAGACCGCTGTCGGCAGTCATGCGGTATCAATGGGCTATGCGGTCGCACAGTTGGCCCTACAGGTATTTAGTCATCCAGACAAGCTCACCATTATGGTGGTAGCAGCCGGGGAGATGAACAGTCTGGTCGCCAAGCATCTCGCAGAAATGGGTGTGGGCAAGATTATTATCTGTAACCGTACCCGCGAACGTGCCGACATTCTGGCGCAGGAAATTGCGCATCGGGTGGAAGTAGAAATTATTGACTTTGACCAGCTGGCAGACAATCTGCATCGCGCCGATGTGATTTCCAGTTGTACCGGCAGTCTGCATCAGGTGATTCATTTTGCAGATATCAAAGCGGCACTGAAAAAACGCCGTTACCAGCAAATGTTGTTAGTCGATCTGGCCGTGCCACGTGATATCGATCCTAAAGTTGAAAAACTTGATGGGGTATATCTGTATGGCGTCGATGATCTGCAAAGCGTGATTGAGGAAAATCTGGCGCATCGTCGTCAGGCTGCGGTTGAAGCTGAAGTTATGGTGAATCAGCTCGCAACAGAACTGATGACCCAGCAAAAGGTCAAGCAGGCCGGGGCCACCATTCATGCTTATCGTGACCATGGTGAAGAGTTGCGGCAGGAAGAACTGGCATTGGCGCTGCAACGTATTGCCAAGGGTGAAAAAGCAGAAATGGTTATGGCTGAGTTTTCGCACCGCCTGACTCAGAAACTCTTACATCCGACTTCTATTGTGCTGCGTGAGGCGGCCAAGGCGGAAGATCCAAGCTGTTTTGAAATGATGCGCGATACCTTGCAAGAGGTAGTTGATACACGCCGCAAGACCAAACATTAGCGAGCTCTTTAACAATAGCTATTTTGAAGAAAGGCGTTTAGAGATAAACGCCTTATTTTTATTTGAAGCGATTTAAAACTGTTAATCGTCCAATAAGGTCATGGAGCGTTTTTTATCAATTTCGTAAATCTGCATTTTCAGATTCTTCATTTCTGCAATGCTGCTAAATTTTTTCGATTTTATCTTGTTTTTCAGACATTGATATTGCAGCTTGGTCGAGAAGTCTGCCGCCAGTTTGTCGGCCTGTTCAGGCGAAGAGGTATAATCGCTCACATTGGCATGTTGTAGAATATGCTGTAATTCATGATGATGTACTGCACAGGCACCTAAAACATAATAGATCGAGAGTTCAGGATCATCCGGCAGGTCATCAAAAATCACATTCAGAATATTTAGGATTTTAAACAGTAGCTGATCTTCAGATACCAGCGCACGCAGTGGTTCAAAATGAATATACAAATAGGGATGATTCATCAAAATTGCAATCACATATTCTTCAGCATCAATTTTGGTGCTAAAACTTAAGGATGCATCGGTATTGACCTTGGGTTGCCATTTACGGTTAAAGCCCAGTTTCTCGCGGAAAAATTGCTGCAGCAAATAGCGGAATGAGCCATGTTTAGGCAATAATTCGGTCAGATTTTTCAGTTCACCCATGACCTGACTTTTACCTTCAGGGGTAGTGATGTCCTGATTTTGGGTCAGATGGGCAAACACGAAGTCTGACATCAGCGGCGCCTGATCCAGCAAGCGTCTAAAGTTTTCGATGCCTTCACGGCGGATCAAGGAGTCCGGGTCATGGTCAGCAGGCAAAACAAAGAATTTCAGCTCACGGCCATCACTGAGTAATGGCAGGGCAATGTCCAGCGTTCGGCGTGCGGCTTTTTGACCGGCAGCATCGCCATCAAAGGCAATGGTAATCCGGTTGTTCTGCTTAAACAGAATGTTCAGATGGTCGGTATTACTGGCAGTTCCCAGTGTCGCGACTGCGCCATGAATGCCGTATTGCTGCAATGCAATCACATCCATATAGCCTTCGACCATCAGCCATTCCTGGGCTTTCTGCTTTCTGCCTTCATACAGCCCATAAAGCAACTGGTTCTTATGGAAAACTTCAGAGTCTGGCGAGTTGATGTATTTGGGCTTGATCTCGTCATTGAGCGCACGGCCACCAAAGCCGACCACACGACCCTTGGTATCACGAATCGGGAAAATTACCCGCTCACGTAATAGATCAAAATCACGGCCACTGTCGCTGGTACGAATTAGCCCCAGTAGTTTCAGGCCTTCGATATCCTGAGGAAAGGCTTTTTCCAGATGTTGCCAGTCTTCAGGTGCATAACCTAAGCGCCAATAGGCAATGGTTTCTGCAGTCAGGCCACGTTGCTTGAAATATTGCTGTGCACTGGAACTGTTGGGTAACTGGCGTTCATAGAACTGCGCAATATTTTCCAGCAGGTCGTATAAGTTGCCGTCTTGCTGAACTTCGGCCATTGGCATGTGCTCAAAAGCAGCAAAAGGGTCGCCGTAGAAATCCTGTTCGGAGGCCTGAAACTCTGCAAATGGATCAAAAGAAGCATCCGACACAGAATGTTCTTGTGCTGGGCGTTGCGGAGCTTGCGTATTCTCAACTTTGGTCGCAGCGACTATTTTCGGTTTGGCGGCTTCCCGTTTGTATTTTAATTTATTGGAATCAGTATTGTCTTTTGGCAGTTCAATGCCGGTCTGACTGGACAGGTCTTTCATCACTTCGACGAAATTACGGCTACCAATGTCCATTAAAAAACGGATGGCGTTGCCATTGGCCTGACAGCCAAAACAGTGAAAATATTGTTTGTCACGATAGACGTGAAAAGAGGGCGATTTTTCCTGATGGAAAGGACAGCAGCCCGAATAGGTACGGCCAGTTTTTTTCAGTTTCACGAATTGACCAATCACATCGACAATATCGGTGCGATCGAGAATCTGATCAATCGTATGTTGAGGAATTGCCATAATCTGCTGAGCTTCTCGTGCTGCGTATCTAAGGTTTAAGTGATTGAATCAATAGGATTCAACTGATTCAGGTCAATTCTTTTTAACTTCCTTTGTATACCTTTTGCACGATTTGTTCAAGCCTGGCCGGGACAAAGCAAAAGGGCAAGTATGATACCTTGCCCTTAAAGAAAATGCACCTGCGACAGTCGGCTTATTCGGCAGTCGGTTCAGGTTGCTCTGCTTCGGTATTTTTAGGACGATCAAGCAAACCAAAAGATACACGATTGGTCAGGCTGCGCTTTTCAGTTTCTGGCGCATCCGACTCTGCATTGTTGTCAGTCACCGTCTTGGCTTCTTTACCAAAAATACCCAGTGTGGCACGGTTAAAGAAACTGCTTTCGCTACGTGCTGCACGCAAGTTGACCGTACCATCAGATTTCACCAGATTTGGATAATTCAGCTTTAACACATCAACATATTGCTGAGAGGTTGCTTTATCACCCAGTTGATCATAGCCATAGGCAATCGTTGCCAGTGCTTCTGGAATCTGAGGGGTTTGTGGATAATGTTCCACCACCCATTGTGCACGTTCAACCGCAGCCAGATAGGCTTTACGTTTTAAATTAAAGCGTGCCGCATTCATTTCATGCTCAGCCAGTTCCTGACCGATAAATTTCATGCGCTGCGCTGCATCGACCGCATAGGTGCTAGACGGATAGCGGCGAATGAAATCGACAAAATTCTGATAAGCCACTTTCAGATAGCTGACATCACGATGCGACTGTTTCAGCGAGGTATAACGCAGCAGACCATTATAGTTCTGCTCCATATTGGATACGCCGCGTACATAGTAAGCATAGTCGACATTTGGATGTTGTGGATTCAGACGGATAAAGCGCTCTGCCAGTGCCACTGCACCTTCATAATCTTTTTGCTGAAATTTTACATATAACAGTTCAAGCTGCGCTTGCGGAGCATACTGACTGGTCGGGAAATAGGTTTCCAGTGCTTCTAGCTGTTTTGCGGCATCGGTATATTGATTACGATCTAGCGCTTTCTGTGCTTTTTGAATATAAACTTGCTCGCTAGATTCAGGACCTTTATCCACGACTTCTTTTTTGGGATTACTGCTACAGCCTACCATTGCCGATGCAATGCCAATCGTGAGGGCAAGCATTGTCATTTTATAATGTGGTAGCGACATAAAAATTCCTCTGTTAATACGGGCAATGAGCTACAATTGCACTATTAAACCACTTTTGTCTGAATGAGCAAATGAGTCAAGCACAATCTTCCAATTCTAATATCCCTGATACTGATTTCAATTTACTTGAAGATTCTGAGGATGCAGATAACCATACTTCAGAAGCAACTGCAACACGTTTATCGTTGCAATTTCAACTGGATGAAACTTATATCGGGCAACGGATCGACCAGATTGCCGCGATGGTCTGGAGCGATTTTTCCCGAGAAAAATTAAAGCAATGGATCAAAGATGGCAATTTATTGGTGAATGGTCAACCGGTCAAGCCGAAATTTAAAAGTGATGGTTTTGAAATCCTGACCTTAAATGTCGAGCTTGAAGCGCAAACGCGAAACCTGCCGGAAGATATTCCACTGGACATCATCTATGAAGATGATGACATTATCGTCATTAACAAAGCTGTCGGCATGGTTGTGCATCCGGGCGCAGGCAATACATCGGGTACTTTGGTGAATGCTTTGTTACATCATTATCCAAAATCGGCTGAACTGGCACGTGCCGGTCTGGTACACCGTATTGATAAAGACACCAGTGGTTTGTTGGTCGTCGCGAAAAATCTGGAATCACAGTTCTCTCTCAGCAAACAGCTTGAGAAAAAATCAGTGTATCGTCTGTATGATCTGGTGGTATATGGCAATATTATTGCTGGCGGTACCATTGATGAACCGATCAAACGCCATCCGGTGGATCGCGTGAAAATGACTGTGCTTCCGGGCGGTAAAGATGCAGTAACGCATTATAACGTCAAAGAGCGCTTCCAGCATTTCACCCGTGTTCAAGCCCGTCTTGAAACCGGACGTACCCACCAGATTCGTGTGCATTTTAGCTATATCGGCTTTGGCCTGATTGGTGATCAGGTGTATATGCCGCGTGTACGTATGCCGGCAGGTGCATCACAATTATTAGATGATACTTTACGTGGCTTTAAACGTCAGGCCTTGCATGCAGCAAAACTCGGTCTGACCCATCCGCGTAGCAAAGAAGAAATGACCTTTGAAGCGCCGTGGCCGGAAGATTTTGCCAATCTGATTGAAGTGCTGCGCACCGAAAACAAAGCCTATTAATTTTTTTATTTAGCTCGCGTCAAAGCAAGGAATCGAGATGCAATTTGTACCAGGACTTCCACAAGGTGTGTATGTGGGTCAGACCCGCGTTCATCATGCGAAAGTACAGCCATCCACGCAGCCTGAGCTTGCAGGTTTTAATCTGGCCTTGCATGTGCAGGATGATGCGCAGCGGGTACAACAGCATCGTATGGCTTTACTGCAAGATTTCGCTGCCTTTGGCGTAGATAAAATTACCTGGATGACCCAGACGCATAGCACCATCTGTCATAGCATTAATGAACAGATATCCTTTGAGGCATTGGTCGGCGATGGTCTGGTGACGCAGCGCAAAACCCATGTCCTGATGATGATGACCGCAGACTGTTTGCCGGTGGTGTTAGGTAATGCCGATGGTACGGAAGTTGCCAATTTGCATGCTGGTTGGCGTGGTCTGGCCGGTGGTATTGTCGAAAATACCATTGCCGCCATGCAGACTCCGCCGACCTGGGCCTGGCTTGGTGCGGCGATCAGTCAGCCCTGTTTTGAAATTGGTACAGAGGTAAAAGTGGCTTTTTGCAGTAAATATCCTGAACTGGACAGTGCATTTCAGGGTGGTGAACAGCTAGGTAAATATTATGCCGACCTGTATGCGATTTCGCGCTATATCTTGCAGCAACATGGGATACATACCGTATTGGGCGGGGATCAATGTTCTTATCGTCAAGCAGATGAATATTTTTCTTATCGCCGTGAGCCTAAAACGGGTCGTATGGCGACATTCGTGTTTATGGCATGAAAATGTTAAACTTAACTGAATTTTTTGGCTTTTGAGCATTATGTCCCTATCTTCCAAATCTGTTGCGATTGTTTATCACAGTCCTTATGGACACACGGCTAAAGTGGCAAATTTTATTGCTGATGGTGCACGGGAAACTGGTGTTCAGGTGCATATGATGAATGTCGAACATATTGATTGGGATGTGCTAGATGCCGCAGATGCGATTGTCTTTGGTTGTCCGACCTATATGGGAAGCCTGACCTCTGCCATGAAGCTGTTTATGGAGCAGTCATCCAAGCGCTGGCTGGCGCGTAGCTGGCAGGGCAAACTGGCAGCAGCTTTTACCAATGGTGGCGGACTTAGTGGCGACAAACTGGCAGTGTTGCAGCAAATCAACCTGTTTGCGATGCAGCATGGTATGTTGTGGAGCGGTTTGCCCTTGATGCCGACAGGTCGTGCCGTGACTGATCTGAATCGTATGTCGAGCTTTTTGGGGCTGATGACCCAGTCGGACAATGCACCGGTAGAAGTCACCCCACCTGAAGGGGATTTAAAAACCGCGCTCTGGTTTGGCGAATATATTGCTTTGACACTGGCGCGCTTAAATCATCCAGCTTAGTCAGTGATAAAAAAACCTCCACATGCTGGAGGTTTTTATATTCAAGTATTGATCCATTATTTATGGAAAATTCGCGCTTTATCACGTTGCCAGTCACGGTCTTTTTCAGTAGCACGTTTGTCATGGAGCTGCTTACCTTTGACCAGTGCAATTTCCAGCTTGGCATGCGGGCCTTTCCAGTAACAGGCCAGTGGCACGCAGGAATAACCTTTCTGGTTAATCGCGCCCATCAGCTTTTCAATTTCACGGCGATTCAACAACAGTTTTCGGGTACGGGTCGCTTCAGGCACCACGTGTGTTGAAGCACTCAGCAAAGGCTGAACTTGCGCACCAAACAGGAAAGCTTCACCATTTTTAAAGGTAATATAGCTTTCTACAATGGTCATACGACCGGCACGCATTGATTTGACTTCCCAGCCCTTTAATGACAGCCCCGCTTCAAATTTCTCTTCAATAAAATAATCGTGGCGGGCACGTTTATTCAGTGCAATGGTACCGCCATTATTTTTTTTTACTACAATAGATGCTTTCGCCATAATCTGATACTTCCAAACGTGCTGCTATTGTACCGCAACTAGAAATAAGGTGAAGTTTTTTAAATTAATGAGGATTATTCACCAAAAAAACAAGTTTTTGCTAAAATAAGATTCTACATAACAAACAGAGTACAAATGGATGTCTAAAACTCGTGTGATTTATCCGGGGACTTTTGATCCAATTACCAATGGACATATTGATTTGGTAACCCGCGCAGCGCGAATGTTTGATGAGGTCGTTGTGGCGATTGCCATCGGTCATCATAAAAATCCGGTATTTAGTCTGGAAGAGCGTGTTGCATTGGCAAAAGAGTCATTGAGTCATTTGGACAATGTTGAATTTGTAGGTTTTGATGGTTTGCTGGTCAATTTCTTTCGTGAACAAAAAGCGACGGCTGTACTGCGTGGTTTGCGTGCAGTGTCCGATTTTGAGTATGAATTTCAGCTGGCCAATATGAACCGTCAGCTGGACTCCCACTTTGAAGCGGTATTTTTAACCCCTTCAGAGCAATATTCTTTTATTTCATCCACTTTGGTGCGTGAAATTGCTCGATTAAGAGGTGATGTGACTAAGTTTGTACCCCCAAACGTGGTTGCTGCCTTCGAGCGTAAACTTCAACAAGGTTGGTAGCGTGTCTTTATATATCACCGATGAATGCATTAACTGTGATGTCTGTGAACCTGTATGCCCAAATGAGGCAATTTTCATGGGTGAGCTCATTTATGAGATTCATCCGGATTTATGTACAGAGTGCGTCGGACATCATGATCAACCGCAGTGTCAGCTGTTCTGTCCGGTAGATTGTATTCCACTGGATCCGAACCATGCGGAAACGCAGGAACAGCTACAAGCCAAGTATGAAAAACTGACTGCTCAAAAAACATCAAGCAATTAGTTGCGATATTTGGTACTATGCCGCTCGAAGTGAGCCAGACGATCGCTGCTGTGGAGATCTCCGTGATTGAAGCAGGGGAGGAAAGTCCGGGCTTCATAGGGCAAGGTGCCAGGTAATGCCTGGGCGGTGCAAACCGACGGCAAGTGCAGCAGAGAGAAGACCGCCTTCATTATGTTTCCGAGCAATCGGAATCGGAGGTAAGGGTGAAAGGGTGCGGTAAGAGCGCACCGCATGGCTGGTAACAGTTCATGGCGAGGTAAACCCCACCGGAAGCAAGACCAAATAGGAATCCATTAGGCATGGCCCATGCTGGATTCGGGTAGGTCGCTTGAGCGCATGAGTGATTGTGCGCCTAGAGGAATGATCGTTCACGACAGAACCCGGCTTATCGGCTCACTTCAACAAATTTTGATCAAACAGTGCATTATGGGGTTGACGCTCTTTAAAGAAAATCTCATAATGCGCGCACAGTTTAAGGCTATGTAGCTCAGTTGGTTAGAGCACCGCACTCATAATGCGGGGGTCACAAGTTCAAGTCTCGTCATAGCCACCATATTCTGAAAAAACCCACTCCGATTGAGTGGGTTTTTTATGTCTGATATTTGATGATGATGTTGGTGGAAAATCTGAAAAGCACTACAATAGTTAAAATAAAACAAATAACAAGAATATGTATGATGATTAAAAATTTAATACTATCAACTCTGATTTTCTTTATTGCTTTACCTGTTTTTGCTGCAGATTCAATTAAGTCACTTCCTTTTAAAGAAAAAAATATTTCCAAAGCAGAAATAAGATCAATTTGTCAAAAAGTAAAATTTAGTTGTGATGAGAGTGATGCAAAACTTTGGGTAGTTAAAATTGCTGAAGCTGAAAAATATTATTTAATTGATGAAAATTTACAAATTATTCAGCTTTCAAAAAATCTTGGAAAATATCAAATCATTGATTATTGGGATCTAACCACGTATCAACAGGTTTATGCGCTTAAAGAGGATAAGAGTGGTATAGAATTTATATATCCTGCCTTATACCCACTCAATCGGCATAGTTATGCTATTGCCTTAATTCATGGCTGGGTTTCAAATGATGCAGGTGAACAGAATGCACAGTTTATTCAATTACTTCCAAAAGGAAAGACAAAACTGGTCTTCGAGCATTTACCTTTTTACGAATACCAGAATCGACTTTCCTGCTACAAAGATATGAAAGATAAAAAGAATAATTATTGTGATGATCAGAAGGAGACCGTACTTAAGATCAGCTATAGAGATGTAGGATTGGCTTATTATGAATGGCGTTTAAGTTATTTGAATATAAACTGGCTTAAGAATAATAAAATCGACGAATATAAACAGCGGAGTTTGGCGTTAATCCCTTTTATTCAAGCGCAGTAAAGGCATGTAGCAGTGATCTAACATCATCCGTTTGCAACTGCTCACGCATTTTTAAAAACTGCTTTTCATCTAAGTCATAGAGCTTAAGAGAAAGCAGTTTTTCTATATCTGCTTTAGGAAAACGATATTTAATAATTTTGGCAGGCACGCCACCGACCACTGCGTATGATGGAACGTCTTTGGTGACCACGGCACCTGTTGCCACCACAGCACCTTCGCCAAGCGTTACACCTTGCATAATCATGGCACGTGAGCCAATCCAGCAACCATCGCCAATGAATGTATCGCCAGCAGGCACAAAACTGCGTGTATCGAAGGGAAAGGCTGAAATCCAGTCGGTACGGTGTAATTGATTACCACCCATCATAATCACGCATTCTGCGCCAAAACAGACAAAATTGCCGATATAGAGCTGATCAATGGGTTTATCTGGGGTAGAGGGCTTGTCATGTAGATAACGCACCACGCAACGCTCAAAACCCTGATCCCAATAAGCAGAATAGTAAGAATAGTTTCCCTTAATATGAATATTTGGATTCTTCACCGTTTTTGAGATGAACTCGAACTCACACCAGTGGTTTACAGGGGAATTAATTAACTTTTCGGCCATAAGGGAGATACAAAAATCAAGGAATGAGAAATTATACCTAATCGGCGTCTAAACTGGCTGAATAATCTCGAAAGACAATCCAGCGAGTAGGGATAAAGCAAATGATTAAGTTATAGCAGACTGGATGGGAATACGTGCAATGACTTTAATTTCAAAATCAAAACCCGCTAGCCAGGTCACACCAACAGCCGTCCAGTTTGGGTAAGGCTTTTGATTAAACACTTGCTGCTTAACTTTCATGATACTTTCAAACTGTACTTCTGGGTCAGTGTGAAAAGTCGTCACATCGATAATATCATCAAAGCTACAACCTGCCGCTGCGAGGGTCGCAGCTAAATTTTCAAAAGCACGTTCTACCTGTTTTTCAAAATCAGGTTCGGGGCTGCCATCTTCACGGCTACCGACCTGACCCGAGACAAAGAGCAGATCTTGCGATTTGATTGCAGCCGAATAACCATGCTGTTCATATAGGGCATGGCGGTCTTTAGGAAATATTGCAGTTCTGGTCATGACTATTCTCGTTAAAACCTAGATGAAAAATTATTTTAAAGCGCTGTAAATTTTCACATACGCTTCGTATGTATTAAACATAATTGACATACGATACGTATGTCAATTAAAATTTTTGTGATGATGAGGTAAAGTAATTGATGTCTGTTCGTGAACAAAAAATGGCGGAAACCCGCAAAAAACTGATTGAAGTTGCACGCCGTACATTTGCTGAATATGGCTATGCAGATACCTCAATGGATAAGCTCACGGCAGAAGCGGGGCTGACCCGTGGTGCGCTTTATCATCATTTTGGTGATAAAAAGGGTCTGTTTGCTGCTGTAGTCGATCAGATCGATTCAGAGATGGCGGCATATGCCCAGCAGCATCTGGAACAGCCTGAGGATCTTTGGGAAGGCTTGCTGCTTGAAGGACAGACCTATATTGAACATGCCTTGGATCCGGAGTTTCAGCGTATAGTATTACGTGATGGGCCGGCCGTACTGGGTGATCCGGCACATTGGCCGAGTCAAAACAAATGTTTGCAGTCTACCCGTGAGTGCGTTGAACAGCTCTTGGCAGCAGATCGATTGAAACCTGTATCTCCACAAGCAGCGGCAGTGTTTTTAAATGGTGCAGCCATGAATGCTGCATTATGGGTGGCTTCGAGTGAGTATCCTGCACAGGTACTCCCTGAGGCCTTACATGCGTTCAAGTTACTGGCATCAGGATTCTTGAAATAAGTACCACGATCATCTGTTGAAGTTCGATAGCTAAATATAAAAACCCCTCAAAAGAGGGGCTTTAAATTAAATAACTTTAAATATTAAAGATATTCAACCTTCACAATTTCGTATTCAACCTCACCGTTTGGTGTATTGATTTTCACGTCATCGCCTTCGTTTTTGCCCAAAAGACCACGTGCAATCGGCGAGTTCACAGAAATTTTATTGATCTTAAAATCTGCCTCGTCATCGCCTACAATTTTATAGGTTTTTTGTTCTTCAGTATCCAGGTTTTCAATGGTAACAGTCACACCAAAAACCACACGACCTGATTGTTCCAGTTCTTTTACATCGATGACCTGGCAAGCGCCCAGTTTACCTTCGATGTCCTGAATACGGCCTTCACAGAAACCTTGCTGTTCACGGGCTGCATGATATTCCGCATTTTCTTTTAAGTCGCCATGTTCGCGCGCTTCTGCAATCGAAGCCGTGATACGAGGACGGTCAACTGTTTTCAGTTGATGTAATTCTTTCTCTAAGGCAATTTTGCCTTCAGGTGTCATAGGATAACGTTGCATGTTGTCCCTCAAAAGTCAGTTGAAAGATATAAAATCTATAAATAAAAAAAAGCCCGCCACCAAGAAGGTAGCGGGACTTCTTGGAAACTTAATTAACCTTTAGTTAGGTCTTGCAAGCGATATACATCCATTGGCAATTTGATTGCTAAAGCTTGGCATACAGCATCAGCACCGTTCAAGGTGGTCGTGTAATACACTTTACCTTGTAGCGCAGAGCGACGGATCGAGAACGAATCCTGCTGAGCCTGTTTACCTTCAGATGTATTGATAATGAGGTGAATTTCGCCATTTTTCAAGCGGTCCACGATATTAGGACGGCCTTCGGTTACTTTATTCACACGTTCACATGCAATACCCGCTTCAGTAATCACGCTGTATGTGCCACCCGTTGCAAGCAACTTGAAGCCATAGTCTACCAGTTGCTGAGCGATACGCGCGACATGCGGCTTATCTGAATCACGAACAGACAGGAATGCATGTTTTACTTCGCCTTCAGTTGGTTTACCTGGTAAGCGATCGTTCGAGCCTAATACAGCTTTATAGAACGCTTCACCAAATGATTTACCAACACCCATGACTTCGCCAGTCGATTTCATCTCAGGGCCAAGGATTGGGTCAACACCCGGGAATTTGTTGAATGGGAACACCGCTTCTTTTACAGAGAAGTGCTGAGGAATAATCTCTTTAGTGAATCCTTGAGATTCTAGAGATTGACCTGCCATACAACGTGCAGCAACTTTTGCTAAAGACTCACCGATACATTTAGAAACGAACGGTACAGTACGTGATGCACGTGGGTTCACTTCCAGAATGTAAACGTCAGTGCCTTTTACTGCAAACTGAACGTTCATCAAACCGATTACACCCAGTTCTTTTGCCATTGCAACAGTTTGACGGCGCATTTCGTCCTGTACTTCTTGAGAAAGCGAGTAAGGAGGAATCGAACATGCTGAGTCACCAGAGTGGATACCCGCTTGTTCAATGTGCTGCATGATACCGCCAATCACAACGTCTTTACCGTCAGATACGCAGTCCACGTCAACTTCGATCGCGTCATCAAGGAAGCGGTCAAGAAGAACCGGTGCTTCGTTTGATGCTTGAACTGCATCACGTAAGTAGCGTTTCAATTCGTCATCGTTATACACGATTTCCATGGCACGACCGCCAAGAACGTATGATGGACGTACAACGAGTGGATAGCCAACTTTCGCTGCTTCAGCCATACCTTCTTCAGCAGATTTTACAATGCTGTTGTTCGGTTGACGAAGTTGCAGACGCTGAATCATTTGCTGGAAGCGTTCACGGTCTTCTGCACGGTCAATCGCGTCTGGAGATGTACCGATAATTGGCGCACCGGCTTCTTCCAAAGCACGAGCCAATTTCAAAGGTGTTTGACCACCGTACTGCACGATAATGCCTTTAGGCTTCTCGATACGTACGATTTCAAGCACATCTTCCAATGTGATTGGTTCGAAGTACAAACGGTCTGATGTGTCGTAATCTGTAGAAACCGTTTCAGGGTTACAGTTGACCATGATGGTTTCATAACCATCTTCACGCATTGCAAGCGCTGCGTGTACACAGCAGTAATCGAACTCGATGCCTTGACCAATACGGTTAGGCCCGCCACCAATCACCATGATCTTGTCACGCGTTGATGGATTTGCTTCACATTCTTCATCGTAAGTTGAGTACATGTATGCTGTATCAGATTCGAATTCTGCAGCACATGTATCGACACGTTTGTAAACAGGGGTTACGCCCAGGTTCCAACGGTGTTTACGGAATTGTTTTTGTGAAATGCCCATCAAGTCTGCAATACGAAGATCCGATAAACCTTTACGTTTGAAGCTGCGGATGTTGTCCGCGTTCAAATCACCAAAACCTAAAGATTTAATCTGTTCTTCAGTTTTAATGATGTCTTCGATTTGAATCAGGAACCAAGGGTCGATATTGGTTGCAGCAAATACTTCATCAAGTGTAAAGCCGTGACGGAATGCATCACCAATGAACCAGATGCGCTCAGGACCTGGCACTTTAAGTTCTTGAAGAATTTTATCTTTCGCACCTTCAGCACCGATTTCGATTTTTTCATCGAAGCCAGAAGCACCGACTTCAAGACCACGAAGCGCTTTTTGCATAGACTCCTGGAAGTTACGGCCAATGGCCATGACTTCACCGACAGATTTCATCTGAGTCGTCAAAGTTGCATCTGCTTGCGGGAATTTCTCGAAGTTGAAGCGAGGAATTTTCGTTACAACGTAGTCAATCGCAGGTTCGAATGAAGCCGGTGTTGTACCGCCCGTGATGTCATTTTTCAACTCATCAAGGGTATAACCTACAGCCAGTTTCGCCGCGATTTTCGCAATCGGGAAACCCGTTGCTTTAGATGCAAGGGCAGAAGAACGAGAAACACGTGGGTTCATCTCGATCACAACGATACGACCGTCTTTCGGGTTGATACCGAACTGAACGTTTGAACCGCCTGTTTCTACGCCAATTTCACGAAGTACAGCTAAAGATGCATTACGAAGTAACTGGAATTCTTTATCTGTCAGCGTTTGTGCAGGCGCAACAGTGATGGAGTCACCGGTGTGCACGCCCATTGGATCAAAGTTTTCAATGGTACATACGATGATACAGTTGTCATTTTTGTCACGAACAACTTCCATCTCGTATTCTTTCCAGCCAATTAAAGATTCATCAATCAATAACTGTTTGGTCGGAGAAAGATCGAAACCGCGTTCACAGATTTCAATGAACTCTTCACGGTTATATGCGATACCGCCGCCTGAACCACCCATCGTGAATGATGGACGGATAATCACAGGGAAGCCGAAGCGTGCTTGAATAGTTAAAGCTTCTTCCATTGACTCGGCAATATCTGCTTTTGGACATTCAAGACCAATTTTACGCATTGCCTGGTCGAAGAGTTTGCGGTCTTCAGCTTTTTCAATCGCTTCTTTGGTCGCGCCGATCAATTCAACATTGTATTTTTCTAGAATGCCGTGCTCATCAAGGGCAAGGGCACAGTTCAATGCAGTTTGACCGCCCATGGTGGGAAGAACTGCGTCTGGGCGTTCTTTCTCAATAATTTGTGCAACAGTTTGCCAGGTAATCGGTTCGATATACGTTGCGTCTGCCATTGCAGGATCGGTCATGATGGTCGCCGGATTCGAGTTGACCAAAATAACGCGGTAGCCCTCTTCACGAAGGGCTTTACATGCTTGAGCACCTGAGTAGTCAAACTCACATGCCTGACCGATGACAATCGGACCCGCACCAATAATTAAGATGCTTTTAATGTCAGTACGTTTAGCCATGATGCTTCCTTAATTACTTCTTAGATGCTTCGATAAGTTCGATGAAATGATCGAACAATGGTGCGCAGTCATGTGGACCAGGGCTTGCTTCAGGGTGACCCTGGAAGCTGAACGCAGGCTTGTCTGTGCGATGAATACCTTGGTTAGTACCATCAAACAGTGAGCGATGCGTTACACGCAATACATCCGGCAGGTTGCTTTCATCAACTGCGAAGCCGTGGTTTTGAGAAGTAATCATCACTGTACCATTTTCAAGGTTTTGCACAGGATGGTTGGCACCGTGGTGACCGTGAGGCATTTTTAGTGTTTTGGCGCCACTTGCAAGTGCAAGGATCTGGTGACCCAGACAGATACCAAATACTGGAATTTCAGTGGTTTCTACAATTGTTTTTACAGCTTCAATTGCGTAGTCACATGCAGCTGGATCGCCAGGGCCGTTCGAGAGGAACACACCATCTGGATTCAGAGCAAGTACGTCAGCAGCAGGAGTTTGCGCAGGCACCACAGTCAGTTTACAACCGCGGTCTGCGAGCATACGTAAGATGTTGGTTTTGACACCGTAATCGTATGCAACAACATGGAATTTAAGTTCAGGTTGAGAGAAACCTTTGCCTAATGCCCAAGAGCCTTCAGTCCACTCAAAGCCCTCAGGATCGCAACATTCTTTTGCCAGGTCTAAACCGTTTAAACCGCTAAAGGCACGTGCTTTTTCAAGCGCTTCTGCTTCAGTGATATTTTCGCCAGCAAGGATACAGCCATTTTGCGCACCTTTGTCACGTAGGATACGTGTCAATTTACGCGTGTCGATATCCGCAATTGCCACAACATTGTGTTGTACCAAATATTCAGCTAATGATTGGGTTGAACGGAAGTTACTGTGCAATAAAGGCAGGTCACGAATGATCAATCCGTTGGCCCAAACTTTATGAATACGACCTGATTCAGCGTCTTCTTCATTGCAGCCTGTGTTACCGATATGCGGGTAAGTCAGTGTCACAAGTTGCTGTGCATAACTCGGGTCAGTCAAAATTTCTTGATAGCCAGTCATGGCAGTGTTGAAAACGACTTCACCAGTCGTACTACCCGATGCGCCAATCGAAGTACCTTTAAAGATAGTTCCGTCGGCAAGGGCTAAAATTGCTGGGGTGCTCAAACCAAAGCTCCTGAAATTTAGGCTGTAAAAAAGCGAGAAGACGAAAAAAAAGGAAGGCTAATTTTTAAACCTACCCTCCTATGTCTGCTCGCTTGAACTTAACACGGCATTATACGCAGAATGATGCTTGAAGTCCAATGGCTTTGCAGCGAAAGTATAAGATAAATGCCTTGCTTTTTGAATGGAAGTCTGTTTTGTAAACAGGATGAAAAAATGTAAGCAATTAATAATTGTCAGACAAATCAAATCTTAAATTTTATCAAGTCTACTAATATAGCTCAGTCAATATAACAATAGGAACAAGACAAATGACTACAGCATCAAAATCTACCCAATCCAAAAAAGCCAGCCCGAGCGTCGTGGCAGAAACTGCCGAGAAGCTTGAAAAAGTAGCAGTAGAGGCGAAAGATCAAGCACTTGAAAGCATCGAAGAAAGTAAAGAAAAGCTTGAAGTTGAAGCCAAGCAATTGACCGATACCGTACAGGAACAATTGCGCCAATTTAAGCAGGAGGTGTTGCAGCGAATTGACACTTTAAAGGAGCAGATCTTCGGTTCACAAAAAGAATTAACTGAATTGAAGAGCTTTATCAAAACAGAATTCAATGCAGTGATCGAAGACTTGTCCAGTCTGGGCAAGGAACTGAAAGAGGATGTCAGTCAGATTTCGACCAAACATAAAGAGCATTTGACCGATACCTTAAAACGTTCTAAAGACAGCACCATTGAAGTGCTGAAAAAAGTCAAGCCGGTAGTGAAAGCAGAAAGTTCAGACAAAAAGCCTGAGCTGAAAAGTTAAACTGCGTTGAAAGGCTGCTCTTTAAAAGGAGAACAATCACATGTTCTCCTTTGTCTTTATGTAGCAAAACGGACTCACAATAATAATCAGAAGGGGTTACGATGCCACGGCATTATTTGGTAGGTGTGCTTGTTTTATTGATATTGATTATGCTGCTTAATCTGGAAAGCGGCTTGGGGCGCATACTTTATCTGGGTGTGATTGTGTTATGTTTGGGCGTACTGGGGCTGGTTTTGGGGTCTGTTCTGCTCATGGTACTCACTTTTACTTTTATTCTTTATGCTGCAGTGAAAGCCATTCGGAGCCAGCATCAGTTACCTCATTAAAATGCTACTCTAAGATGTTCAAAAACAAGAAAATGCAAAATAACCATACACAGCTAACTACTTTGTCTAGAGACAAACAAAAACGTGAGACTTCAAGTCTCACGTTTTATCAGCCTATTACAGATTCAGACAGAGGATATACAGGTTTGATTGATCTAAAATACATGCAACCAGTCACGTTTATTATGAAAATCTGCCTGAGGACTACTATGCTGCATCGCGTAGTACTGGTCACCTTGCGAGGTTTTTAAAACAGCAGATAAACCCAGGAACAAGTTTTCCCATTTGAGTTTATGTGTTGCCATAAAATCGGTCAGATCCACACTGACATTGAGACCATAATGGGTACGTTTGAGCTGATTCAGCTCAATATCATCTGCAGCTTGTGGTGGCATATCTTCAGGATAGCGGTATTCTTCAAATTGATAAGCCTGCCAGGCCT
Source organism: Acinetobacter sp. F-1 (assembly GCF_022869025.1). Classification (NCBI taxonomy): domain Bacteria; kingdom Pseudomonadati; phylum Pseudomonadota; class Gammaproteobacteria; order Moraxellales; family Moraxellaceae; genus Acinetobacter; species Acinetobacter sp. F-1. The sequence goes on along the minus strand of NZ_JAJKFX010000002.1, from coordinate 252,434 downwards.
GAGAAGGGGAGAGATTAATCTCACGATAAAAATCTTCACCCTGAACCCCAATAAAAATTTCAAAGCAGGTCTGTTCCCACAAGAAATCCTGACGGGGATGTGCAGCTACCATGTCTGGCCACAGGATGTAATGATTGGGATCGCGGATCCAGAAGCCCACATTTAAACTACATGGACCTTGCTGTTCAATGGCAGCAACCAGAGAGATGGCCTGAAAACGGCGATCAAATGCGCTAAGTTCGTAACTTGCCATAAGTCCTGTACTTAGTTAGACAAATGAGCGAAACGAACAAGATTGGACAATTTTTGGTTCTGTTTTGCCGCTTTCTTATAAAGCAGTGCAATTTTACCAATAGTTTGAACCACTTCAGCACCAGTCGCTTCTGAAATTTCAGCAATCAGCGCTGCACGCGCTTCACGATCTTCAGCGACAATTTTAACTTTAATCAGTTCGTGATCGTTTAAAGCACGCGCTAATTCTTCGATGACATTTTCCGTCAGACCTTTGTCACCTAGCATCACGACTGGGTTAAGTGTATGTCCGATTTGACGTAAACGCTTACGTTCCTGAATAGATAAAGCCGCCATGAGAGATAACCTGAATTTTAAAACGGCTTAGTATAGCAAAAGCAAAAAATAAACGCTGTAAATTATCAGGAAATAATCATATTCAATCTGTCCACGGAGAGAGCAAAAGCCTTAGATTTAGATACACATGTATACTGCAAAATAAGTCTTTTTCACGTACAATTAATAATGAGACATTTTTTTATTTAGAGAGTTATGGCTACACGCATTACCAACCAAAAGTTATCTAAAAGTAGTCGTGATTGGATGAGAGAGCATTTAGACGATCCTTATGTGAAAAAGGCACAAAAGGAAGGCTATCGTGCGCGTGCAGCATATAAGCTCTTAGAAATGCAAGAAAAGTATAAAATCATTAAACCTGGTATGACTGTGGTCGACCTGGGCGCAGCGCCAGGCAGCTGGTCACAGATTGCCGGTAAACTTGTTGGCGATAAGGGTTTATTGATTGCATCTGATATTTTACCAATGGATGCTTTACCAGATGTCACTTTTCTGCAAGGTGACTTCCGTGAAGAAGAAGTTTTCCAAAAACTGCTAGAAATTTTAGATGGTCGTACTGTAGACGTTGTAATTTCAGATATGGCCCCCAATACATCAGGTAATAAGGCTGTAGATCAACCGCGTCAGATTTACTTGTGTGAACTTGCACTGGATTTTGCCAATAAGGTGCTAGGCCCCAAAGGTCAATTTGTGGTAAAAGTTTTCCAAGGCTCAGGTTTTGATGAATTCCGTAAGCAAGTGGTTGATAGTTTTGATATTCTGAAAACATCTAAACCCTTGGCATCACGTGCTCGCTCTAAAGAAGTTTTCCTGATCGGGCAGGGACGCAAGAAGGCTTTAAAATAAGTCTACTTGCCAAGTCGTTAAAAATTGTGCATTTTGTACGTTTTCAGATAATTGTAAGTTAATTTACAGCTTAAGTATTAAGGTCACCCTGAACAGGGCATGATCAAATTAGATTGGAATGGGAATAAAGCTTTGAGCGATCTTTTTAAGAATGCCGTATTGTGGCTCGTAATACTGGGTGTGCTGGTGTTAATCTTCAGCAACGTCAGTGACCGCAATCAACCGACTACAATGAACTACTCAGAGTTTGTTGCCGCGGTCAATGCTGGCCAAATTAAACAAGTTGTTATTGACGGCGAAAGAATTCGTGGCGAAAAATCAAACGGTTCAGAGTTTGAAAGTATTCGTCCGGCAGTTCAGGATCCTGAGCTGATGCCAAGCCTCATTAAAAATAATGTTGTGGTCGAAGGTGAAGCACCACAACGTCAAGGCTTGCTCATGCAGTTGCTTATTGCAAGTTTCCCTGTGCTTTTAATCATTTTGTTATTCATGTTCTTTATGCGCAACATGGGTGGCGGTGCAGGTGGTAAAAACGGCCCAATGAGTTTTGGTAAGTCTAAAGCCAAAATGTTGTCTGAAGACCAGATTAAAGTCACTTTCGTCGATGTTGCCGGTTGTGATGAAGCCAAGCAAGAAGTGGTTGAAATTGTCGACTTCCTGAAAGACCCAACCAAATTTAAACGTCTCGGTGCAAGTATTCCACGTGGTGTTTTGATGGTCGGTCCTCCAGGTACAGGTAAAACCTTGCTTGCCAAAGCCATTGCCGGTGAAGCTAAAGTGCCATTCTTTAGTATTTCAGGTTCTGACTTCGTGGAAATGTTTGTGGGTGTTGGTGCATCGCGTGTGCGTGACATGTTCGAACAGGCAAAACGTCATGCACCATGTATCATCTTTATTGATGAGATTGATGCAGTCGGTCGTCACCGTGGTTCAGGTACGGGTGGTGGTCACGATGAACGTGAGCAGACGCTGAACCAGATGCTGGTGGAAATGGACGGCTTTGAAGGCAATGAAGGCATTATCGTGATTGCTGCAACCAACCGTGCAGATGTACTGGATAAAGCATTACTTCGTCCAGGCCGTTTTGACCGTCAAGTTGTGGTTGGTTTGCCAGACATTAAGGGTCGTGAACAAATCCTGAATGTGCATTTGAAAAAATTGCCTTCAGTCACAGGGGTCGATGTTAAAGTACTTGCACGTGGTACACCGGGCTTCTCGGGTGCGCAATTGGCCAACCTAGTGAATGAAGCTGCTTTATTTGCTGCACGCCGTAACAAGAATACTGTCGATATGCATGACTTCGAAGATGCAAAAGACAAACTGTATATGGGGCCTGAGCGTAAGTCGATGGTGCTGCGTGATGAAGAGCGTCGTGCGACGGCTTATCATGAAGCAGGTCATGCGATTGTTGCTGAAAGTTTGCCGGGTACAGATCCTGTGCATAAAGTAACGATCATGCCGCGTGGCTGGGCTTTAGGTGTCACCTGGCAGCTGCCTGAATTTGACCAGACTAGCCATTATAAAGACAAAATGTTGAATGAACTTTCGATTTTGTTTGGTGGTCGCATTGCAGAAGAAGTCTTCATTAACCAAATGTCGACAGGTGCTTCAAACGACTTCGAACGTGCAACTAAAATGGCACGTGCGATGGTGACCAAATACGGTATGTCTGACAAAATGGGCGTCATGGTCTATGAAGAAGATGCACAGCAATCGTTTATGGGCAGTATTGGTAGCCGCAGTATTTCTGAAACGACCCAGTTAGAAGTCGATCGTGAAATCCGCCGAATTCTGGATGAGCAATATAAAGTCGCACGCGATATCTTGGAAAGTAAAAAAGATATTGCCCATGCGATGGTCAAAGCCTTGATGGAATGGGAAACTATTGATCGTGATCAAATCCGTGACATTATGGAAGGTCGTGAGCCTCAACCGCCAAAAGTCTATGTTGCAGAAAATCCTGTGATTGATGTAACCCCAGATGATGGCCCGTTGACGCCACCGCCATTGCCAGCCAACTAAGTTAAATAAAAAACCACCTTCGGGTGGTTTTTTTATGTCAGTCATTTTTATGATAATTTTCTGAATGCTATATTTAACTCAAAACTAATGGGCAAATGTCTTATCGAGCTTTGCTTTATTGCTCTATCCATAAGACAATATTCGAATTATTGTGAACGAGAATGGAAACATGCAGCTGATGCCTTTACGACCACATGTATGGACATTTGGTGAGTTAAAACTGGACTTATCTCAGCCGCATGTGATGGGAATTCTCAATGTCACCCCCGACTCATTTAGTGATGGTGGTCGGCATAATCAAAAAGAAGATGCAGTTGCACGTGCGCTGGAGATGATGGCTGAAGGTGCGACCGTAATTGATATCGGCGGGGAATCGACCCGTCCGGGTGCCGCTGTGGTAGACGTAGAGGAAGAGATCCGCCGCGTGGTGCCTGTGGTTGAAGCCTTAGCAAAACATGATGTTGTTCTCTCGATTGATACTTCACAACCAGAAGTGATTCGTGCAGCGGTTCAGGCCGGAGCGCATATCTGGAATGACGTCCGTGCGTTGACCCGCCCCAATGCCTTAGTAACGGCCGCTGAATTAAATATTCCGGTAATCATTATGCATATGCGTGGTGAGCCGACCACCATGAACAATCTGGATCAATATGAGGATGTCACTACCGAGGTGATTGGCGAACTATCTCAACGTGTTCAGGATGCCTTGGATGTAGGAGTAAAAGCCGAAAATATCATGATTGATCCGGGGTTTGGTTTTGCCAAGAATGCCCAGCAAAATCTCAAGCTGCTTCAAGAATTTTATAAATTGACAGAAATGGGTTATCCGATTTTATCTGCCTTATCACGTAAACGCTTTATTGGGGCTGTCTTAGATGGCGCAGAACCACAGGCGCGTGCGGTGGGTTCGGCAACAGCACATTTGCTCAGTATTCAGCAGGGCGCCTGTATGGTACGGGCACATGATGTGAAAGCGACAGCGGATGCGATTAGAGTCTGGCAAGCCATGCAGATGGCGTAGACATTGATGGCGGGAGAGTAAGCATCTGGCAATGTTGTTTGGCTTTCAGGCAACAATGTGCTATATAGGCACGCTTAGATTAAATTGTCATCTTTTAGAGTGCCTGTAATGTTTGCAGATTTACTTCTCCCCATGTTCGATGATGCGTATTATCCCGATATTCTGGTTGCTGAAATCAAACAGCACATCGAACATTTTGCCCAAAAAGTCGCTAAATCAGCTTTGTCAGATCAAGAAATTTACCAGCTTGCCCATCTGACCGTTGCTGATATTAATGCCATGAAACCGCAGTTTGAAGATCTGGATTCATCTCTGGATGATACCGCTGCAGATTATATTGCCGAAGCCATGATGATGGTGGTGCAAGAGCACGGGTTGTTCGAGATTGAAATGGAAGAGCTGATTACCAATCGTGAATGGTGATCGATAAAACCCTGCTACTGCAGGGTTTTTTATTATTTGTAGAAATAGTCTTTAAAACTTTTAAAGCGAATCGAGCTGAGTAATTTTTGCTCTTCATGCATGCATTGCTGATAAAGATTCTGGTAATAAGCCTGCAGATTTGACTGGTCCTGAATCGGTTGCGGTGTTTTGGATCTGGACTGTTGATAGGCCCAAAAGGCCAGCTGCCGCAGTTTTTGCAGTTTGATCTGATCAATCGCACTACAAGAACTTTTAAATAAAGGTTCTAAGGTGACAGCGCCAAAAGAGGAAAGCGCTAAAATGATCATGCTGATGATTACCAGCATATCTGAATGAATTACATACAGATTCAGCAATAAAACCAGAAAAATCGGAATTTGCAGATACAGACAGTTCTGCAAACGCTGACTATAGGCTTTGGAGCTGAATTGTGCCTGATATTGTGCATACCAGATATAGGGATAAAGCAGGGCCATTAACATGATCAAGGTGACATTAAAGGCGATTGTGGCATTCTTGAAAAAATAATATTCCAGAAGTACTGAGCTGATGCTACAGGCCACGCAGATTAAAAGAGACAGTAAATTAATCGCGATCACAAACTGGAGATTTTGCAGGGCATTAAATTTGAAGCGGCTATAACGCAGCTTCAGGAAAAAAGCGTCTGGATGGCGTAATTGTAATGTGGCGAGATCGAAGTATTTTAATTCTGACATGAGGATTTCGCGCTAAAAGAATAAAATTCAGGCACAAAAAAACCAGCCTAATGCTGGGTTTTCTATTGCACCATTTTAATAAAGATTAAAATGGTGCCCGAGGCCAGACTCGAACTGGCACGCTTTGTGGGCGGGGGATTTTAAATCCCCTGTGTCTACCGATTTCACCACTCGGGCATGTGCGCAATAATAGAGGACGAAATAAAGCTTGGCAAGCACATTTCTAAATGATTGCTTTCTTTTCAAGCAATTCCGTGGCTTCTCTCTAAAAAATTAGCAGATCAATCTGTTTTTAAGGCCCCTTATTAGAAATATTCAAGATGGCTAATCAAAATAATAGAGCGAACTATGAGTTCTCGTCCAGATAACTGTCGACATCCAGATGTTTGATGGTTTTACAGTATTGATGCTCATGTTTCAGCAGCTGGGTATATAATTCGGCATAGTGATTTAATTGCTGTTTTAGTTCGGCATGCTGAGGATGATTGTTTGAACAAAAACGTAATTTTAGTCGAAGCATACAGGTCTGTTTATAAGCCCAGAAGCAGATTCTACGTAATTGTTGCAACTGATAATGTTCAGTATTTTGGCTGTTTTCCCGGAACAAGTTTTCCCGATAAAAACGGATAAAGCCAAAGCTCACTCCAAAAAAGAATAAACTCCACATCAGCAGGCTACTTTGTACAAAAAACAGATTTAAGGCTTGTAGTAGAATCACCACAGCCATCTTGATTGGGGTATGGCGTAATAACTGATATAGCGAATAAGAAGAATGCTGAACCTGTTGCAGAATTAAGGTGAGACTCAACATCAGGAACAACAGTATCGCCAAAATGGCATAACTTTGCGCCTGAAATTCACTCACTTGCACAAAAGATTGCTTTATGACGTCACCGAACATCAAACTGACGGGAATAAAAATCATGGCTGCCAAGACCCAGGGAATCAAAAGCTTGGCTTTATCCCAGATCCCACGGATTTTGATCTGGCTATAGAACAGGTAATTGCCTTTAAATGCAGTTGGATACTGTTGTTGAAGTTGCTGCAGCAACAAAGTTACTTGGGTAGTGGGCATCATCCAGAGATTGATTCAGAAATAGACACAGGCACTATAGTCGATTTGACGCAGAATCACAGGACAAATCCATTTTCAGCGCTTATCATTACTTTAATCACGAAGATTTTAGTTTTTTAGCCACGAATTATGCGAAAATAGCCGATTCAAGATTTATTTTTTTAAGGACAGTTTATGACTGATCAATCTCCTGAGGCGTTAAGCGACATCGAAATTTTAGACATCCTGCAAAGCATGAAAAAGGATGAACTAAATACTGAGGCGAAAGAAGTGATTCGTCAGGGTGGTAAAGCTGGTCGTCAGGAAGCGCATAAAGAAGCGTTAGTGGCATTGAATCAGTCATTTGAAGACAAATTTGTCGAAGCGGTATCTTTGGCTTTGGGCCTGAATACGGCACAAATCAAAAAAATCCGTTATAAAAAAGACCGCGTCCGTATTTTAAAAGCGCGCGGAATCGACTATATGGCGATTGATGGCGCTGAAACGGCACAAGTGCTGTCCCAGATTGCACAAGCGATTCTGCGTGAAGACGCGATTGTTACCCATGACCTGCACAATATTTTCCCATTCTGGAAAGAAGGCTGGCCTATGGTGCAGTTCGACAATGCTTACAAGATTCTAGAAGATGATATCCAGATTCACTATCAAGCTGTTTTAGATGCATTGTTAACAAAGATCTAAGCACCTCAATAGATGTAAAAAAGCACCGTTAGGTGCTTTTTTATGATTGAATTTACTGGTTTGAATAAAACAAACTTAAAATAAAACTGATAGGAACGATAAATAGTCGTCCCCATAAAATCAAAGGTATGGCCAAATACTGTCCCCAACTCATGGTTCGGTCATAATGGCCACGGTGACGCTGGTAACCATAAGGGGTAATGATGCAAGCAAAAATCAATAAAATGATCGCTAAAAACAAGAACAGCGGATTTTGTTGTTGAGCAAAAAAGAAATAGATTAAATACAGTCCTGAATAAAAACTAAAACAAGCCAACAGCGCAGAAATGGACATCACTCTATCCTTATGATTTTTATTTTAAAATAGAAGAAGAATCAGATTATTCTGATTCTTCCTGAATTAATGGATTGATTTCAATGATCCGAGTCACCAGCAACTGGTCAATCTTGAAATGATCGACATCGACGACTTCAAATTTATAACCGGCATGAATGACGGTATCGGCGGGACGCGGAATTTTACGCAGCTTGAACATCATAAAACCAGCCAGTGTTTCGTAATTTTCCTCATCTGGCATTGAGTCGATTTCAAGCGCATGTTTCATGTCTTCAATTGGCGTGCTGCCTTCAATCAACCAGGAATTATTGTCACGCTTAATAATTTGCTGATCGGCTTCAATTGGTGTCACCCAGTCGCCCATTACAGTAATCATAATGTCGGAGAGGGTAATCACCCCAACCACCAGCGCATATTCATTAATGACGACGGCAAATTTTTCCTTGGTCGAGCGAAAACGGTCCAGAACTTCCGATAAAGTTAAAGTATCCGGAATGGTCAGGACATTACGGATGGTATTTTCATTTAACTGTAGCAGCGACTGGTTATTCAGAATCCGCACCAGAATATCTTTGGCATCGACATAGCCAATCACACTGTCGATGTCATTGCTACACACCAGAAACTTGGAATAGGGATATTCCGCCAGCTTTTGCCGAATACTTTCTTCTGGTTCATTTAAGGTAAAGAACACCACATTCTCACGGGTAGTCATACTCGAAGGTACATTACGCTCTTCCAGCTCGAATACATTTTCAATGAAATGATGTTCCTGTTTTTGCAGTACGCCAGCTTGTGCACCTGCATCCATCACTGCGGAAATATCATCAAAGGTAATATTATCATCACGAATGGTATTCACTTTAAACAGACGGAACAGCATGTTGGCAATAACATTAATGAGCCAGGCCAAAGGCTTACAGACTTTAATGAAAATCTGAATGGGTTCAATGACCGAGACTGCGATCTTTTCTGGCGCAATCATGGCCAGACGTTTCGGCATCAAGTCTGCAAATAAAATAAATAAAGAAGTGACGACAGTGAAGGAAAGTGCAAAGCTAATGTTTTCAGCCCACGGACCCTGGTAAAAGCGGGAAACAAAATTAAAAATATAAGGACGGAAGGCTCCTTCACCTAAAATACCGCCAAGAATGGCGACTGCATTTAAACCGATTTGAGAGGCTGCAAAGAAGTCAGCAGAATTTTCTTGTAGATCTAAAACTTTTTGAGCGCGATGTTCACCCGATTCAGCCAGAATTTTCAGTTTGACTTTACGGGCACCTGCGAGGGCGATTTCTGTTAAAGATAAAAAACCGGCCCCCGCGATGAGTATTAAGATAATCACGATATTTTGTAAGAGGCTCACAAATCCACCTGTGGATGAATAGTATCTTGGGATATTTTTAACACAAAAAAAGGCTTGAGGTGTAAAAACTACCTCTCAAGCCTTCAAAGTATAATCTTAAAAAATAAGAATTTAGAAGAATTTGAGTTTAATAGTGTGAAAATTGAGAATTATTGCTCAGGAATTCACGATTTTCTTCCTCAATCATTTGACGCGCAACATACAAAATCAGCTGACGTAACCAGCGATGTGCAGGGTGATGATGCAATAGAGGGCACCATGCCATTTTGAGTTCAAATTCGGGAATATAAAATGGAGGATCTTTCAGAATTAAATTATGATTCTTGGCTTGCAGGCGTGCGATCCGTGAAGGCAGGGTTGCCACCAGATCGACATTGGAGGCCAATAAACCTGGCATTTGATAATGACGGGTAAAGACCGAGATTTTACGTTTCTGGCCAATACGTTCCAAAGCCTGATCGATCCAGCCTAAACCGGCCTGTTTCTCCGGGTTGACCCCGAAGCCCACACCCATACCGGTTTTAGAGACCCAGATATGCTGTGCATCCAGATAGCTTTTTAAGTTCAGGTTGGTTGCAGCCGGGTGTTTATTGTTTAATAAACAGGAAAAACTGTCACGCCAGACCAGAACCTGATGAAAACTTTGCGGTATTTCATTAAAACGGTTAATCGCCAGATCAACTTTGCCTTGTTCCATGTCGCGATAAGACACATCACTCGGGGTTAGAAAGTCCAAGACCACGTTCGGTGCTTCTGAACGTAAGGCTTTGACCAGCCGAGGAACCAGTGTCGCTTCGGCATAATCCGAGGTCATAATCCGGAAGACACGATTTGACGTATAAGGACGGAACTCGGTACGCGGTTCCAGAATCATGGACAAGTCAGCCAGCGCATCGCGGATACGTGGCTGTAACTCAAGTGCACGTTCTGTTGGTGTCATGCCTTCAGAAGAACGGATCAGGAGAGGATCATTAAATAAATTGCGTAATCGGCGTAAAATATTACTCATGGCAGGCTGGGTAACGCCCAATTGTTCGGCTGCACGGGTGACATTTTTTTCGCGAAGAAGTACATCAAGATAAATTAATAGATTGAGATCGACCCGCTCCAGATTCATAAAAGAAATACCGAGAATAAATACAAGAAATTATGCTGATTATGCCATAACTGCCGGGCTTTGTGTAAAGCGCCGATGAAAAAAAAGCCATGAGAATGCAGATAAAATCTAGGGAATTTATGCAGGTTTAAGCTGAATGATTAATGATTTTATTCGACTGAGTAGAAGCACGGGCTAAGCAAAGATTCAGTATTTTCATGTATGCAGATCAACAGCTCCATAGCCAAGCTTTAAACTTTAAAAATACAGCTGTAATTGCGTGAATAATTGCGTGAAAAGTGTGCTATCTTGATAAATGCTTCAGCCTAAGAAATAATTCAAAATCATGATTATTTTTTAATAAAAGTGGATTTGAGCCAAGCCCAGACTTAAGTCTAATGAAGTATTTTTAAGCAGTATGAAGGAAAAACGATCAATTTTATTTTAGTAAAATATAAAATAAAACAATATCTTATTTTAACATCACAGGATTATACTAAGACTTTCATCTACTCATTTTTTAAATAAATACTGAAGATTCTTGCAGACTATTGGATTAATTTTCATAAGCCCACTAATCTTTAGCTATCCCAACGGACCGGCGAAAATCTAAACAAGTTACTGAGGGTGTGATTTGAACGGTTCGTTGCAGAAAAATCCTAATATTATTACAGGAAAATATCATGACTACATACCAAACAGCGATTGATGCAATCCGCGAATTGAAAGCGAAATTCGGTAACACTTGGGCAGACATCAGTCCTGAAGATGCTGCGCGTATGCAAATCCAAAACCGTTTCAAAACTGGTTTAGACATTGCGAAATATACCGCGGCAATTATGCGTCGTGATATGGCTGCTTATGATGCAGACTCTAGCAAATACACTCAATCATTAGGTTGCTGGCATGGTTTCATCGCACAACAAAAAATGATTGCGAACAAAAAATACTTCGGTACGACTGAACGTCGCTACATTTACCTTTCTGGTTGGATGGTTGCAGCACTTCGTTCAGAATTTGGTCCACTTCCTGACCAATCTATGCACGAAAAAACTTCTGTTCCTGCATTGATCGAAGAAATCTACACATTCTTACGTCAAGCTGACGCGAAAGAATTGAACGACTTGTTCCGTGCACTTAAAAAAGCACAAGAAGCAGGCGATACAGCTAAAGCAGCTGAATTGACTTCACAAATCGACAACTTCCAGACTCACGTTGTGCCAATTATTGCGGACATCGATGCGGGTTTCGGTAACGAAGAAGCGACTTATCTTTTAGCTAAGAAAATGATCGAAGCGGGTGCATGTGCACTACAAATCGAAAACCAGGTGTCTGACGCGAAACAATGTGGTCACCAAGCTGGTAAAGTAACTGTGCCACACGAAGACTTCATCGCGAAAATCCACGCACTTCGCTATGCATTCCTTGAAATGGGTCTTGACGACGGTATCATCGTTGCACGTACTGACTCTGAAGGCGCTGACCTGACTCAAAAAATCCCAGTGGTTAAAGAGCCAGGCGACATCGCTTCTCAATATATCAGCTACTTGGAAACATCTGAAATTGATATCGCTGATGCACAAGAAGATGAAATCCTGATCAAACGTGATGGCAAACTTCACCGTCCTAAACGTCTTGCTTCTGGCTTGTACCAGTTCCGTGAAGGCACGCAAATTGACCGCGTTGTACTTGACTGTGTAACCAGCTTGCAAAATGGTGCGGATCTTCTTTGGATCGAAACTGCGACACCAAACGTTGCTGAAATCGCTCACATGGTAAACCGTGTGAAAGAAACAGTTCCAAATGCGAAACTTGTATACAACAACTCACCTTCATTCAACTGGACGCTTAACTTCCGTCAACAAGCGTATGACCGTTGGGTTGCTGAAGGTAAAGACGTTTCTGCTTACGACCGTGCTAAGTTAATGAGCGCTGAGTACGATGCAACTGAACTGGCTGCTGAAGCTGACGAAAAAGTTCGTACCTTCCAAGCAGATGCTGCGCGTGAAGCGGGTGTGTTCCATCACTTGATCACACTTCCGACTTACCACACAGCTGCACTTTCTACGCATGAACTTGCTCAAGGTTACTTCGGTTCTGAAGGCATGTTGGCTTATGTTGCTGGCGTACAACGTAAAGAAATCCGCGGCGGTATCGCATGTGTTAAACACCAGGCAATGGCTGGTTCTGACATCGGTGATGACCACAAAGAAATCTTCGCTGGTGACAATGCATTGAAAGCTGGTGATGACGCTAAAAACACAATGAACCAGTTCAGTGCTTAATCTGCTGAATTGATTCACCAAAAAACCCTGCATCTGCAGGGTTTTTTATTTGGAAAAATGCTATTAATAAATAGGAAATGGCAACCTCAAGAAAGTATTCAAGTAAGATCATCCATAATTTCTCCATGATTGGTTTTTATCACAGTTATTATGTGTTTAATTCTTGCATTTTACTGCTATGTCACTGAATACTTAGATATAGCTTGCTCGTATTTGGTCTAAATTCATCCCTATTTAATTAAAAAGTGACTCGGACTTATGCTGTCTAAATTTTTTATCCACCGCCCGATCTTTGCTGGGGTATTGGCGATTGTCGTGATGGCGATTGGCCTGTTCGCAGTGATGAACCTGCCAGTGGAACGTTATCCGGATATTGCCCCGCCACGGATAACGGTGGCAGCAACCTATAGTGGCGCTTCTGCGGAAACTGTGGAAGAAAGCGTGACCCAGGTGCTGGAGCAGCAGATTAAAGGGATTGACCATTTACTGTATTTTAGTTCGAGTAGTGATTCTTCAGGGCGCAGCCGGGTCAGCATCAGCTTTGAAAATGGTACCGACCCCGATACAGCACAGGTTCAGGTACAAAATGCGATTAATGGGGTATTGAACCGTTTACCGGAAGATGTCCAACGCCAGGGCGTTAACGTGTTTAAATCTCTCGGCGATACCCATATGGTGATCAGCCTGTATGATGAGTCCGGCCGCAGTAACAATATTGAACTTTCTGATTACTTGATGACACATCTGGAGCAGGACATTTCCCGGATTGAAGGCATTGGTGAAGTCGATGTTTTTGGTTCTCAATATGCGATGCGGATCTGGCTGGATCCAGGAAAACTCAAACAGTATAAGCTGATGCCAAGCGATGTTCGTGCCGCCATTGAAGCTCAGAATACTCAGGTGGCTGCGGGCGCGATTGGGGATTTGCCGGCAGTGGATGAACAATACCTGAATGCTAAAGTCACCTCGGGTTCCCGTCTAAAAACCGTTGAAGAATTCCAGAATATTATTGTCAAATCGGATCGTGCCGGTAGTTTTATTTATTTAAAAGATATTGCACGGGTCGAACTTGGTGCTGAAAGTTATCAGTCTTATAGCACCAATAATGGTTATCCTTCGGCAGGTCTTGGAATTTCTCTGGCCTCAGGTGCCAATGCCATTGCCACCTCAAACTTGATTAAAGCTGAAGTTGCCCGTATTTCCCAGCAATTACCCGAAGGCTATAAAATTGCCTACCCACGAGACAATACACCCTTTGTACAAGAGTCGATTAAAGAGGTGGTCAAAACCCTGATCGAAGCGATCATTCTGGTTATCATGGTGATGTTCATTTTCTTGCAGAACTGGCGTGCTACTTTGATTCCTACCGTAACGGTGCCGGTGGTGATTTTGGGAACCATGGCGGTGCTTTATGCACTGGGCATGAGTATCAATACCTTAACTTTATTCGCTTTGGTTCTGGCCATTGGTCTATTGGTTGATGATGCGATTGTGGTGGTAGAAAACGTGGAACGGCTGATGCATGAACAGCATTTGTCTGCCAAAGAGGCGGCGTTAGAGTCCATGCAGGAAATTAGTGGGGCATTGGTCGGAATTACCTTAGTTCTAACTGCTGTATTTATTCCGATGGCGTTCTTTGGCGGTTCTACCGGGGTGATCTACCGACAGTTCTCCATCACTTTGGTCGCGGCCATGTCCTTATCCTTATTGGTGGCCTTGATTCTAACCCCAGCACTGTGTGCACTCATTCTGAAACCGAATCCAAAACCGGCAAAATGGGCGGCATGGTTTAACCAGAAGCTGGATCATTTAAAGTATCGTTATCTGCATCTTTCCAAAGTCACGATTCAGCATCAGGTCATTTGTTTACTGCTTTTTGCCGGCTTGATCTGTGTCTTTGCACTGTTTTACCGTGCTTTGCCAACCAGTTTTTTGCCGAGTGAAGATCAGGGGATTTTAAGCCTGCAAATCAAAGTGCAGGAAGGTGCTCCGATGAAAAATACCATTCAGGTCGGAGAAGAGGTTCGTAAATATTTTCTGGATCAGGAACAGGCCAATGTCAGTCTGGTGATGATTCGTTATGGCCGCAATTTCTCGGGAACTGGCCAGAATCTGGCCACCGGTTTTGTGGCATTAAAACACTGGAATGAACGTTCCGGTCAGGACAATACCGCATCCGCGATTCGTGAACGGGCTTTGAAGCATTTTCAAAGTAACCCTAATGCACAAATCAATGTATCCATGCCAGCGTCAGTCAATGGTCTGGGACAAACCGATGGTCTGGATTTCTGGATTCGGGATATCAATGGTAATGGCCGGCAGTATCTGGAACAGCAATTTCAGGCACTGGAAGCTCAGGCTGGCAATTATGCAAGCTTTGAAAATCTGGGTAAACGTTCTAATCCTGAAAAAGCCGAACTACGCGTCAATATTGACCAAAAACAGGCCATGGCCAATGGTCTGACCCAAACGGCAATTAACAGCACCTTATCTAGCGCTTGGGGTGGCAGTTATATCAATGACTTTATTGATCGCGGCCGGATTAAACGGGTGATCATGCAGGGCGATGCCGAATTTCGTTCCAAGCCGGAAGATCTGGCACAATGGCATGTCCGCAATGACCAGAATCAAATGGTGCCTTTTAGTAACTTCTCGCAAGTGGACTGGAGTGGTGGTCCGGAAGTGGTCAACCGTTTCATGGGCTATACCGCACTACAGATGGAAGCAGATCGGGCTCAAGGCAGCAGCTCCGGTCAGGCCATGCAGGATGTAGAGGCGCTGATTGCTGAACAGGACGGTGTAGATGTGGTCTGGAGCGGTTTATCCTTTGAAGAAAAACAGTCCAATAATCAGGCCATCTGGCTGTATCTGATTTCGATAGGTTTTATTTTCCTGTGTCTGGCCGCATTGTATGAAAGCTGGAGTATTCCAACGGCGGTAATGTCAGCAATTCCTCTTGGTATTGGCGGCAATATTATTTTCAGTTATTTGGCTGGCTTCCCGAATGATATCTATTTCCAGATTGCCTTGCTGACCACCATTGGCTTGTCCTGTAAGAATGCCATTCTGATTGTGGAATTTGCTTCGCTGGCACAGCAACAGGGAAAATCGGTGGTGGAGGCAGCATTGGAAGGTGCTTCCCTGCGTCTGCGTCCGATCCTGATGACTTCCTTGGCTTTTGGCGCCGGAATTTTACCTTTGGTTTTTGCCACGGGAGCAGGCGCGGTAAGCCGTCAGGAAATTGGTGTCAGTGTATTCGGCGGCGTAATTTTCGGAACCGTGCTGGTGCTAATTTTTATTCCCTTTATGTATGTGATGATTCGAAATTTAATGGCTAAAAAAGAACCGGTTGATTCATGATCGTGCGCTCAGAAAAACAATTCATAGCCTGACTCAATCCGGCTGTGATGATTTAGATGCACTGAGAGCAGGGGTAATGTTCGGAGGATGATGCTAAAATCCACGCCTTTGCGCTTATAACCATGGACTGCCTATGCCGAAAATTTCAGAAAAAATACAGCATATTCAACAACAGATCCGTTCTGAACACCATGCTATGGCGATTGGCTTATTAAATGAGCTGAATGTCGCCGATCAGGCCAGTATTTTAAAAGGTTTGAAGTTAGAAGAACAGATCCGGATTTTTCAGGAACTCAAAGAACCGAGCCGGGTATTCGAGTTTATGCCACTCAGCCAACAAGTCAGTCTGGCTGAGCAATTACCGGTCGCACAGATTATTGCGATTTTAAATGCGCTCGATTCGGACAACTTTGTCGATGTTTATAAACGATGTTCTCCACAGCTGCAGCAGCAGCTCATGGCAAAATTGTCCGAAGCGAGTCGGCAAACCCTAAAAGATCTGGCGATTTATCCTGAAGGGACTGCTGGTGCGCTGATGAGCTCCAGTTTTGTTTCTTTGCATCAGGATCTGTCGATTCATGACGCTATCCAAATGTTGCGTGTGGTGGCCGCAGATCAGGAAACCCTGTATCTGATTTATATTGTTGATGAGCAGGACCAGCTGATCGGGGTAGTCTCTTTAAGGCAGATGATTCAGGCCAGTCCTGAAACCAGCATTGCCGAGATCATGCAAAGAGATGTGATTTACGCCAAGATTGGGGATGACCAAGAAGACGTCGCAAAAACTTTAACCTATTATGATTTTATGGCTTTGCCGATTGTCGATGAGCATAAAAAAATTCTTGGAATTGTCACTTATGATGATGCCATGGACATCATGGAAGCCGAAACCACCGAGGATATTTTAAAGTCAGGGGCGGTTGAGCCCTTAACTGAGTTAAGTTTAAAAACTGCGCCTATTTTTACATTGTACCAGAAGCGCGTATCTTGGCTGGTGATTCTGGTCTTTGGCAGTCTATTGTCCGGCATTGGCATTGCACATTATGAAGAGACCATTGCCGCGCATATTGTTCTGGTTTTTTTCCTGCCATTGCTGGTGGGCAGTGGCGGTAATGCCGGCTCGCAGTCGGCGACCTTGATGGTGCGTGCTTTGGCCACCGGTGATGTAGAATTTAGAGACTGGTTTAGCCTGCTCAGCCGGGAAACCTTGGTGGCGTTGTGTCTGGGTGGCACCATGGCACTGGCTGTCTCGGTGTTGGGTTATGTCCGAGGGGATATCATGGTGGCTGTGGTTCTGGCGATCAGTATGCTCGGCATTGTGCTGATGGGTTGCCTGATCGGCATGAGTCTGCCTTTTATTCTGAACAAGTTTAAGATGGATCCGGCCAGTGCCTCTGCACCTTTGGTGACCTCTATTTGTGATGCCACCGGTGTGATTATTTATCTATTTGTTGCTTCCAAATTATTGTTTTAATTCACAGATTGCTACAACTTCGGTCTCAAAATAATTTATGCTGATGAAAGTCAGCCCTATTTTTGGAATCACATATGCCTGAGCCTGGACAAAAAACAAAACTGAGTCAACAAGAGGTCATTCGTCTGGAACGTGATCTGGCCAAGTTTGCCAACATGATGGATTCAGTGGTACGTATTCCATTTACCAAGCAAGGGGTAGGGGCAGATGCTGCGCTGAGTACGATTCCGGTCGCTGGAGATATCGCCGGTTTTGTATTGACCTGTTATGCCATTCATAAGGCCAAACAGATTGGGGTGCCGAGTGCCAAGCTGAATCCGGTCATGAAACTGGCGGTGATGGATGCGGTGGTTGGATTTATTCCGGTGGCAGGCACCATTTTTGATATTTTTATTCGTCCCAGTCGCAAGGCGCTTGATGTGGTGCATGTTCATATTCGTGAAGAATATCAGATTCACAGTGATCGACATGTGGTACACCCTTTTTTGCATGAAAGCCTGGAACGCAAACAGCAGCAATCTGCATTTTGGCGCAATCCTGTAGTGGCCTGGATCTGGATTCATATCCCGGATATTTTAGGCGCCTTGTTCCTGATTCTATTTGTTTTTGCGATTGGGTGGGGTGCGATGGCGTTGTATCAGTGGATTAGCGCATAAAGGCCTATATAAATAATGAATAATTGAATCCAATAAAAAAGCCTGCAAGTGCAGGCTTTTTTCAATCAATGAATAGTATTACTTAAGCACAATCAAGCTGTTGTAGTGCAGCAACACGTTGTTCGATGCTTGGATGCGTCTGGAACAAGGCAGCAAGGCTAAAGCCTTCTTCTTTACCCGCAGAAATCGCAAATGCTTTCATTTCTTTCGGCATGGCATCTGGCATTTCAGACTCTGCCTGTAAGCGCAATAATGCTGAAATCATAGCCTGTTTACCTGCCAAGCGCGCACCTGCTTCATCGGCACGATACTCACGCTGACGGGAGAACCACATCACAATCGACGACGCCAGAATACCGAATACGATATCCAGTACGATGGTAATTACAAAATAGGCAATACCCGGTGCTTCACCTTCTTCACGACCAAAAACGTTACGGTCAATAAAATCACCCGCGACACGTGCGAAGAACATGACGAAGGCGTTCACAACACCCTGAATCAGTGCCAGAGTGACCATATCACCATTGGCGACGTGACCAATCTCATGCGCCAATACTGCACGAAGCTCGTCTTTGTTCATACGCTCAAGCAGACCAGTCGATACGGCTACTAAAGCATCGTTTTTATTCCAGCCAGTGGCAAAGGCATTGGATTGATAAGATGGGAAAATACCCACTTCCGGCATTTTAATGCCTGCACGCTGAGAAAGTTGTGCAACTTCATGGAGCAACCAGGCTTCAGCTTGGTTACGAGGTGCATTCGGGTCAATCAGTTCAGTACCCGTGGTCTTTTTCGCCATCCATTTAGACATGAACAGGGAAATCATTGAGCCAACCATACCGAACACGAAACAGATGACCAACAGGTTGCCTAGATTCAAGCCACCTGCGCCATGGTAACTACCGACACCGAAGAGTGACAAGATAATGCCAGCTACAACCAGTACCGCGAGGTTGGTTAGCAAGAACAAACCAATCCGCATCATTGAGAAATCCTCTTATTACAGAAAAATAATCTGATTATTGAATGTAAATCATTGAAATCAATATGAGGTGAAATCGATAAGATTTCAAGAAAAAAATAGCAATTCGCTACAAAAAGACAGTATGTTTTTTGTCCATATTGAAAGATAGGTCTTTAAAAACAAAGCTGTTTCAAAATTACTCACTTAAATATATTTTTGCAGATGCTGTCGCATTGGCAGTGGCATAAGAACCCATCGGTGCATCAGTGAAGCTACCATCTGCTCGTGCAATGATCTGACGCTGATATTTTGCCGCCTGAACATTGGATGCCGTCGTGGTTTCAGTTGAATAATTGGCAGAGCTGGCAATGACACGACCAGTATCAGAGGAAGCGGTATATGTACCACTGGTGCTGCCCAGTCCCTGTGCGTACAAGTTCTGATAACGGCTGCTGACACGGCGGACATAGTCCTGAGTTTCACGAAAAGGTGGCACACCCTTATATTTGGCCACATTGCCTTCGCCGGCATTATAACCTGCCAGTGCCAAGGTGGTATTGCCATTAAAGCGTTTCAATAACCAGGCCAGATATTTGGCCCCGGCCATAATATTCTGCTGCGGGTCATAGGCATTGCTGACATTAAAACGACGTGCTGTCGCCGGCATGAGTTGCATCAGGCCTTGTGCACCGACTGGAGAGCGAGCCTGTACATTAAAACCGGACTCGGTATGCATCACGGCTTTGATCAGGCCTTCAGAGACACCATAGGTTTGCGCTGCCTGGCGAATAATCGAATCATAAGCATTTTTATTTCTACTATAGCTCGGCAAGACCGAAGCTTCACTGGAACCCCAATTGCTATAACTATGAATATTACTGTCTGGATAATAGGTCTTCTTTTCAACCTGAAGATGGTTATAGCGACTTTTCTTATTGGTTAATAAGGTGCTGCCATTGCTATCGCGCAACTGATAAATGGTTTGACCGGCATAGACCAACTGGCAACAACTCGCCAATAGCACAGCACTGATCCCATGACACCCCAAAACACGCAAATTTATTTTCATTGTTTATATTAGGTAAACACAATCGAGAAAAATTTAATGATGAGTTTAACAAAAAATTACGGAATGAAAAGACTTGTACGCTGCATTTATAAACGAGTTTGTAAGTGCAAGCCATTTTTTACATTTTAGAGTTAGAAAAAAAAATATGATTTAATTTAAAACCTTAGGGTTGACAGGTTTAACTAGTTGATTTTTATTAATAATTAAATTGATTAAAAAGTGATCAATTTAAAGAAAAGCCTTATCTTTTGAGACGAAGAACTTGTCAAGTGCGTTTCAATCCACAAAGTTATCCACAACTTTTGTGGACAACTGTGGAAAAGTCCAAAAACTAGGCATCTTGCTGATTAATTGAACTGAAACGTTCAATATATCAATCTAAATAAAACATGAAAATGAAACTAATATGACATTTGCATGAAAATAAATTCTTTTGATGCGATGCGGGCCTGAATCGGCTAAAATTGCGCGGTATTTTTATTTATGGGTGAATCTCGTCTATGTACTCGCCAGTTGAGTCCGAACAAGGATTTAATTTCAAACCTGAACTGCCAACAAGCTCAGCCTACTATCGTTTGTTGAAGAAGCTGCGTCGCCAGGTCGGACATGCCATTCGTGACTTCAAAATGATTGAAGAAGGCGATAAGGTCATGGTGTGTATTTCAGGTGGTAAAGACAGTTACACCCTGTTAGATATCATGTTGCAGTTCAAGCGTATCGCACCGATCAACTTTGATGTCGTGGCGGTGAATCTGGATCAGAAACAGCCAGGCTTCCCGGAAGATGTATTACCACGTTATTTAGAAGAAAATAACATTCCGTATTACATTCTGGAAAAAGACACCTACAGCATCACCAAAAAGTTGACCCCGGAAGGTAAGACTTATTGCGCCGTCTGTTCGCGTCTACGCCGTGGCTCTTTGTATGGCTTTGCCCAGGAAATTGGTGCGACCAAGGTTGCGCTGGGGCATCACCGTGATGATATTCTGGCGACCTTCTTCCTGAACCTGTTCCATGGCGGCAGCTTGAAGGCCATGCCACCAAAACTGTTGTCTTCTGACAAAAAGAACATTCTGATTCGTCCACTGGCTTATGTGGAAGAAAAAGACATCATCAAATATGCAGAAATGCGTCAATTTCCAATTATTCCATGTAATTTATGTGGCTCTCAGGCGAACCTGCAGCGCGCAATTATCAATGACATGTTACGTGATTGGGATAAGGCACATCCAAAACGTCTGCACAGTATTTTTGGTGCATTGCAAAATGTCTCGCCATCACAGCTGGTCGATCGTGAATTGTTTGACTTTGAAGTGCTGGACAGCCAGCGCGAATTTGACTTCAAAGACAGCTGTTCGACTGAAGAAGCGCTGGAAGGCGAGAAACGCCGGATTAATATGGTCAATCTGGGCTTTGCCGCAGAATAATTTCAGCACACAGATATCAGCCTTCGGGTTGATGTCTGTATGAAAAACAAATAAAAATAGAACTACAAAAATTGAACGACGCGTACAAAATTCGTTAGCCTTTGCGCTAATGATCATGATATAACAAAGCACGAGCATAATAGCTTCAACATGATGTCGTCTGGATAGTCGACACAAATGAACAAATAATTTGAGGAAAGATCATGCCTGCTTTTTTAACTGATGATTGGTTTTCAACTGTAGAAACACTTACTGCGCAAGCTGGTGATTTAAACTTGCCACCAGCTTTGGCGAACCTGGCGATTAATTTGGTTGTAGCGGACACTACAGGTAATACTGAACTATCTTTAGATGGTGGAGCAATTAAAAAAGGTTTGTCTTCAAATGCCAAAACGACTTTGAATATGGACGGCGAAACGTTACGTAAAGTTTTTCTGGAGTTTGATATGGCCGCAGCCATGCAGGCATTTATGACCGGTAAAATCAAAGTACAGGGTGATATGTCTCAATTGATGGCACTTCAAACTGCCAAACCGAGTCAGGAACAAAAAGATCTATTCAAGAAAGTACTTGAAAATACGACAGCTTAATTTTGCTGAACATCAGCTGAAATGAGCACAAAAAAAGCTTACCTTTGAGGTAAGCTTTTTTATCGCCGGATAGAATAAAATCCAGCTCATCAGACCTTAGATATTCACCAATTGTGGTGTGGTCTTGATGTGTTCCAGATAAGCACGAATACGGGTTACATATTGTACTGCCTGACGATAGCGGCCGTTATTGGCTTTATTCTGATCCAGATAGGCATAGAGGTTGACCCAGTTATTTGGATTCTTGCCTTGTGACTGAATGCGTTTTTGTAACTGATTCACTGCACCTGGGCCCATATTATAAGCGACCAGTGCAAACCAGTTGCGATCTGGATAAGGAATATGCTCATAGCGGCTCAGCATTTGATCATAATACTTGGCACCACCCTGAATGCTTTGGGCTGGATCGGTACGATTGCTCACACCCATTGCTTTAGCAGTGCTATTGGTCAGCATCATCAAACCGCGAACACCTGTCGGAGAGACTGAGTTCGGTTTCAGATAAGATTCCTGATAACCAATGGCAGCTAATAAATGCCAATCTAGATCATATTGCTGCGCTGTCTGTTTAAAGCTTGCTTTATAGATCGGTAACCGGTTGCTCAAATCACGTTGAATGGCTGTCCAAGATTCCTCTTTCACCACATTCTGATTATAAAATGAAGCAAGCTGCTTGATGGCACCACTTTGTTTGCCTTTACAGATAAAAGCACTGGCAGTCTGGCTCAAGGGATCTGTGGCAGATTTAAATACCAGATTTAAATTGGTATTCAAGCCATTACTCACCAAAATAGACTGATCACCACAGGTGGCGGAGAATGAAGTCAGGCGCTTATTTTCAATTTCACCTAAATCGGTGGTGGTCATGGCCAGATTGGCTTTGCCCTGAGCAACCCATTGCAGTGCAGTGGCATTATTCGGGACAATTTTAAAATCCAGTTTCACATTCAGACTGTTGGCATAGTTGCGCACCAGGTCATAACCGAAGCCATGCAGATGTTGTCCATCCTGAAATACGGTGGTCGGATTTTCGACTGCAACCACGGTCAGCTTATTGCTATTGACCACATGATCAAACTGAAGTGTGGTCTTACTTGCATTGATACTGTGAAAGGGAATAAATGCAGTGCTCAGTACAAGTGCTTTCAAAGGGAGAGAAGAAATTACAGATCGTAGGCAAAGCCTCGACCCAGTGGATGAACTACTGTGCATGTTGTCTCCGCTACAAGTAATTTATGCCCTAAAAATCACAGCCAACATAGCCAGAAATTTTAACAGTTTGATAAATTCAATAAGGGTTGGGCAGTCATGACGTCATTCAAAATGACAAGAGATTTACGCATCATTATGTAGAAAAACTACATAGATTAAAAAGTAAGCATTTCCGGAAGTAGGTGGCATATTAATGATCTAAAAAACGATTGTCAAATTTTGTACACAAATTATTATTAAAAATAATTTTAAGATAATGAAATATAATGTGATTTTTTTTTGAATTTTTTCATTGTTTTGAAATGGTAAATAAAATAAGCTGTTTGTAAGTTAATACACTGAAAATTTGATCAGCACGACGTATGAAATCCAACTTAATCACCCGTGGTGGACACGATAAATTGGTGGCAGAACTTAAGAATCTCTGGCATGAAGAGCGGCCGGAAATCACCAGAAAAGTGAACTGGGCAGCGAGTCTCGGCGACCGTTCGGAAAATGCCGATTACCAATATAACAAGCAAATTTTGCGTAAGATTGACCGCCGGGTCAGATACCTAGGCAAGCGTCTTGAAGAGCTAAAAATCATCGATTTTTCTCCAGAGCAGGAAGGCAAGGTCTATTTTGGAGCTTGGGTCGAGATTGAAAATGAAGAAGGCGAGCAGAAAAATTTACGTATTGTTGGAGTCGATGAAATTTATGATCATCATCCGCAGCATATCTCGATCAGTTCGCCCATGGCACGTGCGTTGTTGGGCAAGCAGGTAGATGATGAGGCTGAAGTGCTGACACCTTCTGGAAAGAAACGCTGGTTCATCAATTCAATTCGTTATGAAAAACCAGAAAATTCAGCAAATTAATGGAATTGATTTTATTTTGTGCAATTGATGCAGTGAAAGCATGAAAATATTTGCCAAGCGTGATTTTTGTTTATATCATGTCGGCCATGGAAGCGTGGCAGAGCGGTTTAATGCACCGGTCTTGAAAACCGACGAGGGTGTGAGTCCTCCGTGAGTTCGAATCTCACCGCTTCCGCCAAATTCTAAAAACCCAGTCAATTGACTGGGTTTTTTTATGCCTTTATTTTTATATTCATTATCAAGCTAATTCTGATTCATGTCGTTGCTTTATCTTGAATTAAATACCTCTTGGCATCGTTTAAGTATTAACTTCTTTAAATAAAAATACATTTCAGCTTTTGTTTCGACTGATTTTTAACTGAATGAACAGCTTTTGCTAAAAGTTTTGCTAAATTTTATTGCCAAAAATCCGATTTATTTATATGATGACGGCCAAGGAAGCGTGGCAGAGCGGTTTAATGCACCGGTCTTGAAAACCGACGAGGGTGTGAGTCCTCCGTGAGTTCGAATCTCACCGCTTCCGCCAAATTCTAAAAACCCCAGTCGAAAGATTGGGGTTTTTTCTTTTTAGGCAGCAATGATTCAATACTTTATTCATCAATAACCAGCTCATAGCTTAAAACTTGAAAAATGGACGCATGTGCCAAATATAGAGTCAGAGACATCAACGCGCTATCATATGCCCAAGCATCATATGGATCTCATTATGAAAATTGTCGCAGATGAAAATCTGGCATTTACCGATTATTTCTTTTCTGAATTTGCAGACATTCGTCATTGTCCAGGCCGTAGCTTAATGGCACAGGATGTTCAGGATGCGGATGCATTATTGGTACGCTCAGTGACTCAGGTCAATGAAGCACTGCTACAGAATAGTTCGATCAAGTTTGTAGGCAGTGCCACTATTGGTACAGATCATCTGGATATTGCTGCATTGGAACAGCATGGGATTCAGTGGAGCAATGCAGCCGGCTGTAATGCACAAGCTGTGGCTGAATATGTCATTACCGCATTACTGCATGTACGTCCTGAGTTAGTAGATGCCAATGCAACATTTAGCCTGGGTATAGTCGGTTTGGGTAATGTTGGAACCCGTCTGGCTTATATGGCAAAACTTTTGGGCTGGCGCGTGATTGGCTATGATCCTTTGGTTCAAAGAACGCAGGTTGATCAAGTTGAATTTAATGAATTGTTGCAGCAAGCAGATGCGATTTCGATTCATGTCCCTTTAACTCAAACGGGTCTTTATCCAACTTACCATTTATTCAATACGGCTACATTGGCGCAAATGCAGCCTGATGCAATTCTGATTAATTCTGCACGTGGGCCAGTGATTGAAGAGGCCGCCCTGATCCAGGATCTTAAAGCGACACAACGAACCGTGATTTTAGATGTTTTTGAACACGAACCGGTTATTTCAGCAGAGCTTCTGGATCTGCTGACGCTGGTGACGCCGCATATTGCCGGTTATAGCCTGGAAGGCAAGGCGCGTGGTACTCAAATGATCTATGACGCTTTCTGTCAAAATTTTGCTTTTGCAGCACATAAACAGTTCGAAACCCAGCTTCCGGTCTGCAAGCAGTTTTTCCAAAATCAGGATTTAAAAATGGTGCTAAAGCAGTATTTAACGCAAATTTATGATATTGCCCGTGATGATCAAAATCTGCGTGCTTGTGTCAAGGATGGCAAAGTGGATCAGCAGGCTTTTGATCATTTAAGAAAAACCTATCCGCTGCGTCGTGAATGGGCTGCACATGGTGGGCCAAAAGCATGAATAGCACTTATCAGCCGACGTGTGACTTGAATGCCATGCGTGCACGTGCCACCTTATATGCACAAATCCGTCATTTTTTTGCTGAGCGGGATGTATTAGAAGTCGAAACACCAATTTTATCTCAAGCCGGTGTGACCGATGTGCATTTGGCTTCAGTACAGGCGCAGCGTCATGTACTGGCTAAAGCACATACGCATTATTTACAGACCTCACCTGAATTTGCCATGAAGCGTTTATTGGCCAGTGGCAGCGGGCCTATTTACCAGATTTGTAAAGTCTTCCGTGATGATGAACATGGGCGTAAGCACAATAGCGAATTTACCATGCTGGAATGGTATCGCCCGGGCTTTAGCTTAAAAGATTTGATGTTCGAAGTAGCCGATCTGCTTAATGTGACGCTTAAAGCACGTTTTGCTGAAATCCGTCCAACCATTTTGAGCTATAAACATGCCTTTATGGATCGTCTGGATATTAATCCATTGCAAGCGACCTTGCAGGAACTGAAAGACTGCTGTCGCCGTGTCGGTCTAAATTTGGATTTGGGTGAGGATCGGCTCGGCTATATCGACCTGTTATTTTCACATATGGTGGAGCCGAGTCTCGGTTTTGATACCGCAGTATTCCTGACCGATTTTCCGCCTGAAATGGCCTCTCTGGCGAAAACCCGAATCGATGAAGATGGGGAACTGGTCGCTGCACGTTTTGAGTTGTATATCGAAGGTTTAGAATTGGCCAATGCCTATGATGAGCTGATTGATGCTGAAGTTTTGCGCTCACGCTTTGAGACGGATAATGCAGAGCGGGCCAGACTTGGGCTGCATGTCATGCCTATTGATGTGTATTTACTGGCGGCTTTACCGAATATGCCGGAATGTTCAGGGATTGCCTTGGGAATTGACCGCTTGCTCATGATCGCGACCAATCAGATGAAACTGGAGCAAGTGATTAGTTTCCCGGCGGATATTTCCTGATCGGGATTTGATTTTCCTTAAGCTCTTTAGAGGGCTGGGTCTCTGCACTAAATGATTGAAGCAATAAAAAAGCACCCTCGGGTGCTTTGTCTTTATTCAATAGATACCGTTTGTTGAGCTTTAAGTTCACCCAGTGCCTGAATACGCCGTTCAATCAGCATTTCGCCAATATCCGGGCCTTGAATATCGGCAGGCAGGTCTTGTGCTTTAATGGCACGTACTATCTGCATGGCATCAAGTACATATTGCGCTTGTGGATAGGCACGATCTTCCAGTCCTAAACGGCCACGTGAATCACATTCACAAGCCTGTACAAAAGCTTCGACACGCTCGGGACGACGTAAAACGTCCAGACGCTGCAATAATCGCCATAAAGTACCGGGTTT
This sequence comes from Acinetobacter sp. F-1, assembly GCF_022869025.1. Lineage (NCBI taxonomy): Bacteria > Pseudomonadati > Pseudomonadota > Gammaproteobacteria > Moraxellales > Moraxellaceae > Acinetobacter > Acinetobacter sp. F-1. The sequence goes on along the minus strand of NZ_JAJKFX010000002.1, from coordinate 225,235 downwards.
GAGATTAAATGCCTGATGACATTTCAGATGCTCTTTACATACTGCCAACGCCAGTTGCTTGGTATAGGTCGGTACTTTTAAGCGATCACACAGATCATTGACCGGCTTGATGCCACGTTCTTCATGCATGATATGCCGCGGTAATTCTTCAACCGGGGTTAATGCTTTGCCCAAATCATGCACTAAAACGGCGAAACGTACATCCAGGCTATAGTTTTGACGACACGCCTGCTGCAAGGACATCATGGTGTGAATGCCGCAGTCAATTTCCGGATGATATTCAGGGCGTTGCGGAATACCATATAAGGCATCTATCTCAGGAAATAAGACTTTTAAAGCACCACATTGACGCAATACTTCAAAATACACATCAGCATGACGTTCTGTTAAGGCACGTGAAGTTTCTTTCCAGACCCGCTCCGGTGTTAATGCATTCAATTCACCGGATTCCGTCAAGCGCTGCATGAGTGCTAAAGTTTCATCCGCAATCAGAAAACCTGCACTGGTATAGCGGGCCGCAAAACGGGCAATTCGCAGCACCCGTAATGGATCTTCGACAAAAGCATCGGAAACATGACGCAGCACCCGGTTATTCAAATCTTGCTGACCGCCATAAGGATCATAAATCTGACCGGCATCATCCATCGCCATGGCATTAATGGTCAGGTCACGACGGATCAAATCCTGTTCCAGGGTCACACTGATATCGGTATGAAAGTCAAAACCATGATAACCGGTGCCGGATTTACGTTCGGTACGGGCCAGTGCATATTCTTCTTTTGTTTTGGGGTGTAGGAAAACAGGAAAATCTTTGCCTACGGGCTGATAGCCTAAGTCAAGCATTTGCGCCGGAGTTGCACCAACGACCACATAATCTTTTTCGTGATAGGGGTGTCCGAGCAAATGATCCCGAACTGCACCGCCTACTAAATAAACTTGCATGAAAAAACCTCTATTCTTACAAGCATCATGCTACAGAATAGAGGTTTTCTCAAGTTAAGAAACGAGGCGGATGCGTCGTTATCTTGTCATTGGATTAAAGTGCGTCTTGTTCCGCTTGCTGGATTTCTGCAACGGTAAGTGCAGTCATGTTCACCACGCGACGCGTAGTCGCAGTCGGAGTCAAGATATGTACCGGCTTCGCAGCACCCAACAGAATTGGGCCAATCGTCACGTTGTTGCCTGAAGTTGCTTTCAACAAGTTAAACGAAATGTTGGCAGCATCCAGATTCGGCATGATCAGTAAGTTTGCAGAACCTTTAAAACGTGAGTTCGGGAAGGCAAACTGGCGAATATTTTCATCCAGTGCAGCATCACCGTGCATTTCACCTTCAACTTCTAGCTCAGGCGCGATTTCAGACAGGATGTCATATACCTTACGCATTTTTTGCGCGCTGGCATCATGCTGGTCTGAACCGAAACTTGAGTGAGAAAGCAGGGCAATACGTGGGGTCATACCAAAACGGCGCACTTCTTCAGCAGCCAGAATGGTCATTTCCGCCAGCTGTTCAGCCGTTGGATTGGTGTTGACATAGGTGTCGGCAATGAACAGGTTGCGATCTTCAAGCATCAAGGCATTTAGGGTAAAGAAAGTGTTATGACCTTCTTTTTTGCCAATGATGTTGCTGACGAAGTCCAGATGAATGTCGTAGCTTGAATAAGTACCACAGAGCATGCCATCTGCCATGCCATGTTTGACCAGCATCGATGCAATTAAGGTAGAGCGACGACGCGCTTCACGCTGTGCATATTCAGGCGTAACGCCTTTACGCTGCATGATCTGGTAATAATCGTCTGCAAACAACTCATAATCCGGATTCTTTTCCTGATCAACAATCGTGATATTCACGCCATCTTCAAGACGTAGACCCAATTTTTTGATATTGGCTTCAATCACGGCTGGACGACCGACCAAAATAGGGATCGCCAAACCATCATCGACTGCAATTTGAACGGCGCGAAGTACACGCAGGTCTTCACCTTCCGCATAGGCAATACGCTTAGGATTCGATTTTGCCTGTTCAAAGATCGGTTTCATCACGAATGCCGAGTTATAGACAAACTCAGACAAACGTTGACGATAATGCGAGAAATCTTTAATTGGACGTGTTGCTACACCCGAATCCATGGCTGCTTGTGCCACTGCAGGTGCGATTTCAAGAATCAGGCGCTGATCCAGTGGACCCGGAATCAGGTATTCACGGCCAAATGATGCCGATTTCTCACCATAAGTTGCAGCATCCGCTTCGACGTGTGCCATACGCGCAATTGCATGTACACAGGCAATTTTCATTTCTTCGTTAATCGTGGTTGCACCAACGTCTAATGCCCCACGGAAGATGTATGGGAAGCAAAGTGCGTTATTGACCTGGTTTGGATAGTCAGAACGGCCAGTGGCCATGATCACATCATTACGAACTTCGTGTGCATGTTCAGGCAGAATTTCTGGATCCGGATTCGCCAGTGCGAAAATGATCGGATCTTTGGCCATCACCTTAACCATTTCTTTGGTCAGGATGCCGGCAGCAGAAAGACCAAGGAACATGTCTGCACCCGCGATCACATCACCAAGCTGAGTGGCTTCAATGTCCTGTACATACGCTTTTTTAGATTCATCCAGACCTTCACGATGCGTGGTCAGCAGACCACGTGAATCGGCAACGATGATGTTTTCTTTTTTAGCGCCCAAAGCACACAGCAGATTTAAGCAAGATAGCGCTGCAGCACCCGCACCTGATGCCACAATCTTGATTTCGTCAATTTTTTTGCCATTAATTTGCAGGGCATTCAGTAACGCAGAACCAACAATAATTGAAGTACCGTGCTGATCATCATGGAATACCGGAATATTCATGCGTTCACGCAGTTTTTGCTCGATGTAGAAGCATTCTGGCGCCTTGATATCTTCAAGGTTAATCCCGCCAAAAGTCGGCTCTAAGGATGCGATAATATCTACAATTTTATCTGGATCATTTTCAGCGATTTCGATATCGAATACATCAACACCGGCGAATTTTTTAAATAATACGCCTTTGCCTTCCATGACTGGCTTAGAAGCCAGAGGACCAATATTACCCAGGCCCAGCACCGCAGTACCGTTGGTCACTACAGCGACCAGATTACCGCGTGCGGTATACAATGCAGCAGTTGAAGGATCGCGTTCAATCTCAAGACATGGTGCAGCTACGCCAGGCGAGTAAGCAAGGGCTAAGTCACGTTGGTTGACCAATTGTTTGCTTGGTGTAACGCTGATTTTCCCCGGGGTAGGAAACTCGTGATAGTAAAGGGCCTGTTGCTTTAAAGATTGTTCGTCCATCAGTCTCTCGATCGTTGTAAAGATTACCCGGTCAGCGGGTAAAAAATTTATTTATGTCCCCGAATATACCATTTGTTCGCCAGTTCGCACAGCCAAAGACGGCCGTTTTTCCAACAATCTTATTGGGAGAGGGTATAAACTTAGACTTGATAAGTATAAGAATCATTGGTCATATTTTGTGTCAAATACGCAGTGGCTTCCTCTTCTGGCAGCGGTTTGGAGAATAAATATCCTTGAGCGATATCACAGTCTAAATCACGCAGATATGCTAACTGCTCTTCAGTCTCGATGCCTTCTGCCACTACGGTCATGCCCATGGCTTTACCCATCGCCACCATGGCACTGACAATGGCTTCCTGTTTGTTTTTACCAATCTTGGACACAAAACTGCGGTCAATTTTTAGGGTATCAATCGGGAAATCAGCAAGATAGGACAGGGATGAATACCCCGTGCCAAAATCATCCAGAGCAATATGGATCTGTCGCTGTTTGATTTCATTCAGCAGGTTTTTGACTGCTTCCGAATTTTCAATTAAAGAAGATTCGGTAATTTCCAGTTCCAGACTGGCACCTGAAACCTGGTTATCGGCAATGGCCTGATCCAGATCATCGAGTAACTGACCGCGGCGCAATTGCTGCGCCACGACGTTGACTGATACACAAATATGATTAAAGCCCAGATTGTTCCATTGGCGAATCTGTTTGGCTGTCTGCTGGATGACCAGACGGCCAATATCTGAAATCAGGCTGGTCTGTTCGGCTAAAGGGATAAACAAGCCGGGTGGAATAATGCCTTTTTCGGGATGATTCCAGCGAATCAAGGCTTCAAAGCCATAAATGCGCTGATCACTGAAATTAATTTTTGGCTGATAATAAACAATCAGCTCATTATTCTGGATGGCTTTACGCAAATCCCGTTCCAGAAAAATCCCCGTTTCTTGTAGGCCATCACTTTGATTAGAATAAAAGTGAATGGTATTGCCCCCCAGATTTTTAGCTTCGTTCAGGGCCTGTTCGGCACAGTTGTTTAAATAATCGAGTTGACGACCATGATCTGGATAAAATGCCACGCCCATGGAAAGCGTGATCACATAATCCTGACCGTAAATATTAAATGGAGTGGTAAATGCCTGAGCGATGCGTTCACAGTGTCGCTGTACTGAAGGGCGAATATGTGAAATCTCATAGATAATTGCAAAATCATCACCATTCAGATGTGCCACAAACAAGGCTTCTGCATTATTCATGCGCAGGCGCTGCGCGACCTGACGTAAAAGTTCGTCCCCGCCATTATTGGATAGATATTCATTTAATGGACGGAAGCGATCGATATTCAGGCGAATCACGGCCATCTGCTGAATGGAGTCTTTTTGCGAGACCAGATATTGATGCAGCTGATAGTTATAATAGAAACGATTCGGTAAATCGGTCAGTGGGTCATAATTTTCCAGATAAGACAGGCGCTGTTCCTGTAATTTGCGTTCGGTCAGATCCGAGACAATCCCGACATAATGGGTAATCCGGCCTTCATCATCGGTGACGGCATTGATGTGTAACCATAAGGCGGATTGTTTGCCCGACATGAATTTGGCGTATACCTCGCCATCATAGGAGCCAATCTTTTGAAGCTGTTTGATAATACTGGCATGGTTACTGCGCTGTTCAGCTTTATTTTGTGCAACAAGATCGAATAAAGACTTACCGATGATCTGCTCACGCTCAAAGCCACTCAGGTATTCATAGTGAGGATTGACATCAATATAATACAGTTCAGGATTGAGAATAAAAATCCCTTCCGCGGCCTGTTCCAGTACACTGGCAACCAGTTTTAAACGTTCTTGAGAAATACGTTCCTGCTGAATATCACGACGAATACCTACCATTCGCAAAGGTTTGTTATTTTTAGGATCACGGCTAATCACGCGGCCAATATCATGCACCCAGTTCCAGCTGCCATCACTGAGCAGAATCCGGTAAGTGGCATCATAACGCTCAATCTGGCCACGTAAATGCTGTTTCATGTTGCGCTTAAAATAGTCCAGATCATCAGGGTGAATCAGATGCTCTAATTGCAGATGATGATCTTTGGAATCACGCAGAATTTTTTCATCTTTATGATTGGTTAATGTAATGAGACGGTCTTTGATATTCCAGTCCCATGGGCGAATGCCGGCAATCTCATGGGCAAGATCCAGGTTCTGTTGCTGATTTTTCAAATGATGATTAATCTGTTCAATATTATAGGTACGTTCCCGTACTTTTTGTTCCAGTAATTGATTGTTGAGCTGTAATTGTAATTCAATATCTTTGGATTTATTGACTTCAGTTTGCAGTTGCTGGCACAGCTCATCAGTCCAGGCCACTTGCTGTTCGGCATTTTTAACCAGCAGACTGTTTTCTGCATACAAGCGCGATGTCCGGCGATGAATACGATAACTACTATTGGCACACAGCAGAATGACAATCACCGCAAAATTTAAGGCCAGACCGAAGAAGGGATTGGAAAGGCTGACATGATAAATTTGCGACAATAAAAAAGGGAATAAAGAAGGTAAAAATACCAGGCAGAAATAACTGAGTTTTTGGGTCAGATAAGTCAAGCCAAATGCCTGAGTCACAATCAGGAGCAGAGCAGACAAGGTCAGTGCTTCAATATCTTCGAATGCAGGATTGGCCTGCGGCAAATAGTAATAAATTGTATAAATACCGACAGCAATACAGCTCCCGACGGCAAGACTCTGAATCTGTAACCAGCGATGTGCGCCTTTCAAATCATATTGTTCAGGCTTAAAATAAAGTGTGCTCACCAACCAGCATATACTGACCAGTAGCTCGGTCAGAATAAACCAGGTATTAAAATAGGTATTGGAAGGACGATATTGAAGGTGATAAATACAAAAAATATAAAGGCAAATCACCATTATACTGATTAAAAAATAGCGACTATGGCGAAGTGTGTTCGCAATCTGAGCATGATGCAAATGCTGCTGGATATAGTCGTCTTGCTTATCAACCATGTGATTCAATGCCTGTATTCATCCTAAACGTTTTTCCCTATGTATTGTTCTTATAAAAAAACTCCAGGAAATGTGTAAAATTAACTCATCAATAGTTATTATTCTTTCGTCGAGATTAGAGGTCTTAGGAATAAAAATCAACAAAATTAAAGACAAATTTTTACTGGCCTGATGAACTAGAGATTATAGTTCAAAATTGAAAGGGCCACGACAGGAGCTGTTTCGGTACGTAGTACGCGTTCACCAATACACCAGTTTAGAAAACCTTTTGCATTTGCTGCTGTAATTTCTGCCTCACTGAGACCGCCTTCAGGGCCAATCAGCAGGGCAATATCCAGGGTCGCATCTGCCAGTACATCTGTTTCATCTTTATTGGGCGCCAAAACCAGTTTGGTCTTGGGTAGCTCGGTTTCCAACCATTTTTCAAGTGATATTGGTGCTAAAATTTTAGGCACAATATTCAGTCCACACTGTTCACATGCTGCAATCGCGATCCCTTGCCAGTGATCCAGTTTTTTCTGGTCACGATCATACTTCAAGCGCATTTCACAACGATCCGAAGTCAGCAGCTGAATTTCGGAAACGCCCAATTCCACAGCTTTTTGAATCGCATAATCCATGCGGTCGCCTTTGCTCATCACCTGACCGAGCAAGGCCTGGAACTTGGGTGTGCGATTGGCGGGATTAAATGCATTGACCGATACTGTGGCTGATTTTTTAGCAACCTCAGTTAAGGTCACTTCATATTCGCCACCCTGTCCATTGAACAGGGTCGCGGCTTCGTCCGCTTGAGCGCGTAATACCTTTACCCAATGATGAAAAACGGTTTCCGTTAACTCAACCGTAGTATCAACATTTAAGTCTGCTTCAATAAAAAAACGTGGCATGTAAGGATTACTCTCAGATGGAACAAAACAAGACTGCATTGCATTTACACCCTCTTTGTGTTTCTCTCAAAGGGAGAAAATGGGTGAGATCAATGCAGCCTAAAAACTTATGCTAGACCTAAGTCTTTTACAAGTTGGCGTGTAGGATCAGTGGTGTTCATGGTGTAGAAGTGCAAGCTTGGTGCGCCACCTGCAAGTAGACGCTCACAGAATTTAACCACAACTTCGTGGCCAAAGGCTTTGATGCTGGCAGTATCATCACCATAGGTTGCCAGTTGCTTGCGAATCCAGCGTGGAATCTCGGCACCGGTACCGTCCGCAAAGCGGATCAGGTTGCTGGCATTAGTGATTGGCATAATGCCCGGCGCCACAGGAATATCAATTCCGGCTTTCTGGATGCGCTCTACAAAGTAGAAATAAGCATCTGGATTGAAGAAAAACTGGGTTAATGCTGCATTGGCACCAGCTTGTACTTTTTCAACAAAGTGCTGGATGTCTTGATCAAAGCTTTCTGCCTGAGGATGCATTTCCGGATAAGCTGCGACTTCAATCTTGAAATGATCGCCTGAATATTCACGGATAAAGCGAACCAGATCAGCGGCATAGGGTAATTCACCCAAACCAACCTGACCTGATGGCAAGTCACCGCGGAGGGCAACAATACGGTCAATGCCTTGTGATTTGTACAGATCAAGCAGTTCTGCAATACGCGCTTTATCATCGCCGATACATGACAGGTGAGGGGCAACCGGTGCACCTTTGCCATTAAAATCGTTGATGGTAGACAGGGTGCGTTCACGAGTTGAACCGCCTGCACCATAGGTCACAGAGAAGAATTCTGGATTGAGCAATTGTAGTTCTTGATGAACCACTTTGAGTTTTTCCGCACCTACATCAGTTTTGGTCGGGAAGAATTCAAATGAAATTGGAATTTGCTTAGACATGTTGAAATCCTTTTTTTTTATAAATACTGTTTTAATTTTCACCCTCTCCCTGTCCTCTCTTGCGCTTCACTTTAAAGCAGTGCTTAAATTTCGCTCAGGAGAGGAGTATTCATTACTGAATTATGCAGGGTTTTGACTCAAATTCTTTACATACCAAACTTAAGCTTGTCATGTAAATGGCTTGAGAGATTCACCCTCTCTTGCGCTGAACTTCAAAGCTGTGCTTAAATTTCGCTCAGGAGAGGGATAGGGTGAGGGCAATTAGTATTTATAAGTCTCAGATTTAAACGGACCTTCAACAGCAACGCCTAAGTAATCCGCTTGCTCTTGAGTTAATTGAGTCAGAACACCACCAAAACCTGCAACCATTGCAGCAGCGACTTCTTCGTCTAATTTCTTAGGAAGAAGCTCTACACGAATTTGCGCAGCTTTTTCAGATTCTGGAAGATCAGCAAATTTCTCAGCGAATAAATGCATTTGACCCAATACCTGGTTGGCAAATGAACCATCCATAATACGTGATGGGTGACCAGTCGCATTACCAAGGTTTACCAAACGACCTTCAGAAAGAAGGATCAGGTAATCATTTTCATTTTCTGAACGATACACTTGGTGTACTTGAGGTTTCACTTCAACCCACTTGTAGCCACGTAGGTAAGCTGTATCAATTTCAGTATCGAAATGACCGATGTTACATACAACAGCGCCTGCTTTTAATGAATCAAGCATTGCTGAGTCACACACGTGGTAGTTACCCGTTGTAGTCACGATCAGGTCAGTGTTTTGAAGAAGATCAAGATTCACGTCTTCTTTCTTGCCAGTTTGTACGCCATTTTTGTATGGAGATACAACTTCGTAACCGTCCATGCATGCTTGCATTGCACAAATTGGATCAACTTCAGTTACGCGTACAATCATGCCTTCTTGACGAAGGGATTGAGCAGAACCTTTACCTACGTCACCGTAACCGATTACCAGCGCACGACGGCCAGATAAAAGCATATCTGTACCACGTTTGATTGCATCATTTAGTGAGTGACGGCAACCGTATTTGTTGTCGTTTTTAGACTTGGTTACTGAATCATTTACGTTGATTGCAGGAACTTTTAAAGTGCCATCACGAAGCATTTCATACAGACGTTGAACACCTGTCGTTGTTTCTTCAGTGACACCGTGGATTTTAGCAATCACTTCTGGGTATTTTTCATGAACAAGTAGCGTTAAATCACCGCCATCGTCAAGAATCATGTTGGCATCCCAAGGCGTGCCATTTACATTGATTTGTTGTTCAAGACACCACATGTATTCTTCTTCAGTTTCGCCTTTCCAGGCAAACACAGGAATACCCGCAGCAGCGATTGCAGCAGCAGCATGATCTTGAGTCGAGAAGATGTTACATGAAGTCCAGCGAACTTCGGCGCCCAATTCAACCAGTGTTTCAATAAGAACAGCGGTTTGAATAGTCATGTGGATACAGCCGAGAATTTTTGCGCCTGCCAGTGGTTTTGCTGCCGAGTAGCGTTTACGCAGACCCATTAGGGCTGGCATTTCAGCTTCTGCAAGTTTAATTTCTTTACGGCCGTAATCAGCAAGTGAAATATCAGCAACTTTGTAATCTGTAAATGAAGCAGTAACCGCGTTCATCAGGATCTCCTAGGAAAAAATAGATTGGATCGTTCTGTTCGCGGATGCCGTTGTTGATCAGAACGAATGTCTGACCGATGGTCGAGCCTAGCGATTTTACATTTAGTGCCTGTAAAACGTCGCAGCATCCCTCGACTAGCGCAGTATTGTACTTGGAAATTGATTTTGTTCCAATCTTAAATTGATTATTATCTGACTAATAAGAAAATTTTGAGAATAAACTATGAATGATGGTTTTGAGTATGCAATCAAAGACTGGGCTGAAATTAAGGATGATTATGAGAATGGCAATTTAATTATTGGTAATGGGGCGAGTGTTGCTTTGCATCAAAAATTTCGTTTTGATTCTTTAAAAGAAGAGGCTGAAAAATTAAGACTTTTTAATGAGGATATATCTAAACTTTTTATTGAGTTTGATACATCTGATTTTGAATTAATTTTACGATTGGTTTGGCATGCGAAGTTAGTAAATAAGCATTTGGGAATAATTGATCAAAAAATTGATTCAGCTTACGAAAATATAAAAGAAGCTCTTATTAAAGTGGTGAAGGAAGTTCATTGTGAACATTCTGATATCGCGAATCAATTACCTCAGCTATATCAATTTACAAAACAATTTAGAACAGTAGTCTCCCTTAATTACGATTTAATCCTGTATTGGATTTTAATGTATGGAAATAGAAATGAAGATGGACATAGATTTAAAGATTGTTTTCAAGGTAGCGGGCTATTTAGAAATAATTGGCAAGATTTGAGAAATCCTATTCGTAAGGAAAAAGAAGTAACTTTGAGTCTTTATCAACATGGTAATTTATCTATTTTCAGAGATACAAAAAATACCGAAACTAAAGTTCAAAGAGGGGATTTTGAGGGTTTGTTAGAAGTTATTACTTCACAATGGGAAGATAATAAAATTCCTTTATTTGTTGCCGAGGGTACGGGAACTAAAAAGCTTGAATCTATAAAAAGTAGTCCCTATTTGAGTACTATTTTCTATGAAGTTCTACCAGATTTAATAACTCAAAAAGCTAATTTAGTCATTTATGGCTGGAGCTTAGGCAAGCAGGAATCACATTTGGTAAAGCAGATATTTAAGAACAACCAATCAGGTAAGGTGGCTATTTCTATATTTCAAAATAATCAGGAAGAGTGCCATCGAATTTATAGGCTTATAAAAAATGAAAAAGTAGCTCCAAATATCGAAGTAGAATTTTTTGACAGCCAAAGTTCAGGATGTTGGAATAATTCTTAAATAAGAAGCCCATCATCTGACGGGCTTTTCTTACTTATTTAGCTTCAGCAGCATTTGCTTTATTAGTCCAGAACTCAGCCTGTTCTTCATCGCCATCTACGCCTAAACCATTGGCATAAATAAATGCAAGATCGCGCATTGCTTGAACTTCGCCAAGTTCCGCGGCTTGTTTGACCAAAGCAATCGATTTTTCCACGTCTTTTTCAATTACATCACCGCGACGGTAAAAACCGGCCAGCTCTAAAGTCGCAGCAGGGTGCTTCTCGATATTGGCCTTACTTAACCAGTAATAGGCTAACTCAAAGTGAGCTTTAGATTCTTCCGGATCTTCTTCAGTCAGTTCTTTGGCATAAACGGTATAACCTTCACCTAACCAGTACATCGCATCAACCAGTCCGCCGTTGGCAGCTTTCAATGCCCATTCTTCAGCCAGAATGATGTCATCATCATGCTCGCTTTGCATATACAGTTCAGCCAATTCAAATTGCGCTTCAGCATTGCCTGCTAAGGCAAGATTGGTCAGGGCAGCAGAGGGAGAAACACGCTGGGTCATATCAACATCTCAAAAATATTATGCGTAGACTAAAGGTTTAAATTAAAAAAGCCAATCCGAAGATCAGCTTTTCAAGTATGAGGGGGTAAATTAGAATTTTAGACCAAGCAAATGATTGCTGAAATCACGGCGATTACCACACAGATTGAGGCGATTACTTTAATTTTACTTTCCAGATAGCTCAGGCTTAAACCAACGACCAATGCTGCAAAAGTTAAACTGCCCAGCCAATAACTGATCATGTTACTGATTGTACCTGCGAACAGGCACAGGATGAGCGCAATCGTTAATATCACCCAGCCAAGAATGCTGGCTATTTTGGTTTTGGGAGCATCTAGCTCTTTAGCAAAGATCTGTTTCTGATGTTTGGACATCGACGCGGCAAGTGCAAACATACCGAGAGAAGTCAAAGCCCAAATCAATAAGAAGAACATCATGCCTGATTCTCCTTGAGCATCACTTTAGATTTTTTAGGCGGCAAGCCTTTATGGTTTTTCACTTTCTTGAATGCAAACCAGAATAGGATTGCAAGCGCCCACATCGCCAGATCAAAAGAAGCAATCATCCACTGACCATGCATGATGCTGTTCCAGATTGCCTGACCGCCGGTCAGGAAGTTTACAATTGGGAGTAGGGCAAATGCTGCTGTTGCAAGCAGGAGCAGCTCTAGCCAGGCCTGACGATTGCTACGAATCATGGCATAAACTAAGGTCAGCAACCACGCGATAAAGAAGCTGCGAATTTCCCAGTTCAAACGCATGTCCATGTCTGCCGGAATAAAACGGTTGGCATAAAAGTAGGCAGCACAGGCAATCGGTAAACCGATAATTGCCGCGATATTAGTCACTTCCACAAGACGATAACCAAAAGATTTATAGCCTTGCTTTTGTTGTTGTGGTGCGCGTTTGACACACCACAGAATCAAACCAGTCGCAATCATGAATGTGCCGACCACACCAGACATGAACAATAACCAGCGTAGAGCCAAGTCCACGCCACGTGCTTCATGCAATGTGGTAAATACGTTATAAATACCGTTTGCAACTGAAGGTGTTTTCAGTGTGGTTTGATCCAGCTTTAATTCACCCGTCACGCCATTGAAAGCCAGACTCGGATAAACATTACGATAGGCTACGCTGACCCCATTTAAGGCACGAAGTTCAATTTCAGCTTTGGCGGTATTTGGCTGGATGATGTTAATTGTAGCAACCGGATTGTTTTTCCATTGCTTTTCTGCTGCTGCAAGAATGGGCGCTAAGTCTGCCAATGGCGCAGGGCGGGCAGGTGACGCATCGCCACGCGAACGGCGAGCTTCACCCCGTGCAGACATATCACCACGTTCACCACGATTCTCTCCCTCACTACGCGGTCGACGCTGGTCACTATCACCGGATTCAGCCTGAACGCTATTGTCCTGAATCAAGCTCTTACGTTGATCTTGCAGAAATGCGCCTCGATTTTCATAAATCTGGCTGACACCCCAAGGCATCAGGGTAAACAGCAGCAGTAACAAACCGCTAAAGGTAATCATGATATGGAACGGCAGGGCAAATACCGCCGTTGCATTATGGGCATCCAGCCAGGAGCGCTGACCTTTGCCAGGACGGAAAGTAAAGAAATCCTTAAAAATTTTCTTATGGGTAATCACACCGCTGATAATCGCCACCAGCATGAGCAAGGTTGCAATGCCGACAATCCAGCGCGCCCAGATTCGGGGCAGTCCGTACAGTTCAAAATGAAAACGGTATAAGAATGAACCACCGCGTGTTTCACGGGCTTGCAGCACTTCACCGGTTGCACTGTCAATGGTTAGGCGGGTACCGCCACGACGGGCACGCGGATCTTCACCGGCACCGCGAATATTCAGTATGGTGGTATTCTGGCGTGAGTTAGGCAGCTGAATCGCCCAGCTGCCGGCATCCGGATGATGCTGTTGCAGATAAGCCAATGCGACACGGGTCTGTTCGATTTGGGACTTTTGTGGGACTGACTGATGAAATTCCGGTTTCATCCAGATGCTGATTTCATTCTGGAAAAAACTTAAAGTTCCAGTTAAAAAAATCGCATATAAAAGCCAGCCTAAAATCAGACTGGCCCAGGTATGCAACCATGACATCGACTGGCGTGGCCCTTCCTGTTTTGCATCTACTCTCATCTTAATTTCCTAGGAATTTATATGCGATATAGAGCAAAACACTGGGAATTACGATTCCGAGCGTTGCCTTGACAGTTTTGTTGACCATAAATACCCAAATAAAGGCTGCGGTATTCAGGCTAAAACCAATCAGGGTGGCTGACATGGCAGCACTGCTTCCTGCATCCATAAACATCTGGGCAATCACGACGGCAGCCAGCGAGGCAAGCATATAACCGCCGACACCAGCCAGAAGAAAACGATATAAAATCATCCCACGATAAACCAGCAGATTTGCTTTAACTTTATTTTTGCTCGATGGACTCGGTGCAGTAACTGTTTCAGTCGCTATTGCATGCATATTCGGACTACTCATCATCGAAAATTCTATCTATTAAACTTGTTAAGCTATTTCGATGCGAATGATAACAATTATTGTTTATATTTTAAATACGAAACATCAAACTATTTATATGAAAAATAAAAAGAACTATTGGACAGGCTAAAAGGGGGGGTATTAAAAAATATAAGCTTTAAAAATAAAAACAGCGGCTCGAAAGCCGCTGTCTAAATATTATCTGTTCAGAATTAGTCTTGCTGAATACCTGCAACCACCCAGTCCTGATTTGAACCTGCTGGTTTAGTGAAATGCCAGATTTCTGCAAACGGTTGTGGCAAGCTGTTCAAGTCTTCGCTTACCGTACCGGTAAAGCGTACGCTGACAATATACTGACCATTGTCAGTCGATGAATCTACCACCATGGCATTCAGATTTGAAAACTCGGCCACATCCTGATCCTGATTGCTCATGATGTCATTACGCATTGACTGATAAAGATCAGGAGTTAGGTAACGCTGAATTTCCGAAATATTGCTTGCCGTATTCATAGACTGAATGTGGTTAAAACGCTGACGTGCGACACGCAAGAACGCGGCAGGTTCAGTACCATCCGGTAACTGGCTGCCGCTTTGGGTATAAGCCGTGCCGAAAGGCGCAGTATTTGCCGGCGCAGAACCAAACGGTGCATTAGTGCTTGGCGTTTGACCGCCAACATTCTGACCAAAGATATTGCTATTGTCACCACCGCGAGGTGCAGTCGGTGCTTGACCAAAAGGTGCTGTATTCCCAGCACCGCTATTTGGTGCAAATGGATTAGAAGCTACTTTTTTTTTTGCGCCCATCTTACGGAAAATGAAGAAGGCAACAGCAGCAGCAAGCAGGATCCAGATCCAGCCTGGAATACCACCTTTTTCCTCTTCTGCTGGAGCCGCCTGAGCTTCAGACGCTGCCACACTTTGATCATCGGCCAATGCATTGGCAGCTACGGCACCAATCGCAGCACCCGCTACACCGGCAGCAACCATACCACCCACACCTGGGCCAGATTTTTGCTGGGTTGCAGCACCGGCAGCTGGCGCTTGTTGAGCAGGCGCAGCTTGACGAGGTTGTTGATAAGATTGGGTAGGCTGTGCAGAACGTTGCATACCGTGACTTTTACCGCCACCGGCACGTTTTGCTTCAGCAGCAAAAGGCGCAACCAATAATACTGCTGTCAAGATACCTGTAATCAAACCGCGCTGTCGAACTTGCATTCATTTTTCCTATGAGAATAAAACCTATTTGTACAGTCTATTTATATAGGCTTTGTGTGGAATTTCAATCAAAAATCTGTATTTTTTTGCGCTTTACTGCAAATTCACTGCCTGATGCTTAATTTAGCTCATCACTTAAAGACATGGCTTCACTCAGGGCTTCATGCAAACGGGCAACAGCAATAATTTGCACGCCTGCAATGGTTTTTTGCGGTGCATTGCCACGTGGCACAATAATGTATTTAAAACCATGCTTGATCGCTTCTTTCAGACGTTCCTGTCCATTTGGCACGGGACGAATTTCACCAGACAGCCCGACTTCCCCAAAAACAGCCAGTTGTTGTGGTAAGGCCTTGCCACGAATACTGGAAGCGCAGGCCAGAAGTACCGCCAGATCGGAGCCGGTTTCTGTAATTTTAAGACCACCAACAATATTGACATACACATCCTGACCTGAGGTTTGTACACCACCATGCCGGTGCATGACGGCCAAGAGCATATTCAGGCGGTTCTGGTCCAGACCCAGCGCGACCCGTCGTGACTGACCATGCGCATCATCGACCAAAGCCTGTACTTCGACCAGGAGTGGACGCGTGCCTTCACGACTGATCATGACAATCGAGCCCGGAATCGCTTCATCATAACGGCTTAAAAATATTGCAGATGGATTGGACACTTCGCGCAGCCCTTTGTCGGTCATGCCAAACACCCCGAGTTCATTCACCGCGCCAAAACGGTTTTTGACGGCACGGATCATCCGGTAACGTGAATCGGACTGACCTTCAAAATACAGCACACAATCGACCATATGCTCAAGTACGCGTGGGCCTGCCAATGCACCTTCTTTGGTGACGTGGCCGACCAGAAATAAAGAGGTACCGCTGTTTTTGGCAAAGCGGGTCAGCAGGGCAGCGGATTCACGAATCTGCGAGACTCCACCTGGAGCCGATTGTAAGGTCTCGGTATACAGGGTTTGAATTGAGTCCAGAATTGCGACAGCAGGACGTTGCTGGGCCAATACTTCACAAATGCGTTCGACACAGGTTTCTGCCATGACCTTGAGCTGATCGGTTGGCAGATCCAGACGCTGGGCACGTAATGCGACCTGAGACAGGGATTCTTCGCCGGTGACATATAAGGCCGGATTTTTGGCAGAGGCCATATGCGTGGCTGTTTGCAGCAAAATGGTTGATTTACCAATGCCGGGATCACCACCGATCAGAACCACTGAACCCGTCACCAGTCCGCCACCCAGAACCCGGTCAAACTCACTGATACCGGTCGGTAAGCGTGTTTCATGCGAGACTGAGACCTGATTTAAGATGGTGATTGTGGATGCCTGACCTGCATATCCACCCGCGATTTTTGGCTGAGCCCGATGTGTAACCGCAGGTGCAATGCTGACCTCAGTCAGGCTGTTCCATTCCCCACATTCCGAACATTGTCCCGACCATTTCGGATGATCTGCACCACATTGTTCACAACGATAGACACTTTTTGCTTTAGCCATATTTTAAGATGAAGCGATTGAAATTGACTGACAGCATAGCGGTGAATGTGATCTAAAACCAAGCCTTTCACCTGAGAAATCATGGTTTTTACGACAAGGCTTGTCGTTTTTATTTGTGCTTATTCGGATGTTGTGTATCAACGCCGTCTATAATGCCCGTCTTGTTATGCTGAAATGGAACAGATCTTGTCACAATTGCTGAAACATATTGATGCGATCGCACGTGAAAAAAACCGTGATGTGCTGTTTGTGCATTTTGAACAGTATGTATACCCAGATCAGGACGCTCACTCGGTTCGGCAAATGTTTATCGGCTGGTTAGAGCAACAGGGTATCCGTTATATACCGTGTTTGGGCATTGAGCCCACAGTCCGCAGTGACGTGTATTCGGGCAGTCTATATCTGGATGTACCTTTTGACCTGCAGCATAAAACTTATCAAAAACTGAGCGAGTACTTGGAAGATGATCAGGGCAATATGAAAATTGAAGGCATTCAGTTTTTTGTTTTATCTTTAGGACTGGCACTTGAACTCGAATCTGACGGCAAATTACCAGAATGGGGCGGTTTACGCTCATAGAACATGAATATTGGATTTGAATTTCGAATAATTAATAATAAAAAGCCACAATTGATGTGGCTTTTTATTCTCTTGGTTCGGGATTTAAGCAATAAGGCGGTTAATAAAGTTCACCAGATTTACGTCTTGCGATGAAGTCTTTCGATTCCTTGGCAATCACGCCAGACAATAACAGCAATGCAATCAGGTTGGGAACCGCCATCAGACCATTAAAGGTATCGGCAAATAACCAGACCAGATCCAGTGTCGCGATACAGCCGACAAAAACCGATGCAATATAAATAATACGATAGGGTAGAACGAACTTTTCGCCGAGCAAGTAAGTGGCACATTTTTCGCCGTAGTAGCTCCAGCCTAAAATCGTGGAATAAGCAAAGAAAATAATTCCGAAGGTGACGACCCAGCCACCGACACCGGGCAGGAGTTTGTCGAACACGCCAATCGTCAGTACTGCACCGGTCTGATCACCAAATGAATTACCGGCCATGATGTAGCCCATGACCAGAACAATACCAGTAATTGAACAGACAATAATGGTGTCAATAAAAGTACCGGTCATAGAGACCAGACCTTGACGGGCAGGATGGTCGGTTTTTGCTGCTGCGGCTGCAATCGGCGCAGAGCCCATGCCGGCTTCATTCGAGAATACCCCACGTGCTACACCATAACGAATCGCCGCACCAATCGCACCGCCTACTGCAGCTTCACCAGTAAAAGCATAGGTGAAGATCATTTTTAGTGCAGGTGCTACCAGTTCTAAATTGTTGAGAATAATGACCAGACCACCAGCCACATAGCCTACCGCCATGATTGGAACAATCACCGAAGATGCCTTGGAAATCGATTTAATCCCGCCCAAAATCACCAGTGCTGAAAAGGCAGTAATGATAATGCCGGTCATCCAGGTTTCGATCCCCAAACTGTTTTCAACTGCCAGTGCAACAGTATTGGACTGCACTGAACTGCCGATCCCAAAAGAGGCCAGTGTCCCGAACAAGGCAAAAATCAGCGCCAGCCATTTCCATTTCAGGCCACGTTCGATGTAGTACATCGGACCACCCGACATTTCACCTTTTTCATTTTTAATTCGGTATTTGACTGCAAGGACACCTTCGCCGTATTTAGTCGCCATACCAAACAGCGCAGTCATCCACATCCAGAAGACCGCACCCGGACCACCCAGCACACAGGCGGTGGCTACGCCGGCAATATTACCGGTACCAATCGTGGCAGACAGTGCAGTCATCAGTGAAGCGAACTGGGAAATATCACCTGAGTGCTCGGGATGCTTGCCAAAGACCTGTTTGAAGGCCAGTGGCAGCATACGGAATTGCCAGAACAATAAGCGGAAAGTGAGGAATATGCCGGTGCCGACAATCAGTACCAGCATATAAGGGCCCCAGACCCAGCCGCTTAAAGTCTCCATTAAACTTTGTAAATTTTGCATAAAATTCTTCTTATTGATCCATGTCTATGTAATTCGAGATATTGATTAAAAAGCAATTATTGTGCCATCGGTATTCATCCTGAATACTTAAAATGGCGGAATTGTGTTCTAGTTTTTACATGGTTTTGCTGCTTTGACAAGAAGTTTCTTGAATCTCGGGCGTCGAAAAAATAAGCGTTAAGCTGGCGCGAGTGAGATATAAGAAAAATAAATGAACTTTACAGTTTAGGCAGAAAATACAAATGATGTGATTTTTCTTTTTGTATTCAGGCTTTTTTACGTTAATTTGTCGCGAGTAAAACTCGAAGTTGAAATCAATAATGTCAGAAAAATATAACAGTTCATCGGCAGAGCACGGTGAGTTACAGCGAAGCTTATCCAATCGGCATCTACAGCTTATTGCCATTGGTGGCGCCATCGGAACCGGTCTGTTTATGGGTTCGGGCAAGACCATCAGTCTCGCAGGCCCTTCTATTCTGGTGATCTATATGATCATCGGTTTTATGGTATTTCTGGTAATGCGTGCACTCGGTGAGTTGTTACTCTCGAATTTGCAATATAAATCATTCATTGATTTTGCCACGGATCTGATCGGGCCTTGGGCCGGATACTTTGTTGGCTGGACCTACTGGCTGTGCTGGATCACTATCGGGATCGCAGATCTATCCGCGATTATTTATTACCTGCAATTCTTCAATAATGGCTTGCCCTTTAGTCCTGAAGAAGGAGTGATGATCAGCGTTGCCGCGATTGTGTTTATCATGGGTTTGAACCTGGTCACGGTCAAACTGTTTGGTGAAATGGAATTCTGGTTTGCTCTGGTCAAGATTATCGCGATTGTGGTGCTGATTGCCGTTGGCCTGTGGATGGTCTTTACCGGGTTTACCTCGGATGCCGGCACAGTTGCGTCATTTAATCATATCTGGTCACATGGCGGTATCTTCCCGACTGGAGCGATGGGCTTCCTGGCCGGGTTCCAGATTGCGATTTTTGCCTTCGTGGGTGTAGAGCTGGTGGGTACGACCGCAGCTGAAACCAAAGATCCGGAAAAGAACCTGCCGAAAGCAGTGAACTCGATTCCGATCCGTATCATTATTTTCTATGTACTGGCACTTTTGATTGTGATGTCGGTAACGCCATGGAATCAGATTGATCCAAATATCTCGCCCTTTGTGAACCTGTTTAGTCAGGCTGGTATTGCCGCAGCTGCGATCATCATGAACCTGGTGGTGTTGTCCTCGGTGATGTCATCGATGAACAGTGGGGTATTCTCGACCAGTCGTATGCTGTTCGGTCTGTCGCGTGAAGAGCAGGCACCACTTGCCTTTGGTCGCTTAAACCGTCGTGCAGTTCCGGCAAATGCCTTGTATTTCTCTGCGGTATGTTTGTTGCTGGGTGCAGCACTACAGTATTTCGTTCCAGATACCGTCCGCGCTTTCACTTTAGCAACGACTTTATCCACGATTCTGTTTATCTGTGTCTGGATCATCATTATCTGGAGCTATATCGTGTACTACAAAACACGTCCAGAATTGCATGCCAAATCGACCTTTAAGTTGCCGGGCGGTCTGGTGACCTGCTGGATTGTGATCGTATTCTTCCTGAGCATGATCGTGGTGTTGGCGCTGGAAGACGATACCCGTCAAGCACTGATGGTCAGCCCGATCTGGTTTATCCTTCTGGTTATTGGCTATTTCGGTTTCTATAAACAGAAACATAAATAAACCTTATCAATAAAAACGTCAGCGATCTGCTGGCGTTTTTTTATCGCTAAAGATAATCTCTAGGCTTTAGCGCTTTGGTCATGGTGATCATCGCGTTATACTTCATCGAAACACTATTCAATTAGGTGGTCAGATGCATCAAGTCATTTGCTACATCAGTATCTTGGCGACAAGTCTTGTTCTTGCAGCTTGTGGGCAGTCAGGTGCGTTGCACTTGCCGAATGATCCAGATTACGACAAGCGTGCCAAGTATTTGTTATATAAAAATACCGAAGCTGAATCCAAAGCCTCCGATGAAGAACGAGATGCCCCTGTGCAACAACAGTTTGCTGCGCCTGAAGCATCAGATTCAACGACTACACCTTAACGCTTTCAAAGAAAGGATACCTTCATGAGTTTCACCCGCATTAATGGGGTATTGCACGCTGAGCAATGTTCATTACAACAGCTCGCAGAGCAATTTGGCACACCTCTCTATGTTTATTCCAAAGCCACCTTGGAAAAGCATTTTTTAGATATGGACCGTGCTTTTAACTTTATCGATCATCAAATCTGTTTCGCGGTAAAGTCCAACTCCAATCTTGCGGTATTGAATGTATTGGCCAAACAGGGGGCCGGTTTTGATATTGTGACCGGCGGTGAATTGGCACGTGTACTGAAAGCCGGTGGTGATGCCGCAAAAATTGTATTTTCGGGTCTGGGTAAAACTGAAGCAGATATTAAAAAAGCCTTAGAAGTGGGCATTGCCTGCTTTAATGTGGAATCTCATGCCGAGCTGGATCGTATTCAAAAGGTTGCGGCTGAATTGAATGTTAAAGCGCCGATTTCATTGCGCGTGAATCCGGACGTCGATGCCAAAACCCATCCTTATATTTCAACCGGTCTAAAAGAAAATAAATTCGGTATTCCATCTGATAGCGTATTTGCAACCTATCAATATGCGGCGTCACTGGCCAATCTGGATGTGGTCGGGATTGACTGTCATATCGGTTCACAGCTCACCGAAACCCAGCCTTTTGTTGATGCGCTGGATCGTGTCATTGTCATGATTGACCAGCTCAAAGAAATGGGTATCCACCTCAAACACATCGATATTGGTGGTGGTCTGGGGGTGACTTATAAAGATGAAACCCCGCCATCGGTTGAAGAATATGCCAATGCGCTACGTCCAGCATTAGAAAAATTGGGCCTGAAAGTGTATATGGAGCCGGGGCGTAGTATTTCTGCCAATGCGGGTGTATTGCTGACCAAAGTCGATCTGCTCAAACCGACCAATCATCGTAATTTTGCCATCATTGATGCGGCGATGAACGACCTGATTCGTCCGGCTTTATATGAAGCATGGATGGACATTCAGCCAGTGACGCCGCGTAATGATGCTGAAACTAAAGAATGGGATGTGGTAGGTGCGATCTGTGAAACCGGTGATTTCCTCGGTAAAGAGCGTGAATTGGCAATCAAAGAAAATGATGTACTGGCAGTCTTGGGCGCAGGTGCCTACGGTTTTGTGATGAGCTCAAACTACAACAGTCGCGGCCGTGCGGCTGAAGTGATGGTTGATGCAGATCAGGCACATCTGATTCGTGAACGTGAGACGATTGAATCACTCTGGGAACGTGAGCGTTTATTGCCTTAAGGACTAAATCGAGATGTTATTAGAATTTACCAAGATGCATGGTCTGGGCAATGACTTTATGGTGGTTGATCTGATCAGCCAGCGCGCTTATTTGGATCCGGTCACCATTCAGCGCTTGGCCAATCGTAACTTTGGTATTGGTTTTGATCAGCTGCTGGTGGTTGAACCACCAGACGTACCGAGTGCAGATTTTAAATATCGGATTTTTAATGCCGATGGTTCGGAAGTAGAACAATGTGGCAATGGCGTGCGCTGTTTTGCCAAGTTTGTACATGACCGTCAGCTGACCAGCAAAACCAAAATCAAGGTACAGACGAAGTCTGGTATTGTTGAACCGGAATTGGGTGCCAATGGCTGGGTGCGGGTCAATATGGGCTATCCGAAATTCCTGCCACAGGACATTCCATTTTTGGCCGATGCACCGGAAAGCCTGTATGACATTGAGCTTGCTAGCGGTGAAAAGCTGAGCATTGATGTGGTGAATATGGGTAATCCACATGCGGTGACGATTGTACCGGATGTGATTGCTGCCGATGTGGCACGTATTGGCCCACAAGTTGAAGCGCATGCGCGTTTCCCGGCACGGGTCAATGCTGGCTTTATGCAGATCATTGATGAAAAACATGCGCGTTTGCGTGTGTATGAACGTGGGGTCGGCGAGACTTTGGCCTGTGGTACAGGTGCCTGTGCCGCAGCCATTTCCGGTATGCGCCGTGGTCTGCTGTCGAGCAAGGTTGAAATCGAGCTGGCAGGTGGCAAGTTGCAGATCGAGTGGAAAGAAGGCGATGTGGTCTGGATGACCGGACCAACGGCGACCGTGTATGAAGGGCGTCTGGATTTGCGTTATTTTCAGGGTTAATCGGCATTAAGTTTTAAAAAAGCACCGTGCTCAGAACGGTGCTTTTTTTATGTTAGGATGAAACTGAAATTTAATATGCATGATTATGCCTTCATGAATCAGCTTGTATTTTTACCGGGTGCATCTGGCAGCCAAGGTTTTTGGCAGCCGTTAAGGGCAGCATTAACCGAATATCCAGATCAGCAGGTCATTGCCTATCCAGGATTTGATGGGGTGACGCCAAATGTAGCCATTCAAAACCTGTATGATTTGCAAGAACTAGTAAATAGGCAGATTCAGGATGACTCCATTCTGATTGCCCAGTCGATGGGCGGTGTACTGGCAGTTGGGTTAGCGCTTAAGCATCCGCAAAAAGTCAAAGGGCTGGTATTGTTGGCGACATCAGGCGGTTTAAATTTGAAGAGATTTCACTGTGCCGACTGGCGAACAGATTATCGTGAACAGTTTAAAGCAGTACCGAACTGGTTTGTAAAAGATCACACTGAATTTAATCCTGATCAGCTCGCCGGTCTTGAAATTCCCATTTTGCTAATTTGGGCAGATCATGATCCTCTAAGCACCATTCAAGTAGGACAATACTTAGAAAAAATATTTAAACATGCAAAACTGCATATCATCCAAGGCGGAAATCATTTCTTTGCCAACACTCATGCAGATCAGGTGGCAGCACTGATTCAAGATTATCTGGAGCAATTTTAAATGGAGCATGCAGTGACTGTGCCCCCTCAACTTTTGCTCAATATGTGGCTGAAAGAACGTGAAATCCAGAACCAGTCTAAACATACCTTGCAGGCCTATGCTCGTGATGTCTCGGATTTTTTAGAGTTTTGCCAGCGTGAGCAGCTCAATTTAAACGATGTAGAAGCCACAGACCTGCGCCAGTTTCTGGCTGAAAAAGTCGAACAGCATCAGCTGAGTCCCAGCAGTCTTCAGCGCATGCTGTCGTCCATTCGCCAGTTTATGAAATGGGCAGAGCAGGCCCAGCATCTCGCTTTTAATCCGGCTGATGATTTTCAGTTAAAGCGCCAATCGCGTCCTTTGCCGGGCATGGTAGACATTGAAACCGTGAATCAGATCATCGATCAGCCTGCGCCTGAAAATGAAATCCAGCAGCAAATGTGGCTCCGGGACAAAGCGATTCTGGAGTTGCTGTATTCCAGTGGGTTGCGTCTGGCCGAATTACAAAACCTCAGAATCAAAGATATCGACTTTAACCGGCAGTTGTTACGTATTACTGGTAAAGGTAATAAAACCCGGATTGTGCCTTTCGGCTCCAAGGCCAAAGCAAGTGTCATGGCCTGGTTACAGCTTTATCCACGCTGGAATGGCGACTTTGTGCCAGAGGCGAATGTATTTATTACCCAGAAGGGCAATCCACTGGGTGCACGCCAAATTGAAAATCGGGTCAAGTTTCAGGCGCAGCGCGCAGGCGTCAATGTGGATTTACATCCGCATTTGTTACGTCACTGCTTTGCCAGTCATATGCTGTCGAATAGCCGCGACTTACGTGCGGTTCAGGAAATGCTGGGCCACAGTAATTTAAGCACCACCCAGATTTATACTCACGTCGATTTTGATCATCTGGCACAAATTTATGATCAGGCGCATCCGCGTGCACAGCATAAAAAGGATTGATCATGCGCCAAGTGGTAGAAAGTAAGAATCATGAATATATTTTTTTGGCATAAAACTTTCATATTTAAATTTTAAAATGGAATTGAACTGAAAGCTGGCGTTCTGTTGGGCATTTCACTATTGTCTTATTCGTTAAATGCGCCATTTCAGGTATAACAAGAACGAGTAATTAATATTTAAAATGAAGTATGACTGAGCAAAGTCTCAGCATTTGGCGGATGGGAATTGATATGGACACAATAGTGATTGCAGATATAGAACAAAAATATGCACAGTTAAGCGCAGCTCAAAAAGAAATGTTTGCAGGTTATGGTTTGCGACAAATCAAGCATTTTGTGGACATTAGCTTACCGAGTCTTGCAGCGACTTTACCTGAAGGTGCCATCATTCAAGGGATTAATGCCGATGGTAAAGTTCAGGCATTTAATGCAATGACAGGACAATACTATTTATGGATTTCTGATTTACAGTGGCAAGTGTCGAATCGTGCCACCCAAGCGGTCGATTTAAAAGAAGATGCGATTGCGATTTGGACAGTTTTTGAATTATCAGACTATGAATTGGTGGATTTAAGCCATATTCATCGTGATTTTTTAGCACAGGTAACTGCCTAAACTCCCTAGTATCTCGGCTTTACTCAAGAAAAAGGTTGTCTTTAAACAAGGCAACCTGATATTTTTCTTATCGTCAAACTTGCGATCTATCTATCTGCAACATAGCGGGTGCTTTAAGCTGGCTATGATTATTTAGCGCTGGAATTAAAAATACGCCGTCGCCATTCTTAATCCATTCGTTTATAAATCTTCTAAAGGCAATTGGAAACTCTGTTTAATAATCTGACTAGGTAAATCGGTTTTAACACTGGTAATACCATTTTTTTTAGTCAGATGGGTCGACTGGAATTTACGGTAACTTTCCAGATCAGGCACCACAACCTTCAGCATGGCATCACTCTCTCCCAAAATGATATAGCACTCCATCACCTGAGGCAGTTCTTTCATGGCCTCAATAAAGGTGTCAATGGTTTCAGCATCTTGACCGACCAGCCAAATCCGTGAAAACAAAATCAGCTGAAAGCCAATTTTCTGTTGATCGACAATGGTGGTGTAATTCTGAATCACACCCGCATCTTCCAGTAATTTGACCCGCCGCAAACAGGAGGAAGGTGAAAGTCCAATTTCCCGCGCCAGATCATTATTCTGAATACGGCCATTGGCTTGTAAGTGTCGAATGATATTTTTATCAATTCGATCAAGTTTTACTCGCACAGACTTGGTGGATATTTTCATAAATTAGAATAATATTCGAAAAATAAGACTTATTATAAAATAAATTGAAAGCCAATTTTGTAAAAAATCGCAGATACTTGTTTCACTTTCTGGAGTTTGAAAGGAAAAGGAAATGTCTGTATTTGTACTCTTTGCACTGACCGTGCTTCCCCTGATTTTTACGCCTGGACCCGATATGTTATTTATCCTGTCTCAAGTGATGGGTAAAGATGCAAAAGCAGGCATGATGGCGACTGTCGGTGTGTGTTGTGGTTATCTGGTGCATTCGATTCTGGTCGCACTCGGAATTGCCGCGATTATTGTGTCCTTTCCGGTGCTGTTTGAAACGATTCGCTGGCTCGGAATTGCTTATCTGCTGTATCTGGCCTTTGGCCTGTTCAAGTCAGTATTCAGTAAAAATGTGCTGAACATTGAGAAAAAGACGTCAGCCAATCCGATTCAAAAAGGTTTTTTTACTGCGTTATTAAACCCGAAAGGCATGCTGATTTATTTTGCGATTTTGCCGCAGTTTATTGATAAATCGGCCAATACTGTCAGTCAAGGTTTGATTCTGTCCTTTATTTTTATTGGTCTGATTTTTGTGGTGTATTGTGGCTTAAGTATTTTGTTCAGCAAAATCAGCCAGAAAACCCAGATTGATGAACGTAAACAAAAATGGGTAGACGGAACTTCTGGTGGTTTATTGGCGCTTGCAGCAAGCTGGCTCATCATCAATTAAGCCCGATTCAAAAAAGCATACTTTTCACAGTATGCTTTTTTTATAGTTAAAAGCACTTGAAAAAGAGATGACTTTTCCAGCATATCTATAAGTGAGCGGGTTGCTTATTCAGTCAATTGGTCTTTTTAGTGGGCCAAATCCGTTTCAAAGAAGATTTCTGTCTAAAATGACAAATATGATTGTGGGTTCATCCTGCCAGTTTTGCTGCCAACTACTTTCATTTTATTTTGCGTACAGCTTTTCAATCAGAACTATTGATGTGACTAATCAAATAAAAAAATAATATAAATCAATGCTTAAATTTTAAGTAAATGTTTATACATTTCATTGTAATAAATGGATAACAATTAATTGTGAACGCATCGTTCAGGTAAATTTACGCATTTTTACAGCTCTTTGTTGAATTGTGACTTGACCGAAATGCCGTACACATTGCAAGATAGGGCACCTAAAAAAATTTAAGTGAAGAGTTACACTAACTTTTCTCAACATTTACATTTGCTAAAACAGCCGAGGATTACATGAAGGCTCTTGTTGCTGTAAAACGTGTGGTTGATGCCAACGTTAAAGTTCGTGTTAAACCGGACAACAGTGGTGTTGACTTAACCAACGTTAAAATGTCAATTAACCCATTCTGTGAAATCGCAGTGGAAGAAGCGGTTCGTTTAAAAGAAAAAGGAACTGTTTCAGAAATCATTGTTGTTTCTATTGGTCCTAAAGAAGCGCAAGAACAGATCCGTTCTGCAATGGCGCTTGGTGCTGACCGCGGTATTCTGGTTGAAGCTGATGACAGCCAGCTCGGTGCGCTAGAAATTGCTAAAATCCTGAAAGGTGTTGTTGAAGCTGAACAACCACAATTAATCCTTCTAGGTAAGCAAGCCATTGATGACGACTCTAATCAGGTTGGTCAGATGCTTGGCGCTCTAATGGGTGCGGGCCAAGGTACATTTGCTTCTGAAGTGAAAGTAGATGGCGACAAAGTACAAGTAACACGTGAAGTAGACGGTGGTTTACAAACTGTTGAACTTGCACTTCCAGCCATTATTACCACTGACTTGCGTTTGAACGAGCCACGTTATGCAGCGCTTCCAAACATCATGAAAGCGCGTAAAAAACCGCTTGATAACAAGTCGCCTGCAGATTTTGGTGTAACGACCACAACTAAACTGAAAACAGTAAAAGTTGAATCACCTGCAGAGCGTAAAGCTGGCGTACAAGTGAAGTCTGTAGACGAGCTTGTAGAAAAATTGAAAAACGAAGCGAAAGTGATCTAATACAGAAGGATAAAAATCATGAGTATTTTAGTTATCGCTGAGCACGACAACAAAGCATTAAACGCTGCTACTTTAAACGTTGTTGCTGCGGCGCAAAAAATCGGTGGTGATATCACTGTATTGGTTGCTGGTTCTGGCGCTCAAGCAGTTGCTGATCAAGCAGCGAAAGTTACGGGTGTAAGCAAAGTCGTACTTGCTGATGATGCTGCTTATGCAAACCAGCTGGC
Source organism: Acinetobacter sp. F-1 (assembly GCF_022869025.1). Taxonomy (NCBI): domain Bacteria; kingdom Pseudomonadati; phylum Pseudomonadota; class Gammaproteobacteria; order Moraxellales; family Moraxellaceae; genus Acinetobacter; species Acinetobacter sp. F-1. Next base: position 196,997 of record NZ_JAJKFX010000002.1, on the reverse strand, counting down.
TGAAAACGTAGCGAAACTGGTTGCTGAATTAGGTAAAGGTTATAGCCATATTCTTGCTGCTTCGACTACCACTGGTAAAAACATTTTACCACGTGCAGCTGCGCTTCTTGATGTGAGCATGATTACGGACATCATCGCAGTCGATGGTCCTAAAACATTCAAGCGTCCGATCTATGCAGGCAACGCGATTGCAACTGTAGAGTCAGGCGAAAATGTCGTACTGGCAACTGTTCGTGGTACAGCATTTGATGCTGTTGCTGCTGAAGGCGGTTCTGCCTCTGTAGAAGCTGCGACTGTTGCTGGCGATGCAGGCATTTCTAAGTTTATCAACGAAGAAATCGTAAAGTCTGAGCGTCCTGAATTAACAGCTGCTCGCATCGTGGTGTCTGGTGGTCGTGGTGTGGGTTCTGGTGAGAACTATCACGCGATCCTTGATCCATTGGCGGACAAGCTTGGTGCTGCACAAGGTGCATCACGTGCTGCAGTAGATGCTGGCTTCGTTCCTAACGATATGCAGGTTGGTCAAACCGGTAAAATCGTTGCACCTGACCTGTACATCGCTGTCGGTATTTCTGGTGCAATTCAGCATTTGGCCGGTATGAAAGAATCTAAAGTGATCGTTGCGATCAACAAAGATGAAGAAGCGCCAATCAATGCAGTGGCTGACTACTGGTTAGTTGGTGACTTGAACACTGTTATTCCTGAATTGGTTTCTAAAATCTAATTCCTGAATACAGTTTAAAACGCCTCTTAGTCTCTGTACCAAGAGGCGTTTTTTATTGGAAAATTTTTAAAGATACTCGGCAGTCGAAACTAGAGTATGTGATTTGGATGAAAAGTGATAAAATCCTGCTTTGCTTTTTCTCCTGTTTTGATCATGTCCTTTTCCAGAACCGCTCATATCCTGTTTATTAGTTTCCTGCTGATTGCGCTCTATGTGAGTATTTGTGTGCATACTGCGTTGAATGCACCGCTGTCAGTAACCCAGTATTTATTCAGTGAGTCGGGCGCTTTTGAAGTGCTTAGTCCTTGGCTATGGTACTTGCTGGCCATGCTGTGTCTGCTAAATACTGAAATTAAACTGAATACCCGGATATTTACCGCTGCTGCTGCGATATTGTTGGGCTTCAGGGAAATGGACTTTCATAAGCGACTGTTTGACGACAGCTTTATTAAAACCAATTTCTATCGCAGTGCTGAAATTCCGCTCATGGACAAGCTGCTGGGCTTTATTTTATTGCTCGGGATTATTTTTCTCTTTATGGTACTGGCAAAAAAATTGGTAAACACCATACGCAGCATGAAAGATTCTTTGAATATTGCGCATTTTTTTATCTTCCTGACCATTGCCTGTGGCGGACTGAGCAAGGTTCTGGATCGCACGACGTCAACCCTCAGGGAGGAATTCAATATTCAGCTCATACCACATACCCAGGTCATGATCATGACCATTGAGGAAGGGGTGGAGATGCTATTGCCGATTCTATTGATTGTGGCGGTGCTGACTTATCGCAAGATACTGAATCAAGCGCATTAAAAGACAGATTAAATCTAAGGAAGATGCCCATTTTGTGTGTGCATCTTTTTTTTGCACTGCTGTTTTTATGTATATTTCGGGTGCGAAAAAATATGGATGTGGTGCACTTGTTTTTGACGCTGAAATAACAGGAAAATGACCACTAAAATGAAGATAATTAACAAGGTTAAGCTGAATATTTCGACACAAAAATACAAGTGTTTATGCTATAATTTAGGGCTGTATTTTAGTTTTTAACTCAGTCGTTTGAGTTAATGATTTTGCTAGTTTTACGACATATAAATACAAGCCAAAACTGGCTTGTAGAATAAGGAGTATGCATGAGCGTATCGGAAATTAGACCGATTGCCATTGAGGATGAACTTAAAAGCTCATATCTCGATTATGCGATGAGCGTGATTGTGTCACGTGCATTGCCCGATGTACGAGATGGTTTAAAACCTGTTCATCGTCGTGTGCTTTTCGCAATGCACGAATTAGGCAATGACTATAACAAAGCTTATAAAAAGTCTGCACGTGTCGTCGGTGACGTGATCGGTAAATATCACCCGCATGGTGACTCTGCTGTATACGAAACCATTGTACGTATGGCACAAGATTTCAGTTTGCGTTACCAGTTGGTCGATGGTCAGGGTAACTTTGGTTCGGTCGATGGCGACAGCGCAGCAGCGATGCGTTATACCGAAGTGCGTATGCGTAAACTGACCCACGAACTCTTGGCGGATCTTGAAAAAGATACCGTCGAGTGGGAAGACAACTACGATGGCTCTGAGCGTATTCCTCAGGTGATGCCCACCCGTGTACCGAACTTACTGGTTAATGGTGTAACCGGTATTGCAGTGGGTATGGCGACCAATATGGCGCCGCATAACATGACTGAAGTTGTGAATGCGTGTCTGGCCTATGCCAATGATCCCCAGATCAGCATCGAAGGGTTGATGGAACACATTTCTGGTCCGGACTTCCCGACAGGCGGTATTATTTACGGTAAATCGGGCATCGTAGATGCCTACCGTACCGGTAAAGGCCGTTTACACATCCGTGGCAAGTATCACTTCGAAGAAGATCCAAAGAATGGCCGTACCACGATCGTGTTTACGGAAATTCCATATCAGGTCAATAAAGCAAAAACCATTGAGCGTATTGCTGAACTGGTTAAAGAGAAAAAACTGGAAGGTATTTCCGAGCTGCGTGACGAGTCGGATAAAGACGGTATGCGTATCGCGATTGACTTGAAACGTGGCGAAAACGCCGAAGTGATCGTGAACAACCTGTTCCAGAACACGCAACTTGAAAACTCTTTCAGCATCAACATGGTCTGCCTGGACAATGGCCAGCCTAAACTGATGAACCTGAAAGATATTATTGCAGCGTTTATCCGTCACCGTCAGGAAGTGGTAACGCGTCGTACCATGTTCGAATTACGCAAAGCGCGTGAACGTGGTCATATCTTGGAAGGTTTAACCGTTGCTCTGGCGAATATTGATGCCATCATCGAAACCATCAAAAGTTCTGCAAACCCGGCTGAAGCGCGTGAGCGTTTGCAGGCAGGTGAGTGGGCAGGTGGCGGTGTATTGGCATTGCTAGAAAAAGCTGGCTCAGTTTCTGTACGTCCGGATGAGATTGAAGGTGAAGACCCAAGTCGTCCGTTTGGTCTGGATGGCGATATTTATCGTCTGTCACCAACCCAAGTCAATGCGATTATGGAACTGCGTCTGCATCGTTTAACCGGTCTTGAACAAGACAAGTTACATGCTGAATATAGCGAAATTCTGGCGCAAATTGCTGAACTGACTGCAATTTTAAATGATTTTAATCTGTTGATGAACGTGATTCGTGAAGAGCTTGCGTTAATTCTTCAGCAATATGGCGATGCACGTAAAACGTCGATTGTTGAATCACGTATCGATTTCTCTCGTGAAGATCTGATTCCTGAAGAGCAAATGGTGCTGACGGTTTCAAAAACAGGCTATGCGAAAACTCAACCATTGTCTGATTACGCCGCACAGCGTCGTGGTGGCCGTGGCAAGTCTGCGACCAGCATGAAAGAAGACGATTACATTCAACATCTGATTGTGACGTCAAGTCATGCGACGGTACTTTGCTTTACCAACGTTGGTAAAGTCTATCGTCTGAAAGTGTATGAAGTGCCACAAGCATCACGTGGTGCCAAAGGTCGCCCAATGGTGAACTTGTTGCCATTAGACGAAAACGAGACCATTACCGCAATTTTACCGGTGATTGATGCACCGAAGAAATTCAAAGAACGTCTGGCGGACTTCAAAGCCTTCGTAAAAGCCAATGCTGCACAACTGCAAAGCAATGAAGTGATTAATGGTCACTTTACGGCACTTGAAGCGGCACTTGCTGAATCTGAAGAGGGTGCGGATGATATTTCTGATGCACTTCGTGTTCAATTGAAAGAGCTAGGTTTAGAACTTTCAACGACCGATCTTGATGATGACATCATCAATGATTTTGCACAGCAGGCTGAAGCGGTTCGTAAAAACTTCTATGTGTTTATGGCGACTGAATACGGTACGATTAAACGTGTAGAACTTGAACAGTTCTCGAATGTGCGTTCAAACGGTTTACGTGCGATTGAACTGAATGGCGATGACACTTTAATTGGTGTTGCGATTACTGACGGCGAACAGCAAATCATGTTGTTCTCGAACGAAGGTAAAGCCATTCGCTTTGCAGAAACTGATGTACGTTCAATGGGTCGTTCAGCCAAAGGTGTGCGCGGTATGCGCGTGACCATCGGTGCAGCAGCCTTGCTGGAAGAAAGCGAAGAAACTGAGATCGAGTCTGATGATGAAGATGCTGCAGATTCAGCATTGATCAGCCGGATTGTATCTTTAGTTGTTGTCCCTGAAACTGGCGAAGTATTGTGTGCTTCTGAAAATGGTTATGGTAAACGTACCCCGGTGGATGACTTCCCGACCAAGAAACGTGGCGGTAAGGGTGTGATTGCACTCAAGACCTCAGAACGTAATGGTCAGTTAGTCGGTGCAGTAGCGATTGATGCATCTAAAGAGCTGATGTTAATTTCCGATGGCGGTACTTTGGTTCGTACCCGTGCCTCTGAAGTGGCTCAAACCGGTCGTAATGCACAAGGTGTTCGTCTGATCCGTCTCGGTAATGAAGAGTTACTGGTTGGTGTGGTTTCAGTTGAAGCTGTTGAAGAAGATGAGTTTGTTGAAGCGATTGAAGGTGAAGAATCTTTAGTAGCAGAAACAGATGTAGCAACTGAAACAGATGCAGTAGCTGAACATGTTGAAAAAGATGGTGAAAACTCAGTAGAAGAATAAGTGTTCTATTGATAAAAAGGGCGCTTCGGCGTCCTTTTTTATAAATCTTGACTGAATGAAGGTAAGCGATGAAAACCCAATCAATGTTGTTAGCGGCAGCAGTTGCATTAAGTGGCTGTAACTCAATGGACAATATCCCAAACCCAAGTCCTGAGCAGGAACAGGCAGCACAGCTGGCCTATGAGGATTTGCGTGATGGGAAGTATGACGAGTTTCTGGATCAGCTAGAGCCGCAATTGCAAACACAGTTTAAGGACAACGAAAAGCTGATGAAACGCTTTTCACGTTCAATTCCGAAAGGTGAATATAAGTCTAAAACTTTAATGACCAAGCAGATTGAAGAAGCAACCAACCAGCCTGGCCAATATAAGATCAGCTATGAAATTGCCTATCCAAATAATCTGGTGCAGTATGATGTCAGTTTCGACCAGCCGAATGGTAGCAACAAGATTCGTAATTTTAATATTCAGGTCTTTGGCGAATCTTAATCCATAAGTTGATGGCAGCATAAATCCAATGCTTTATCTGCTTTGACTCACTTGAATCAAACGTCGATAAGCCAAGAAAAAACATAAACTGCCTATCAGCCCCAGATATATCAGTTTAGGCAAAATCAGTGCGGTCGGTACACCCATCTGATTCAGTTGAATAAACATCTGCACCATTTGGGTAGAAGGCAGTATCTCAGCGATCACTTGCATCCAGATGGGCATAGCTGCATGTGGCCAGGCAGCACCGGATAAAAAAAATAGAGGGATAGAAGTAAAAACAATTACATGTCCAGCGCGTTCCGGCATATCCAGAAAACTGGCAAATAGGCAGGTGATTCCAATCACAGTATAAACGAAAACCGGCACAGCTAGCAGCATGCCGAATAGGTTACCCCCTCGCGGATAATCAAATAACCAAAAGGTAAATCCAAATAAATAAAAACAACCCAGACAGCCAATGCTCAATATCGCTAAACATAGCCCAATCAACGCATTTGAGTTTAACTGCACTTTTCTTTCGCGGTACATCAGAATCAGCATATTCAAACCTAAAAAAATGGTCTGATGAATGATGAGAGGGGCGACCGCAGGAAAGACATAACTGCCATAGCCGGAGAGCGGATTAAACAATGGAATCTGATGCACTGATAGGGCAGGAGAAAAATCTGAAACCTGGCCAAAACGTTCAGCATAGTCTGCCAAGGTCTGCTCAAGAGAGGTCGCTAAACCGATCCCCATCTGTTTGGTGACTAAAAAATTGGCAGCACTTAAGTACAGTCCTATTCCACCCGTTTCACCATGCCTTAACGTTTGCGATAAATTGTCCGGTAGCAGCAAAATCCCATCCGCTTGTTGCGATTCAACCCATGTTTTGGCTTCGGCGAAATTGCTGGTAATCGCCTTGATTTCAACATTCGGGCTTTGATGGACTTGGCCAATAATCCGCGTGCTCAAGTGACTTTGTTCTGCATCAACAATAATAATTGGTAAGGCTTCGGCTTGCTGTGCCTGATAAGCAAAGGGATAAAAGAAGCTATAAAACAAGACCGATAAAATCAGTGTGGTAAAGATAGCGCCGTGGCTGGCAATATCTTTAAAGCTGCGCAGATAATAAAACCAAAGGGATTTCATCAGGCTGCTCCTTTGGCTATTTTCTTGAGAAAAATATAGGCTAGCAGTGCGTACACCACCACATAGGCCAGCAAGATCCATACAGCTTGCAGTGAGATCTGCACTGGACTGCCAATCATCCATTGTTCAGTTTGTAATTTGGCATAAGGAGTAAAGGGGATAATATTGGCCCAAAACTGGGTGAATAGGGGTGCATTATTTAAGGGTAAAGTCACCCCGGCAAAGCTCAATGATGACCCACCATATACAGCAATCAAGCCGAAAGATTTACTTAAATCTTGGGTGGCCAGCACCACCGCAGCGCTTAAAAATGCATAGGCGCTATACAGCAGCAATTGTGCCAATAAAATCAGACCAAGCGAACCGGCAACAAACCAGCCGCGAATTTCAATCATCCAAAACATCCACGCCCAAGTCCATAGACTAAAAATAGCCACATAGACCAGATTTTTAGACACTAAAGCCATCCAAATGGATGAGTTGCTAATCCAGCTTGTTAAGGTCTGCCGCTTCAGTTCCTGACCGACGGAAAATGCCACACAACAACACAGCAGTAAATGCAGAACTGCGAGAATGACATAAGGTTCTAGATATAACTCATAATTCAATTGCGGATTATACAAAGGTGAGATTTTGATCTGTGGTGTCGGTGCTTGGATATAGGGCAGTCGATTCACCAGATAGTGCTGTTCAGTAAACTCAGCTAGGGCTTGTAAGGTACTCACCAGCATGGCTGAAGAAATTGTATTGCCGATACTGAAATAACTCTGGTTAAAGGCAATGCTAATTTCTGCATCCTGAGCACGAACAAAACGTTGTTCGGCACCATTTGGAATATGGATATAACCCCAAATTTTATTTTCATTCAGTAGGTGTTCAACTTCAGCGACTTGCTGGGATACCGTTTCAATTTTAAGGGTATGATTGAGCGAGACATGTTGATAGATGCTTCGGCTGAGCGCACTTCGGTCTTGATCAATAATGGCAATGGGTAAATGAGTAGGCTTGCCCTGCGTAAACATGCTGCTGAATAAAATAATTACCAGAGCGGGTGCCAGCGTAACCAGGCACAGATCCCATTTTTCTCGGAGCAAATAGCGTAGTTCGCGCCATATACCCAGCCACATTAGGGTGTCTCTTTAAGTTTAAATAATACGCTCATACCGACTTTCAGTTCAGGTATGGTTTGTGTCGGTAGCAAATGCAGTTTAAAACTTCTCACATCATAGCCGCCGGTTTGGCGGGTGGTTTTAATGGTGGCAAACTCACCTTCAGCGCTAATACTTTTGATCTGAAAACTGGCTGTTTGATCCAAGGCTGGAATATAACCTTGAATGCTTTCTAATTTTTGAAATGGAGCATACTGGTCTTCGCGAATATTCAGGCTTACCCACATCTTCTCTTCAATCAGGCTGACCACGGGCACTGCGGTTGCGACCAGCTCAGATATTTTGCCATAAGTTTTAGACACCGTTCCATTGACGGGGGCCAGCAATTCGGTTTCTGCTTCTAGCGCATTGGCTTCGTTTAGAGCAGCCTGGGCAATGTCTACTTGTGCATCGGCTGAACTCTTTTGCTGCGGGGTGCTGCCACGCTTGGCACGTGCATATTGCTGATAGGCGGCCTCAGTCATTTCTAGCGCAGATTGACTGGCTGCATACAGTTCATCACGGCGCTGACGTGAAATCACACCTTCCTTAAATAGATTTTCCCCACGCTGATAAGATACTGTGGCGAGATTTTGCTGTGCTTTTAGCGATTGCCAGTTGGCATACAGACTCGCGACATTTTCTTCCTGCGAGCCACGTTCAGCTGTGGACTGTAAGGCCAAAGCCGATTGTAAGGCTGCTGTAGCTTGCTGTTTTTTGGCTGCAATTTCCGGGCTATTTAAGCGAACCAGAACATCGCCTTTTTTAACTCGCTGACCTTCTTCCACATAGATTTCTTCAATCCGGCTTGGCACTTTGGTGGCCACCTGAATCGTTTCAGCCTCGACACGACCTTGCAATTCAATCGGCGTCGGTTGATAGCTTTTCCATAATCCAAAAATAATCACGGCCAGCAGAATAGGCAGCAACGCCAGCAGTAGATATTTTTTCTTTTTGGAGATTTCAGGAGGCTGCTCATCGGTCGAGGTCGTCGCGTGATTTTCCTCTAGCGTTGCTGATTGGGTCTGTGGAGCGGGAGAGCTTTCTGTTTCGGTAGATGAAACCGCTTCATTCACAGGATCATTGGGTTTTTGATCGTCGTTCATGTTCGGCTCCATTAGCGAATATAGTGAGTATTGGTGTGTTGAATATAATTGGGAAATTCGGTAATCGAGCCATGGCTTTGTAACAGGGTGGCCAGTGACATCACATATTTATAGGCATTCAAGGCAGTTTCGGCTCGTAGCCCGCTAAGCATGTTTTGGGCATCAATGACCTGTGTTGCTGTTCCGATATCCTCTTTAAAGGACAACTCTTGAATGCGTAAATTTTCCTGCGCAGCTTTTAGATTTTGTTCCAACAAAGCATGACTTTGCTGTGCACTCAAGGCTTCGCTATAAGATTTATAAATCAGGTTTTCAATCTCTTGCTGGGTGCGTGAGGTGAGCAGTTCTGTGGCATAGCGTTTGAGCTCGGCCGCCTGAATATTTTTGTTTTTATCAATCCCTGAAAACAGGTTATAGCGTGCGGCAACACCGACAATCCAGTTTTGATTCTGATCCAAACTATATTCACCAAAAGCAAAGACATTGGGTTTTTTTGCTGCTTGCTGAGCTTTGACATTGGCTTGTGCTAATTGGGTATCTAGCTGCATTTTTTGAATCAGCGCAGAGTTTTGACTAAAGGTTTTCAGTAGTTGATTTAAAGCCTGTGGCTCGGTCTGATTGACAAATAAAGGTGTCGACAGTTCAGTGATACTGCTTTGTTGCAGCAGATTATTCAGTTGAAATAGACTGGCATTTAAATTGGTTTGCATATTTTGCTGACTGCGCTCGGCATTATTACGCGCCACTTCAAACTGCATGCGCTGGCCTTTGCTAATAAAACCTTGCTGTTCCATTTTTAAGGCATTGCGATAATGCTGTTGCATGGCATTCAGATTAAATACTGCTGCTGCATGGAGTTGCTTTTGCAGTTGCACATTAAAATAACTTTGAATCAGTTCGAAACGCTGCGTGTCTTGTTGCTGTTGATTACTGAGCTGACTGCGACCGACCTGAAGATTGGCAATCTCCTTGGCGCTATGAGTCAAACCACCGGTATAAAGCGGCATCATCATGGACACGGTAGGACGAATCACTTGATCTTCGAGTACGACCTTGGAGGTATCGGGAATTAAGCCTACACCATCATGAATCGGTTGTTGTAAACCTTCTTTTAAAGGATTGGCAATATTCGCAGCTAAATTAAACTCATCAATTTTATTATTTAAGCCATTGGTGAGAGATTGCTCCAGGTTGTTTTTAAGAGCACCCAAAGGAATATCTAATTCATTACGAAAGGCATAAGCACGCACATTCAGATCGACACGTGGTAATCCCAAACCTTTTACCGCTTCAGCTTCAAGTTTCGAGGCTTGTTCCAAGCTTTGATAGGCCTGACTGCTGTAAGAAGACTGCAATAACTGTTTTTCGGCGTCTTGAAAACTCAAAGTCTGGGCGTATAGACTCTGGCTATTCAACCATAGGCCTGACAATAATCCACACCCCAAAAATAATTTACTTTTATAGTTCGTCATATTCATGCAAGCAGATGGCCAAAGTGAAGAATAAGTTGATTTGTGTACATTATAAATCAGTGGTTTGCAGCTCAGTAAGGGGCATGGTTGTAGTATTGTTTATTTTACATCTGTCTAGCATCAAGGACGCTTGCGCGTCCTGACTAACTTAGGGCGGTTCTTTTGAAATTTTCATCATTCATGCAAAAATCTAAACAATCTTTTAAAACCCCTACGGCTCTATAAATATGCTCCGGTTTATCCAGATAAATTTGTCCATTATTTAACACTTCTAGACCCGCTCTATTTAATTCAAGTTTATGTCTCTCATCAATGGGAACAATAAATTGAACAGTAGGACGTTTTCGGTTCACATCATAGCGGAATAACCATCTATTATTTTTACTTTGATACAGAATGGAATAATAGCTCTCCGTATCTTTTCCGGTGAGTTCATGGTCTGGAAAAAGTTCATGGATAATATTTTGTAAGCTTTGTTCATCTACCGTGGTAACAATTCTTTGATTCTGAGGATATATAATGTCTTGTTGAAGATTTGAGGGAGTCGGCTCTTCTGAAACTTCATCAGTCCTTAATTCAGTTTGTTGCTCAATGGGTTGTGCTGTAATGACGGTGGGTGCAGATAAGCCTTTTAAAACCGTATCGCTAATTGCACGTTCGACTGCTTGTTTAACGAAGGGTTGAATTGATTCAAGGAATTTTGTATTGAGCTGTCTTGGAATATTGGCTTGCTGAGCAACATAACGTACAAAATCAATATCGACTTCATTAATTGATTTTTTGATTACCGCTTTAAACTGTTGGATATACTGATTCTCTTCGGCAAAAAATCGTAATTTTTCTACATGGAAATTATCATGTTTGAATTCTGCTAATTGAGTCAGTTCTTCGGCTTGATGTTTAGTGAAATCAACAACCAGAAAAGGTTTTTCATCCATAATATTTGGATTAATGAGGTCAGTAAAAAAACGCCATTCACGTCCATTGGTAATGACGCCAATGGTCACTCCCAGAGTAGAGTTAAAATATCGGGAGAGTTGTGGTGCGTGATTTGTTAAATTACTTGCATAAGATTTGGCTTCAATAAACATAACCGGTTGACCATTACAATATAGCGCGTAGTCAACGCGCTCTGTTGATTTGACACCAGGAAAATCAGCGGCAAACTCTGCCAGTACTTTCGTTGGATCATAAGGACTGAAGCCTAAAATATCCAGAAGTGGCAATATAAGTGCTTGTTTGGTGGTTTCTTCAGTTGAGCAATGCGCACCGACACGTTTAACATGCTCAATATATAATTTGAGGCGATTAATAAAGTTATCCATTTTTTCCCTACTTATAATTTTTCAGATTATTTTTTAATCATTGTGAGTTCATCATAATAGTTTTATTTTTAAACTCAAACATTTAATAAAAATAGGCATAATAAGTTTAATTAACCCTATAAATGGTCAACTTATCTTGTGAATCTACATTGATTTTTTGACTGTAATTACAGTTCGAGATTGAAATAATTTTGTGCAAGACCTTGCCAGATATGGTTAAATGCCATCATTTTATTGTGTCTCACATAGATAAGGAAAACTCATGCGCGCGTACAACTTCTGTGCTGGTCCTGCTGCATTACCGACTACCGTACTTGAAAAAGCTCAAGCTGAAATGCTTGACTGGCATGGCAAAGGTCTTTCGATCATGGAAATGAGCCACCGTAGTTCCGACTATGTGGCCGTGGCTGAAAAAGCGGAAGCAGACCTACGCAAACTCATGAATATTCCCGAGAACTACAAAGTATTGTTCTTGCAGGGTGGCGCATCCTTACAATTTTCGGCAATTCCATTGAACTTGCTGGGTAAAAATAACAAAGCGGACTATATCCATACCGGAATCTGGTCTGAAAAGGCATTGAAAGAAGCGCAACGCTATGGCGATATCAATGTCGTAGAAGCAGGTATCAAAATTGATGCTAAACACGCGATTAGTGCGCAAAGCGAATGGAAGCTGTCTGCCGATGCCGCCTATGTGCACTATGCAGACAACGAAACTATTGGTGGTCTGCAGTTTGCCTCTATTCCTGAAACAGATAAGCCCCTTGTATGTGACTATTCGTCAAGCATTTTATCTGCGCCACTTGATGTATCAAAATTTGGTGTGATCTATGCAGGTGCGCAAAAGAATATCGGCCCAGCGGGTTTAACCCTGGTGATTATTCGTGAAGATTTACTGGATCAAGCCAAAGCTGAAATTCCAAGTATCTTAAAATACTCAGATCAAGCCAAAAATGGTTCTATGGTAAATACGCCGTCGACTTATGCATGGTACTTGTCTGGTCTGGTATTTGAATGGTTGCTGGAAAATGGTGGTGTAGAAGCCATGCATAAAGTGAACCTGGAAAAAGCCAATCTGCTTTATGGTTATATCGATCAAAGCGATTTTTATGCCAATCCAATCTTCAAAGAAAATCGTTCAATCATGAATGTGCCATTTACTTTGGCCAATGCAGATCTTGAAAAACAATTCCTGAAAGAAGCAGAAGCCCAGCATTTATTGAATCTTGCGGGTCACCGTTCTGTCGGTGGTATGCGTGCCAGTATTTATAATGCAGTGCCATTAGAGGGCGTACAAGCCTTGGTGAATTTTATGGATGACTTTGCAAAACGCAATGGTTAATCCCTGAAATGTAAAAACCCAGCATAGGCTGGGTTTTTTTATGCATTCGGTTATGTCAGGGAATTTAAAAAATAAAAGTATGCAGGGTGAAGCCGCAGATCAGCATTCCCAACATGAAAAAAAGGCATGACATCATATCAATATTATAGCGAGAGCTAAGATGATGCTCGACCTGGTCTAATGTTTCTTCTTGCACGATTTTCATAGATATTTATTGTCCGATCTATTTATCGTTAATACTATTTGTTGTGAGTATTTTTATCATAAAAAATTGATTAAATAAAGTACATTCTTGATTAAAGTTCATAAATTTTCATTTTATTTAAATATCAGCTTTGGATTTGTCTGAACTTATTCGTATGCGAAATCAAAGTCTTATTTTTACAAGATTTTTAGGATTCGATTGCATGTATAAAATGAATTCATGTGAATTTAACAATGTGGATAACTCGATTTTTTAAATGATTTAAATAGGTTATTAAGCTAGAAAAAATGGGTAAAAAATAATCAAAAAAATAAAATTAAAAACAGAAAATACGGATTAAAAAAAGAAGATCCCCATCAAAAAGAAGATCTTCTTTGTTTATTTTAACTTAAGCTGATTTTCTATAAATATTGGCCTGAATCCACAGATTTCCACGAATATATTGACCAATCTGGAAATTTTTATGCTGCTCATTCCGCGTTGCAATCCGGATCAAGGTGGCTGGTTGACCTTCATCATGAATCAGCGTGACATCATACAGGGTATAGTCCTGATCCATAAACTGCATGGCAGTTTTACCGACAATATTGCCCTGAAACCAGGCTTCATCTTCCTGGCCCATGGTTTCACCATAAAGATAAGCCACCATTTTAGAGAAATCTACAGTAACAGGTGCTTTATCTTCTTCTGAGTGTGGCTGCCAGGCATCAATCTGTTCCTGCAAATTATCGGGTGCCACGCCCTGGTTGGCTGCCAAAATATCATTCAAGGCACGGTGATGCTTGATCGAAGCCGGATCATCCACCACCAGATGTTCATGGTCAGCCACTGCTTCAAGCTCATAGGCCCAAGCATTCAGATTCACCACATAGGACTGGTCTTTTTCATAATGCGGATGATTGACGCTATACAGACTATCGAAAGCATAAATAATATTGTTGGCACCCAGATTCAGACGTAATACCGCCTGAGTATTGGATTTGCAGGAAATAATTCGGTCGATGGTCGCTTTGACCTGATAAGGACTATCAAAGCAGGGGAATGCAGTTTTTACTGCTTGCGGCTTATTATTTTCTATGGCGATCACTTGGCTCAATTGCACCGCAGCTTTGCTCGGCCCCTGAATCAGCCAGGTATTTTCATCCATATCACATTCTTGTGTGCAAATGCCCATCGGCATAATAGGCGCATCAAGAGCTTTGCCTAACCACTGTGGCACATCTGTACCTGGATTCTCGGTGAGTAATGTCCAGTGTTCGACGTGACTACCGAAATTCTGATCATCAATGGTGATGATCTCTGGGCTATTCTGATTTTTCATATGCACAATTGATCTTGGATGACTTATTTATAGTTAATCGAGGGTCATTGCGATTTTTCAAGTCAATCGAATGAATTTTCAAATTAAATGCAGCCAATTTTTTTCTAGACTAAATCACAGTCGTTGCTCAAATCAAATAGATTCAAAAAAACATGAGCGACAGCAGCGATGAAAATGCAACGATTTAATCATCAACCTGATCCTCTCAATTTGCTAGAATACCCAGGATTTATACCTTAATGGGAAACCCTGTGTTGCCATTCAAACTTTGGGTCGATGCTGATGCATTACCCCGTATTTTAAGAGATGTGATTATCCGTGCGTCGGATCGCTATCAGTTGGAAGTGACTTTTGTGGCTAATCAGTCGGTGGGCATTACGCCTTCAGTCCGGATTAATTCAATTCAGGTGATGAGTGGCGCTGATGCTGCAGATAAAGAGATTATTCTGCGCATGAAAGAGCATGATATTGTCATGACCCAAGATATTCCCCTGGCGGCAGAAGTGATTGAAAAGGGCGGGATTGCCATTCATCCACGCGGTGAAGTGTATACCACGGCCAATGTCAAAGCACGTTTACATCTAAGAGACTTTATGGATAGTTTGCGTGGTGCCGGTGTACAAACGGGTGGGCCACCTCCGATTTCAGAGCGGGATAAGCGTGAATTTTCAAGCGCACTGGATCAAACCATTCAAAAACAAAAACGTAAAACATCTGCACTTTAAGAGCAATCGCGCATGCCAACACACACCAATATGGTTGTGACCTATCTTTTATTGGTTTTTATCTGGGCCACTACACCGCTAGCCATTGTCTGGAGTGTAAGCGATCTGCATCCGCTCTGGGCACTGGCACTGCGATTTTTTCTGGCATTGCCTTTTGCATTTATCTTGTTGTGGCTGTTTAAAACCCGTTTTCCTGTCGATTCTCTCTCGATGCACAGTTATCTGGCTGGAGCTTGCAGTTTTATTGGCTCGCAGATTTTTACCTATCTGGCCACGGATTATCTCAGCTCAGGCATTATTGCGCTGATGTTTGGTCTGGCACCTATTATTACCGGATTGATTGGCCGTTTCGTGTTTCAGCTCAAGCTCTATCCTTCACAGTGGTGCGGGATGGCGATAGCCCTGACTGGTTTGGCAGTGATTTGTCTCGGTGGTAAAGACCAGCACATTCAGCCAATCGGTATTGGTCTGATGCTACTGAGTGTGTTTATCTATTGTGTTTCGATGTTTTGGGTCAAAAAAGTCAATGCACCTTTACAACCGATGGCGCAAGCGACTGGTTCCATTGCAGTTTCAGCAGTCATGGCCTGTGCCATGTTGCCTTTTATCTGGCAATTTGCGCCAACCCAAATGCCTCAGGCAAAATCACTGATCGGGCTAGGATATGCCGTGGTGATGGCTTCGCTGATTGCCATGTTCTGTTATTTTAAACTGGTACAGAAAATCAGGGCGACCACCTTGTCTTTGACGACGGTATTGACTCCAATGCTTGCTTTATTCGTCGGTGTGCTTTTGAATGATGAAAGCTTGTCGGGTGAGGCCTTAATCGGTGTCGGTATTTTGTTGACGGGTTTATTGTTGTATTTTTCCAGAGAAATTAAAGCGAGCTATGCAGCTCGCCTTCCATCCAGTATTCACAATGACTAAATCAGTGATTTAAGCAAAGTTGGCTTTGACACATTCACCCAGTTTGACACGGTCTTGTGGGTGCATGGTAATGAAATAAGCACCGGTCCGGAATTTGCTATTTTCTTCTTCACGACTGTAGGCCACTTGGGCGGTTGCCGCAATATGGAAGAAATTTTCCGGGTGGCTTAAAGTCACGTGCAGATAGGTGCCTTCAGTGATGGGGCGGTCACTAAAGAAACTAAAACCGGTTTCCGAAAAGTTCACCTGCTCTGGTACAGGTAACATGCTTTGTACAATTGCGTCATACAAAGAACCGGTAATAAGGTTTAATTTTTGGTTGAATAAGGATAAGATTCGAGCAATTTGTTGATCTTTTTCAGATAATTGTTCTAATTCGTAGTTAACCGCATGATCAAATTGATCTAGCTCTGCAAGTAGTAGAAAATAGCGGGGCAAGACAAAGTTAGAGTCATAAGGATCATTTAAGGCAACATCATCGGAAATAATCTGATAATTAATTCGTAAGGCAGCATCGATGCGAGACATAACGCGTCTTTCCGTGTATCCGTTTGGATGCTGTACATTTTCCATAATTTATTACCTCGGACTAGATGGTTATGTTTAAACCAATCTCGCTGTATATAGGGTTGAAATATACTCGCGCACGGCGTAGTAACCACTTCATTTCTTTTATTGCATTGGTCTCAATGATCGGTCTCACGCTCGGTGTAGCAGTCCTCATTACAGTTTTGTCTGTGATGAATGGGTTTGACCGAGAGTTGAAAAATCGTGTCTTGGGAATGATACCTCAAGCTACTGTTTCTTCAACGCAAATTCTAACAAATTGGCCCGAACTTGCAAAGCAGATTGAGCAGCATGAGCATGTCCAGGGGGTTGCACCATTTACCCAATTACAGGGCATGCTGACGGCACAGGGACAGGTTGCCGGGATTATGGTCAGCGGGATTGAACCCGAGTATGAGAAAAAAGTATCCATTATACAAAACCATATGGTCGAGGGCAGTATTGATAGCCTGAAAAAAGGTGAATTTGGTATTGTTCTGGGCAAGCAGATGACCGATGCCATGGGGGTCGGTTTAAACGATAATATTACTCTGGTATTGCCAGAGGCGACCCCTTCACCAGCAGGTGTGGTGCCTCGTTTCAAGCGCTTTAAAGTGGTGGGAATTTTCAGTATTGGTGCTGAAGTCGACTCGATGATGGGATATATCGCTTTAAATGATGCTTCAACTTTATTGCGTCTACCAGATGGTGCACAAGGCGTGCGTTTAAAACTGGATGATATTTTTGTCGCACCGCAAGTGTCTCAGGAAATCGTGCGGGATTTACCAGCCAACTTCTATGCATCTGACTGGACTTATACTCATGGTAATCTGTTCAGCGCGATCCAGATGGAAAAAGCCATGGTCAGCTTGTTATTATTCCTGATTGTGCTGGTTGCGGCATTTAATATCGTTTCATCACTGGTGATGGTGGTGACGGATAAAAAATCGGACATTGCGATTTTACGGACTTTGGGTGCTTCGCCTGCCACCATTACCAAAATCTTTATGGTGCAAGGCACGGTGATTGGGGTGATTGGGACATGTGCCGGCGCAATCCTCGGGATTATTGCAGCGACTAGTATCAGTAGCTTTATTGGCTGGTTAAACAATACCTTGGGTCTGAATATGTTTGATGCCTATTTTATCAATTATCTACCTTCTTATTTGCGCTGGCAGGATGTCTTGGTCATTGTCGGCTTGTCATTGGCCTTAAGTTTTGTCGCGACGATTTACCCCGCTTTACGTGCAGCAAAAATTCAACCGGCAGAGGCTTTGCGTTATGAGTAATCTGATTTTAGATGCCCAGAATATTCACAAATCCTTTACCGATGGCAAAGCCACCGTCGATGTGATTCGAGGCTTGTCGCTGCAGGTCAAAGCAGGTGAGTTTGTCTCGATTGTCGGTTCGAGTGGTTCTGGTAAAAGTACCTTATTGCATGTTTTGGGTGGACTGGATCGACCAACATCAGGGCAAGTGATGGTCAATGGTCGCCGTTTCGATACCTTGTCCGAAGCAGAGCGCGGCTATGTGCGCAATGAGCATTTGGGTTTTGTGTATCAGTTTCATCATCTGTTGCCAGAATTTACGGCACTGGAAAATGTAGCCATGCCCCTGATGCTCCGCGATAATGTGAAGTTTAAAGAAGCCAAACAGCAGGCTGAATACTTGCTGGAGCGGGTTGGTCTTTCGCATCGTCTGACACATAAGCCAGGTGAATTATCGGGAGGGGAGCGTCAGCGTGTGGCCTTAGCGCGTGCAGTGGTGGGCAAACCTAAACTGATGATGGCGGATGAACCGACCGGAAATCTGGATCGTAAGACTGCAGCAAAGATTTTTGAACTGCTCACCGAATTGCAACGTGAATTCAATATGGCGATGCTGATTGTGACGCATGATGAACAACTGGCACATGCTGCAGACCGAATTTTACATATGCAGGATGGTCTTTGGGTCACACCCTAAATCAAGAGAATATTCGCATTTGATTGAAGCTCACTCCGGTGGGCTTTATTATTGGGTAAAATAATAACCATAAAGAATAAGATCCAATGTTGCAGTGGCTGTGTATCGGCTGGATTTTAGGCCTGGCCTGTATGGGGAAAAGTTTTCTGTCTGTTCAACTGGGCAGCACGGTCGTTCTAATCGCGGTATTACTGTGGTATCTGGGTTGCCGTAAATTAAAGCACATTTTCAACACACCATTACGTAATTTGGTCATGACTGGTTCAAGCCTGCTGTTAGGATTATTTCTAGGCCATGGCTATGCCAATCTGCAACTGTCTGAACGCTTGTCGACGCGTGAATATGAAGTCTCCGAAAAACAGATCGTGGTGTATATCAAAAACCTGAATAAACTTGGTAAGCAGAATATCCAGCAAGCTCTGCATGTGCTCAGTCCTGATGGCAGTACAGTTAAATGGATGGGCTTTTTGCCTGTCCAAGAACCCGTGACTCAATCCAGTTTGATAAATACGCAGATAAAGCAGCACTCCCTTGAACTTGGACGATATTACTTAATTCAAGGCCAAATCCGACCTCATCATAGTTATGCCACACCCGGATCTTTTGACGCGGAAAAGTGGGCATTACAGCAAAATATCATGGCCGGTTTCCGAATCAAGAGCATTCAGGAGTTACAACCGCAACAACTTTATGTGCTTGGTCATGGCAAATATTTACGCCAGCAGCAAAATTTACGTCCGCGAATTTTACTTTGGGTAGAGCGGCAGCGACTGGCATTAAGAAAATTTGTAGCCAGGCAACCCGTACAGTATAAAGGTTTGTTATTGGCCTTATTAAGCGGTGATGAAAGCCTGTTAGATCCAGCGACAGAGCGACAATTCCAGCGTTTTGGTATGAGCCATTTATTAGCCATTTCCGGGCCGCACGTTCTGATCTTTGCCTTGATGGTCTGTGGTACTTTGCAATATCTGATTTCAAGATTTATGCCGCATATTTATCTGAAATGGCCAAGGCAGTATTTTTTGAGCCTGCCTTTTTTACTGTGTGTCTTGCTGTACTGCGCCTTTGTGGGCTTTGAAATTCCAGCGCTACGCACTTTATTGATCTGCGTGATTGTGACCTTTACCTTGTTGCTCAGGCAAAGTGTGCAAGCTTTAAAATTACTGATTCTGAGTGCTGCCTTATTATTGCTCTTTGATCCTTTCAGTATTTTGTCGGCTGCATTCTGGCTGTCTTATGGGGCCTGCTTTGTTTTGCTGCGAATCTATCAGACCATTCAGCAGCAACCGCGTCAGACAGAACAAACCTTATTACAACGGCTATATTTTGCGTTGAAAGTGCTGCTGGAATCACAATGGAAAATCTTTCTGGCGCTATTTCCCTTGATGATGCTGTTTTTTAAGCAAATCGCCTGGATTACCCCATTCAGTAACCTGGTCGCGATTCCATGGATTGGGCTGCTGATTGTGCCTATAGATATTCTGGCGGCTTTGTTGTTTTTTATTTCAGAGCCACTTTCCAGTGTGGTATTTCAATTGAATGATGTTTTCATTCACATGCTGCTGGCATTTCTGGATCTGCTTGATCGGCTGTTTGCTCCACAACTGATTCCGGTGGCGATGAATGTCTGGATGATTGCGCTGTGTATTCTGGCCTTAATGATTGTATTTTTACCGCGTGGCCTATTGCCCAAAAGCTGGACGGCACTTGCCTGTGTGCCGCTGTGTATTCCTCAGCTCAATCAGCATGCATTTCAGCTCTCTATTCTGGATGTGGGGCAGGGACAAGCAATTTTTCTTCGGGATGGAGCGCGTAGCATGATGATCGATATGGGTGGCTATTATGATGAAGAAAAATTCAGTATCGGTCGACAGGTGATTCTGCCATTTCTGTCTGTGCAAGGTGTGGGTAAGCTGGATCAACTGATTTTAACCCATCTGGATCAGGATCATAGTGGCGCTTATCACAGTATTAAACATCAATTGAAAATTAAAGAAGTATCGTCCAATCAGATTCCTGAAATAGCGCACTCCTCCCGTTTTCAGTTCTGTCATCAAGGTCAGCAGTGGCAATGGTCTGAAGATATTCAGTTTAAAATTCTGGCACCTCGGCAGCATCAGTTAAATACAGCTCATTTCAATAAAAATGACCGGTCTTGTGTGGTATATCTGCAAGTTAAAAATGCCGGGCCTTATCAAAATTTTTTACTCATGGGCGATGCGGGTTGGGAGACTGAGTATCAGCTGCTCCAAGATTATCCTGAGCTTAAAGTTGATGTGCTGGTGCTTGGACATCATGGCAGTCAGCACAGCTCAGCCTATCAGTTTTTAGAAGTTTTACAGCCTAAACTGGCAATTGTTTCGGCAGGGAAATTTAACCGTTATGGCCATCCGAGCCAATTGACTCAGCAGCGGCTCAAAGCCCTCAATATTCCGTTACTGAATACGGCAGAGCAGGGTAGTCTGCACTTTCAGCAACAAGACTCAAAACTGGTACTTTCAGCCGAACGACATCAATGGCAATGGTTATATCGTCAGTCTTTAAATTACTGATTCTAGAGCAGGCTGATCTTTAGGCAGAGCTTGCATTCTCAAGGCGTTCACTTTGGCCAAAGCCTGTTCATGCTCCAGTGTATAAAGATTACCCAAATCTTGATGCGCATTGAAGCGTTTATAGCTCCAGTGATAATGTTCAGGATGGCGGCGGATTAAATCTTCAATACTGTTGATAATAACTTGCGTACCCTGATTGGCATTGCCACTATAAATTTTCTCATCAACTGCCTCGATGAAGATATCAAAACCATCTTCGGTATTCCGCAGGGCATATAGAAACAGGGCGCGGGCTTTGGTCTTTTGAATCAGCTTGGCACTTAAATTACTGGTGGCCAAAGGCACCCCAAAATACGGTATATATTCACCACCGACATTTGGGGTATGGTCTGGCAAGATCACGGTGGTGCCACCTTGTTTTAAGGCCTTAAAAATCTGACGGACGCCAGATTCATCGGTCGGCACCAGATGTGCCTGTTCGCGGCTACGCGCAGCCCGTACAAACTGATCCGCTGCCTGATTTTTTACAGGTTTATACATAATGGTCATGGAAGTAAACTGGGCGACATAGGCATTCATGATTTCCCAGGTACCAAAATGCGGCACAATTAACACCAGACCTTTATTCTGTGCCAGTGCATCATGAAGGAGATCTTCGCCAATAACGCGATGCACACGTTTGATATTTTTTTGATTGCTTGAGCCCCAAATGGTAAAGAACTCGAAATATGACATTAATTCATTGCGAACCGCAGCACGGTTAATACGCTCACGTTCGTCATTGGACAGTTCAGAAAGGCTGATCTCGAGATTGAGGCGAATGATTTCCGAAGTTTTGGTGACTTTGAAACTGTTCACAATAAAGGCCAGAAGACGGGCCATCCATCGAGAAACCGGAAGCGGTTGGCGGCTAATGTATTTGAGTAAACCGTAAGCTGAATTCCGTGAGTCCTGTTTGGTCATTGATTTCGTCTAAGTACAATAAAAAGAGAACAAAATTTATTATAGGCGAAAACGTTTTGTTTAGACAGAATTACCCGATTCAGTGTATATAATGGGTTCAATATAAATCAATTTATTGGATTATTTATGTCCGATTGGCCACCAAAACCTGAAAATCAAATACAAAATACGCAACAGCCAGTTCAACCGACTGGTCCGGAATGGAAATTGCTGGAAAAAGCGGTTTTAGCTTCGGTTGAAGAGCAGCGCCGTGCGCGCCGTTGGGGAATTTTCTTTAAATTCCTGACTTTTGCTTATCTGCTTGTGGTGATTTTGGCACTCGGCAAGAGCTGTAGTTCAGTTTCCTCAGATGCCAGCGCTGGCGCAGGTGCTCATATTGCCGTCGTCGATATTATTGGTACGATTGCTGCCGACAAGCAGAGTGTCAACAGTAGCAATACGATTAAATCGCTGAAAAAAGCTTTTGAAAATAAACAAAGTAAAGCCGTAGTGCTGAATGTCAACTCGCCGGGTGGTTCACCGGTACAGTCCGATGAAATCTGGCAAGAAATTCAGTATTTGAAAAAGCAGTATCCCGAGAAAAAACTCTATGCAGTGATCGGTGATACCGGTGCTTCGGGTGCTTATTATATCGCTTCTGCTGCGGATGAGATTATTGTCAATCCATCGAGTTTAGTTGGTTCGATTGGTGTGATCATGCCAAATTATGGCGTGAGTAATTTGCTGCAAAAGCTTGGTGTTGAAGATCGCACCATGACTTCAGGTGACAATAAAGCCTTGCTGTCGATGACTCAACCAGTCGATCCTGCACAAAAAGCCCATGTACAAGGTGTCTTGGATAATGTGCATAGTCACTTTATTAATGCGGTAAAACAGGGGCGTGGTAATAAACTGAAATCAACCGACCCTACGATTTTCTCTGGTTTGTTCTGGACCGGTGATCAGGCGGTGAAATTAGGAATTGCAGATCGGATTGGAAGTTTAAACACCTTGAAGCGCGAACTTAAAACTGAAAGAGCCTTGAATTATACGATTGAATATAGTCCATTTGAGTCCGTATTGGGTCGCATGGGCTCATCGATTGGTGACGGAATTGCCACTTCAGTTGCGCAGAAACTTCAGTCAGAAAACAGTACGACATTGCAATGAAACCATTGATTCATTTCGCGCACGCCAATGGCGTGCCATCGAAAGTCTATCAAAAGCTGTTTGATGGACTGCAAGATGATTACGATATTATCTATGTGCCGCTCTTAGGGCCTGATAAACGTTATCCAGTGGATAATCATTGGAAAAGCCTGACTCAGCAAGTGATTGACAGTATTGTGCGTCAGTCAAAAGGTCGACCGGTGATTGGTTTGGGACATTCTCTAGGATCAGTATTAACTTTCCAGGCTACCTTACAGCGTCCCGAACTGTTTTTGCAGATGATCATGCTGGACCCGCCGATGATTATGGGTAAAGAGGCCTTTGCCTTGCATCTTGCGAAAACTTTGCGCTTAAAAGCTTTGGACAGAATGTCTCCGGCAGGTCTGTCCAAGCGCCGTCGTGATCATTGGGATTCACGTGAACAGGCAGCTGAATTACTGCGTCCTAAAGGTTTTTATCAAGACTTTGATGCCGATTGCTTCCAGGCCTATATTGAGCATGCCTTGCAAGATGATCCGATTCGGGGCGGAGTAGAACTCACCATCCCTAAAAAGGATGAAGTGGCCGTGTTTAGAACCAATCCCTCACTGTGGTGGTTGCCTCAGGCGAAACCGAAAGTTCCGGTACATTTGGTCGTGGCTGAGCAAGGTCCATTTCTGGCCCGCAAGTTCCCGCAGCAGGTCGAAAAGAAATTTGGTATTCCTTTTACCGTGGTAGAGGGAGGACATATGTTTCCATTGGAACAACCCGATCAGGTAGCGGACTTGGTAAAGCAATTGATTCAGCAACAATCTGTTTGAATCATTAAAAAGAGAATATAAAAAACGCATCCGAGGATGCGTTTTTTATATTTAAATGATGTTAAAACTTGCAGAATTGAACAGGTTCTTGCATTTTCTCGTTTCGATATAGCACACCGTCTTCAGTGTATTGAATCGCACCGCTGCAAATCCATTCCACGACTTGAGGATAGATTACATGTTCAAGGCTATGCACACGCATTGCCAAACTGTCTACCGTATCGTGGTGAGAAACCTTGAGCACACCTTGAGCAAGCGCTTGGCCTGCGTCAAGTTCAGCCGTGACATAATGCACCGTACAGCCGTGCAGAACATCACCGGTATTGAGTACACGCTGATGGGTATGCATGCCTTTGTAATAAGGCAATAGAGAAGGGTGAATGTTCAACATTTTCCCCTCCCAGGCTTTTACAAATTTTTCACTTAAAATTCGCATAAAGCCGGCAAGTACCACCAGATCCGCATCCCAGTCCAGCAGTTGCTGATGCATCACATCATCAAACGCTTCTCGGTTTGGATATTGCCTGTGTTCAATAACTGCAGTTTGAATTCCTGCTTGTTGCGCACGCGTTAAAGCAAAGGCTTCAGGTTTATTGGAAATCACGCCGACAATTTGCCCTGAAAGATTGGCATCAATCAAGGCTTGTAGATTTGATCCGCTACCTGAAACAAGTACAGCAATTTTAATCATGCGAAATTATGCGAAGATCACACGAATTTTTTCGTCTGCACCTGCAACCGATTCAGCATTGTCTTGAATCTGACCCATTGTCCATGCTTTCTCACCAAGACCGTTGAGTAATTCAACAGTTTTGTCAGCTTCATTTGCATCAACCACAAGTACCATGCCGACGCCACAGTTAAAGGTACGATACATTTCAAACTGCTCTACACCGCCTTCACGTTGTAAAAGTTTGAATAGCTCAGGCCATTCCCAAGAAGATTCATTCACAAGCGCTTGAGCACCATTTGGAAGGACGCGAGGTAAGTTACCTGGCAAACCGCCACCGGTGATGTGTGCCATTGCGTGTACATCGACATGTTTAAGCAATTCAAGAATCGATTTGACATAAATACGGGTTGGTTCCATTGCAACATCTGCAAGTGGGCGACCATCAACGATTTGAGTTAAATCAACATTTTTCACGTCTAGAATTTTACGAAGCAGTGAGTAACCGTTTGAGTGCGCACCTGAAGAAGCAACACCAACTAAAACGTCACCGGCTTTGACTTTAGAGCCATCAATAATTTTGCTTTGCTCAACGACACCGACACAGAAACCTGCAAGATCGTAATCTTCGCCTTCATACATGCCTGGCATTTCAGCAGTTTCACCGCCGACCAGTGCACAGCCAGCAAGCTCACAACCAGTACCGATACCAGTGACAACATTTGCAGCAACATCCACATTCAAATGACCAGTTGCATAATAGTCGAGGAAGAACAGTGGTTCAGCACCACACACGAGAAGGTCGTTAACACACATTGCCACCAGGTCTTGACCAATTGTGTCATGACGGTTCAAATTCAATGCTAAACGTAATTTTGTACCCACACCATCTGTGCCAGATACGAGAACAGGTTCTTCATAACCTTTAGGAATTTTACAAAGTGCACCAAAGCCACCTAGACCGCCCATAACTTCGGGACGTGAGGTACGCTTAGCGACAGATTTGATACGATCGACTAACGCGTCGCCCGCTTCAATGTCGACACCTGCATCTTTGTAGCTTAAACCAGTATTTGGGGTAGAAGTTGAGTTGCTCATAATGAAGTCTCCGCATTCGCGGTGGCGATTATAACCTGAATATATAAAACTCTTATGGTATTTCTGATCTAAAATGCTATCTTTATTGAAATATTTTAATTTTTAGAATGATTAATAGAGAAAAGGCGAAACTTTATGGTAGATCGCACATTGCGTCGCGTGTTTATCCTAGCTGGGATAGCTTTATTGTTATGGACTTTATACTTATTAAAACCCGTTGTAATTCCATTTGTTGCAGCACTTTTAGTGGCTTATCTATTTAGCCCGCTGGTGGATAAATTGCATGATGTGGGTCTGCCGCGTTGGCTTTCTATTAGTATTGTTTTTATCGGAATCGGAATTGTACTGACCTTGGCCATCTGGTATTTAGTGCCACTGATCTGGCAACAGTTGATGTATGCACGTGACAATATACCCGCGATCATTGGATGGATTAATTCGACCTTTTTACCGTGGTTGTCCAATACCTTTAATGTCGTTGAAATGGAAATTGATACCAATCAGATTTCTGATGTGGTCATGAATTATGTACAAACCAATTATAGCGCAGACAGTATTCAGGCATTCTTGTTACGCCTTGCTCAATCCGGAATTAATTTTCTCCAGATTGGCGGTACGATTGTCTTAATTCCCATCATTGCCTTCTATTTCCTGCTGGATTGGGATCGTATGCTGGGGAGCTTGCGCCGCCTGATTCCGCGTCCTTATGAAAAAAGTACACTAAAAATTGTAGGCGAATGTCATAGCGTGCTGGGTGCTTTTGTTAAAGGGCAGTTTCTGGTCATGATCTTGCTGGGAATTGTCTATGCGGTGGGCTTGCAACTGATTGGTCTTGAGGTTGGATTGATTATTGGTATGGTGGCAGGTCTGGCCAGTATTATTCCTTATCTGGGCTTTGCAGTCGGTATTATCGCCGCGGTGATTGCGACCTTATTGCAATTTGGGATTGACTGGTGGCAACTGGTATTGGTCGGCATTGTGTTTATGGTCGGACAGGCAGTTGAAGGTTATATTCTGCAACCATTCTTGCTGGGCGATAAAATTGGTCTTTCTCCTGTTGCCGTAGTATTTGCCGTATTGGCAGGTGCACAGCTGGCAGGCTTCCTGGGAATGCTGATTGCATTACCGGTGGCAGCCGTCATTGTGGTACTACTGCGGCATGTACGCGAGTACTATGAACACACAACATTTTATGGCGATCGGGCCATTGTGATGCAAGATGCCTCTACTGGTTCAATCAATATCGAAACAGCAGACTTAGATGTTGATATTGAAATGAAAAAGCCAGAGAAAAAACCGCTGCAAGCAGAGGAGAACTCAAGTAAAATTCATGATCCCCATGGTAAAGACTCATAAGGCCAAAAAATCATATGCGTCAATTGCAGTTAGATATAGAACCTCAGCTCGATGCCCGAATCAGTGATTTTTCAGGGCCGGGTTGGGGGCATGTGATTGATGCAGTGCGTCAATTACATGCAGGCTTAATCAGCCGTTTTTATGTCTATGGTGGGGCGGGTACAGGAAAAAGTCATTTATTGTCTGCTATCTGTGACTCTTATCTTGAAGTAGGGAAATCTGCGATTCAGGTCTCTTTACTTGAGCTTCTAGATGCACCGACCGAGGCGATTACCTCGCTGGATCGTTTTGATCTGGTCGCACTCGATGATATTGAAGCGATTAGTGGTGTGCCGCATTGGCAGCGCGCAGTCTTTCATCTGATTAATTATAATAATGAAGGCGGCGGACAGCTGGTATTTTCTTCACGCTTTGCGCCGATTGAACTTAAGCTTGAGCTACCAGATCTACAGTCACGCTTAACACAAGCGGTGAGTACCCGTGTGCCGAGTGGTAGTCTTTATGCTGATCGTTATGCGCTGGTTTCATCCGTACTGGATCGTCGGGGGATTCATTTAGATCCTCAAATTTTTGACTATTTACTGAGTCATGGGCCACATCAAACTTCGGTACTTCTTCAGAGATTAGAGCAAATTATTCAACTGCTTAAGGGAGAAAAACTGAAGGTCAGCAATGCCAATCTGCGACAGATTTATGCCTTGATTGACGAATATCGGTAAATCATAAAAATTCTTGAGTAATTACTCAGTCTATGCCACAGTAAGGCAAAATAATTCACAGTTGCAAGGATTCTGCAACTTTAGAAGAAAAAGAAAGAAATAAAAATTAAGGAGAAGGTTATGCTCAAGAAGAGCATAGGCATGGCTTTGCTGTGTATGGCAGGGCAGGCGTATAGTGCAGATATTATTGTAACCACGACAGAAGATATTGAAAAAGATGACAAGGAATGTTCACTTCGAGAAGCCGTTGAATATATTAACCGGGGCTTAGCCAAAGAAGGTTTTATGGGATGTGGTGGAGAAAATTCATCCAGTACCATTATTTTAAAAGAAAAAAATACTTATGTGCTCAATAAGCATATAGCAATCAAAAAATCTCTAAGCATTCGGTCTGTAGCTGATAGCGATGAAGAATTCAGTACAACTGAAAAAACACTGGGTCTGCATAATGCCCATATTCAAATGCAAGGAACTGACAATCTATTTCGCCTTAACAGCACAGATACACTAGTTCAGCTTAACTTAAAAGAACTAGACCTCGAAGGCTGTGGCAAAGTCAGTTGTGCTGAACAAGGTGGTCTGATTCATAATAAAGGCCAAGTGGTGGTTGAATATAGCCGTTTATTTAATGGTGCAGCCAATTTGGGTGGGGCAATTTATAATACGGGACAATTTGGTCAGAACTTTCTCAGTCGTGTTGAAATTAAAAATAGCCTGATTGAAAATAACAAAGCACAACGAGGTGGCATTTTATATAGCGAGTTGCCCGCTTTCCTTATCAGGCAAAGTGTCCTTAAAAATAACCAGACCTTAAATAACTCGGCGGCCAATATTTATAGCGCCGGGCAGTTTGCTGACACAGAGAATCTTCAAAACATTAGTGCCGAAGTATTAAGTAGTACCCTATTAAAAAATAAGGGGACACTCATTAATGTCATGGACGGGATGGGATTAAATAACCTAACGATCGTTGATAATGCTGATACTGCTTTACGTATGAATGCCCCGGCTGGCAGGGCTTATGTGGCAAATAGTATTATTTTAAGAAATGGTGCACAGGACTGCCAAATTGAAAACGGCGATAAAACCCTGATTCAAAACAATCTGCTGACTGTGTCCTGCGGTACAGGGGATGCTGTTGCTCCAAATGAGCTTTGGAATGGTACACAAATCTTAGCCGAAGCTTCAAATAAGAGTGAAGGTGTTTGTCAAACCTTGAGTGAAAATAGCACAGCCATACTTTGTCCATACAGCGTTGCTAAAGGGCAATTTCTTGGTTATATGCGTCCACGTATTTTATTAAGTCATAATCAGGTCAGCGACTCATCTATTGTAAATAGAGGTACAGCGCTTAATCTTGCAGCCCCGACAGTGGCATGTGAAGCTGCTGACCAGCGTGGTATCAACCGTTTAATGGATAATCTGTTCTGTGACCGTGGTGCGATTGAAATCACTGTGCCAACCTCAGGGAGTCTGGTTGGACAAGACCTGTTAAAAGGTGAAATTGCCAAATTTTCAATTGAATCCTTTTTGGGTGATAGTGATTTAATTCCAAAAGAACAATGCAATGTCATGGTTGGTCAACAGCCGACAGGTGAGCCTTGGCAAGATGGATGTTTGAAAGTTGTGCAAACTAAAACAGAGTCCAAAGGTAAAACACGCATCGATATTCATGGCAATGTGGTGTATACCCCAGATTCGACTTGGCATGGGGCAGATATCTTCGAGCTGCAAGTGGTAACCACATCCACGCGATTTAATAAAAGTAAACCTTATCTGACCATTACCACTCAAATCGTGCAGGAGCCAAAAAATGAAATGGAAGACAAATCAGTCAAAACTTCAGGTGGTGCATGGGGCTTTGGTGGGCTACTGATTTTAATTGGGTTAATGGGTTTGCGCCGTGAATTAAAAGATTAAGGAAAAATCATGAAAAATTATAAAAAAGGACTGCTTGCGGCCATGATTTTATCTGCCATGAGTTTGATGGCAGCCGAAGATAAAACCATCTATGTCACCACTTTGGTGGATGAAGACGGAGAGAACAGTAATGCCTGCTCTTTGCGAGAAGCGATTAAAACTGCAAAATTAGATAAATCCTATGGCGGATGTAACGTCGGCCGTACGCTTCGGCTGGATGGTTCAGCCCCAGACGTGATTCAGCTTGAAGCGGGTGAATACAAATTAGACAGCGAACTTGTCATTGAGTCCGCGCTCAAAATTTATGGAAAAACGCCCTTTAGTTATACCAGTCGTAGTCCGATTACGAATTTATACCCAACCCGTGATGCTTTAAAAACCACGATTTCAGGTCAGGGAAAAACCCGTCTCTTTAACAGTATGGCCAGTCAATCCAGTCTGGAAGTCTATCATCTCATCTTAAAAGATGGTTATGCGGCAAAAAATACACAGGATAAGGGCAATGGCGGTACCTTTTATGTCGCGGGCCCCTTAAGCATTAATAGCAGTGAAATCGTAAATTCCCGGGCAGATGCAGAAGGGGGTGCTATTTATACGGTGGCGATGAATACCGAAAGGAGTGTGATCATCCAGGATTCGCTGCTTCACCAAAATAAGGCAAGTTCATATGGTAGTGTGCTGGCTATGGATTGCCAGGGGAATTTAGGGACGACTCAAACCAATGTAAAAGTTAGTTCTAGTAGTATTGTTAAAAATGGGTCAGAAAATACGGCCAGCATTCTTGATTTTTGTGGTTATGCAACCGTAGAGTTGAATAATTCTACCATTGCCAAAAATACTGCGAGTCAGACAGGGCATATTTTGCGTATGACCAATCAAGCCAATCGCCCTCTCAGTGCCTTTTCCAGTTTAACTGCCTTAAGTAATACTATTGTTGAGAATGCAGCTCAATCTACTTTATTTTATGACAAAACAGGTTCTAAATATTTCTATTTTAATGTTTTAGCATTTAATCAGGGCTTATCTTGTGAATATGTCTTAAATCAGGGGAATCCGACTAAGGAGCAAAGCGTCGTATTTACTACTGTTAAAAATGCCATACAAACCACTGGACTATCACGTTGTGTATTGCCAGAGTTAGATGCGGATGAAACTTCAAACAATCTTGACGTTTCTAACAGCACGATAAACAACTTATTAACAGCTTATATTGAGCCTGCAATTGATAACCGTTTTCTAGGCATGTATTACCCACGTGATAATGGAACAGCTACAGATTTGGTAGATGTGGGGGTAAGTGGCTGTGCTGAACAGGATCAACGTGGCATTGATCGGGTGGTGGGATCTACTCTTACCTTAAATCCAGATGCAAAAAATAGCTGTGAAATCGGTTCAATCGAAATCCGACGTCTGACCGTAGCAGATATCACAGATCTGAAAAATAGCAGCTTGGTCGATTTGAATAATTTTTATCAGGACAATATAACTGACATCAAAAGTATTATTGCAAATAAGAATACGCCAGCAGAGGAAATACCTGGTTTAAAGGAAGAGTTAAAAGAATACGAAGATTTACTTAAATATACCAAGCAATATCAGCAATACCGTGCAATTTATGTCAATCCCTTTGTGCTGGCCATGCCTCAGGAAACCTTGATGGGCAATACGGTTCAAACCAAAGTCTTGAATGCACAAAATTATGATATTAGTGTTAAGTCTTTAGGAGTAGGTGAGTTAATTGGTACCGGTAGTTCGACCAGTGTGAAGGGTGATCCGAATGACCCCAATCTTAAGTGTGAATGGAAGCCTGATCTCAACCGGATCATGATGTATCGTACCGATGGGAAAATGACCAAGGCAACAGATATGGAATTCTGTAGCTATACTCTCAAAGATAAGGCCACGGGGATCAGCAGTGCTGGAATTTTAAAAGCAGCTTTTAACAATATTGCACCGATTGCCAAGAGTGATGAATACTGGATTAGCCCAGAGAATAATCTGACAGTGACTGTGAATCCACTTGAAAATGATAGTGATGATGGTGATGGGCCTCTACCTTCAGGAAAGTCGGCTTTTTATCAGGATAAAGAGGGAAAAGAGATTCCAATTCGTATTGTGAAGATTCCTGCCGGAGTTTCTCTTAATGCAGAGCGACAAGGCCCTTGTCCTGATACTTATCAGCGCGAGACCTGCTATGGTGGAAAACTGACATTTAGTGTGAGAAATAACTTAAGCCAGGCAGATTACAGCATGCAGTATACGATTTTTGATGCAGATGAAAAAATGTCTGAAACAGCAACGATCCTGCTACGAAATACGGTAAAAAATACCAATACGTCATCAAGTGGCGGTGGCTCATTCGGAATTTGGGGACTATTCGGATTATTGGGGCTGGTCGCTTATCGCCGTCTAAGAAAATAAAACCTAATTGGAAAATTCAAAAGCCTCCATTTGGAAGAATGCTGATCAGTTAAGGAGTTTAGCAATAGACGCTTTAACTTTTTAGTGGTTCACGATGGAGTCTTAAGGTTTTAAATCAAATATTTGTCATATCATTTGTGACTTTGGTTTTGCTCAAATGAGAAGCGGAGTTTCACAAGGAAGGCATCTTGCGGAGCAATACACCTCATGCATCCAACAGTTGCGGATGACTTTTCCACCTGGCAAATATGATCATGAATTTAAAAAAGAAAATGCCAGTCAATTGTTTAACTGACTGGCATTATCCATTTGGAGGCTTTTTATATGGGTCGCTTAATGCGAGCTAGAGGGTGGTTGAGTCGTTTGCTGGTATTTGAGAATGTACTCTTCCCGAATGGCAAGTCGTTCTTCAGGTTTGGCATTTTGCATGCGTAAGCCAAGTTCTCGACGTTCCTGACTGCTCATCATTTGCCAAGTCTCACGCATTCTTTGTTTTTCAACCTCAGGAAGCTGGGTAAACCAGTCCATACGCTGCTGTAAGCTGACGCTCTGCTGTTCTGGAATTTCCTTGAGGGACTGATAGCGTTTAATAAGTGCCAACTGTTCGGAATCAGAAAGACTATCCCAGGTATCGGAAACCTGAGTATTTGCATCTTTAGAAAAGATCCAAAAACGTTCAAATCCTGCAAAACTGGTTTGCAGAAAACTGAATGCACAAAAAGCAATTGCCAATCTTTTAGCTGCCATGTGGAACTTTGTCCTCACCTAGAACCATTAGCATTTCTAAATCTTCAAGCATTTGTGGGGACAGTTTCGGTACTGACACCATTTGGGTTTGCGGCTCATTGTGGCTAGAAATATTGGGTAATACTACAACACCTGCAATTGCTGCTGCCAAGGCAAAACCTGACATTTTTAAAAATGCAAAACGTGAATGTTTAGAATCCTGAATTTCTTCAAGAACATGGTGCATGACAACAGGTTTGTGTTTATGTTGTTGTGCCAGTCCATCGAGTTTGGAAGTTACTTGTTTTAAGAAATCATCTTGATTCATTCGGATGACCCTCCCAGATATGGATTTAAATGTGCCAAAGAGGTACGTAAGCCTTGAATAGCACGGTGATAATGAGTTTTTACACTGCCTTCTGAGCAGTCCATAATTTGTGCGGTGGTATGCGTATCAAATCCTTCCCAAGCTCTCAGCATAAATGCCTGCTGCTGACGTACAGGTAGTTTGGCAATGGCTTCCTGGATTTCTTCAGCTGTCACTGCCTGATCCAGAAAGTCCAAAGGCGTCGGTGTAGCTTCGTCCACGATATCCTCAAGTTCAATTTCGTCATCATCCAGACTGACTTTCTTAAAAAATGAAAACATCTGACCACGCCGTGCTTCTTTACGACGCCAATCCTGTAATTTGTTGTTCAGAATTGTATAAAATAGGGGATACCATTCTTCAGTACTTTTTTCCGCATAGGATTTATGTAAGGAAATGAAAGCTTCCTGAACCAGATCCATGGCAATACCATGATGACCTTGAGTTGCACTTTCCATCATCACCAAGGCGCGTCCAGTCACATCTTGCATAAAATTCTTCAGACGTGCTTCAGCCGTACTCTTCAGAATACTTACATCGTGTGATTGCAACTGTTTTGGTGCTAAATCCATAGAGATGGAAAATCCTGTCATTGGACACCCACCATGATTCCCAAGTTCATAATCATATAACGTTGGGAATTATGGTTTGGTTGACAATTAAGTTTATTATTTTTGTAGTGTAATCTATTTTATAAACGGGCAGGGCCGAATTAAAACACTGTAACCTAAATCCCTAATTAGATACGTTGACGTACCATTTCAAAGAAACAGATCGATCCTGCAATCGCAACATTTAAGGATTCCTGACCACCCGGCTGCGGAATACTGACAGCTTCTGCGTGTTGCATTGCATAATCAGAAACGCCTTGACCTTCATTGCCCAAGATCCATACGCAAGGTTTACCTAAATCTTTTGAGTACAGACTTTCGGCACGATGTGAGCTGGTGACGTATACAGGAATTTGAAATTGCTCAAGAATTTGTTCAAGTGCAATATTTTCAAAAGTTTGCAGCGTGAAGTGCGCACCCATACCGGCACGTAATACTCGTGGTGACCAAAGTGATGCAGAACCTTTGGTGCAGACAATCTGTTCAATACCGGCTGCTGCTGCAGAGCGAAGCAGGGTACCAACATTACCCGGATCCTGTACATTTTCCAGAATTAAAGTGTCGGCTTTAAAATCCAGTGCATAATTTGCTGTCGGTAAAGTGACCACAGCTAAACAGGCTAAAGACGTTCCTAAGGTGCTTAAATCTTTGTATAAAGATTCGCTTAAAACAAAGACCATCCCTGTGTATTTTGCGAGAATTTTCTCGAAATCAGGATGCGAAAGTGCATGTTCAGTGGTAAAAATCGAATCAATTTTACGGTTTTCATGCAGCCAGGCGAGAGACAGATGCGTGCCTTCCAGCACAGTTTGCCCCTGTTTTTTACGATAGGTGTTTTGTTCAATCAAACCACGTAAGTGTTTAATTTTTGGATTGTCTTTTGAATCAAGAAAAAAAGTTGGCATGGGAGATATAATCCACGGTAGCCGATTCAATATCGGCTACCGCTATAAAAAATTAGTTATGATAGCTGGTCACAAGATCAACTTCGTTTTTAGAACCGATAATCACTGGCACACGTTGATGTAGATCGGTTGGTTCGATCTCCAGAATACGGACACGGCCTGTGGTGGATGCGCCGCCAGCCTGCTCCATGAGCATACTCATTGGGTTGGCTTCATACATTAAACGCAGACGACCAGCTTTAGCCGGATCTTTAAAGTCGTATGGATACATGAAGATACCGCTACGACAAAGAATACGGTGAATATCGCCCACCATACAGGCAACCCAGCGCATATTGAAATCTTTTTCACGAGGACCGGTTTTGCCTGCCAATAATTCATCGATATAACGTTGTACTGGTGCTTCCCAGTGGCGTTGATTCGAGGCATTGATCGCATATTCTTTGGTATCTGCAGCGACTTGAATCGCTTCAGAAGTTAGCAGGAATTCTTGAGTTTCCGGGTCAAAGGTAAAGAACACTACGCCTGCACCGACAGTCAATGCCATCATGGTCGATGGACCATACAGTACATAACCTGCAGCCACTTGATTGACACCGGCTTGCATAAAGTCTTCGGCCTGAGTCACGGCATTTTTCGCAGGAAGAATCGAGAAAATCGTACCCACACACATATTGATGTCGATATTACTTGAACCATCGAGTGGATCGAACAAGACCAGAAATTGACCATTTTCTTGTGCAGGGGTGAATTCATCCAGTTCTTCTGAGGCCAAACCACCGACATGCGGATGTTGCTGTAAAGCATCAATCAGATAATCATTGGAAATGACATCCAGTTTCTTTTGCTCTTCGCCTTGAACATTTTCATGCTGTGCACTTCCCAATACACCCGCTAAAGCACCTTTTTGCAGCAACAGATCGATGTCCTTGCAAGTGCTTGCAATCGTTTCAATAACTTGTGCAAGTTCAGGTGTGAGATTCCCGCTTTGTTGCTGTAAAAACTGGGATAAGGTGCAGTATGACATAAGGGAAAACTCCAAGACTTAAATCGGGAAAAAATGATCAAAACGATATGCGGCTATATTTTAGATGAGAACGTACTAAAAGAAAAATTAAACTGGATTATTTGTATCGATTTTGCCCTTGCAACTCCTGTGGAAAGTGCTATGTTGAAGGCAAGGGAAAATTGAGAATAGGAGCACAGATATGACAACATTAAAGTTTGATGCGACTCCAACGCCAAGTGAAGGCATTACTTTAGATGATATCTCTGAAGACAAGATGAAAGAAGCCTGGCGGGATTATGAAGCAAAACCAGAGTACAAACAATTCAATAAACACGACCTGATTGAATCGATGCAAGCAGTTGAACCAGGCCAGACCGTAGAATAAACAGATTTGTTCATTCAACCCAATAAAAAGCACTCAATCATGAGTGCTTTTTATTTGATACGCCAGCATTGAAAGTTATTTTAACAATGGTGGTACCGCTTCATAATTAATTTCAACACGGCGGTTTTCTTTCCAGGCATTTTCATCATGACCTGGATTGATTGGCATTTCCTTACCATAGCTGACGGCTTCTAATTGAGCAGCATTTACACCAGTAGTCACCAGGAAGCTTTCAACAGCTTTGGCACGACGCTCACCAAGCGCCATGTTGTATTCACGGGTACCACGTTCATCGGTGTGACCGGTGAGTGCGACACGTGAATTGGCATTGGCCATCAGGAACTGTGCATGTGCTTGTAGTGTACGAAGATCTTCATTGCTGAGTTCAGTACTGTCATAGTCAAAATGTACGACACGTTTTGCCAAGAAAGCCTTGTTTTCCGCAGTGACACCCTTTGCCGATGCACCCGCCATGTTTTGTGCATTTAATGCAGCATCTTCACTCAGACCTTGCGTATCCACTGTGGTTGAGCTGGTTGTATCTAAACCGCCGGTTTGAACTTCAGCGGCAGGTTTACGGCTCGCACAACCTGTCATGACGACAGCTGCTGCTAAAAGTGGTAAGGCAAATAATTTTACTTTGTTCATCTTCATCTCCATGAAGTTTGATTATGGGGTAAAAGGTTTATACAGATACCAATGTTATTTTGGTGCCCAAGCCGGTTCACGGACTTCGCCCGTTTCACTTGGCAAGTTCATACGGAAACGACCATCTAGTGACATGATCGACAGAAGTCCGCGCGCGCCTTCACGTGTGGCATACACCACCATCTGGCCATTTGGCGAGAAACTTGGTGATTCGTCTAGAGTTGTTGGCGTCAGAATATTATTTACACCAGAGTTCATGTCTTGAACGGCAACCCGATAGTTACTGCCGCTTGGACGATGAACCAATGCAAGTTTCTTGCCATCTGCGCTCAGCGTACCACGTGCATTAAATGCACCACGGAAGGTCAGACGTTTATTGCTACTTGAAGCGAGATCATGGCGATAAATCTGTGGAGATCCACCACGATCAGAAGTAAAGATAAAGGATTTTCCATCTGGAGCATAACGTGCTTCGGTATCGATCGCACTGTCATTGGTCATACGTTGTAATTGACGTGTTTCCAGATTCATCTGATAGATTTCCGGATTGCCATGCATGGATGCAGTAAACAGCATGCTCTTGCCATCTGGAGAGAAACTTGGTGCGCCATTTAAGCCACGGAAACTGGCCAGTTTTTCGCGTTGTCCTGTGGCCAGATCCTGTACATAAATTGCCGGACGTTTGGTTTCAAACGAGACATAAGCAATTTTTTTGGCATCCGGTGTCCAGGCTGGAGAAAGAATCGGATCACGCGAAGTCAAAATGGTTTTTGGCTGTTCGCCATCGGTATCAGCAATTTGCAAGGTATAACGTTGTTCTGGTGTTGCTGGATTACGCAGTACATAAGCAATACGTCCAGTAAAATCACCTGGAATGCCAGTTAATGCCTGATAGATGGCATCACTGATCATATGCGCTGCCTGACGGGTACGTGAGGCTGGAACAGTTAGTAATTCATTTAATAGATATTGTTTTTTTTCGATATCGTATAACTGATACTGGATTTCAAAAGAACCATCCGCTGTGGTTTTTGATGAACCGGTCACGACATAGGGAACGCCAGCGGATGCCCAAGCTTCTGCATTCGGATTATTTAATGTGGCAGTCGCAGGCAGGTTTTTTGAAGCACTGGTAAATCTGCCTGAACGATTCAAGTCATTTTCAACAATAGGATAGATGCTCTGATCCTGACTGAATGGCACAATGGCGATTTTAGGTGCTGCCTCAGGTGCCTTGGTAATTTCCAGATGCAACTGGGCATAGGACTGAGTTGCCAATACAGGACTTAAAGCGCCAATGATTGCGAGGCAGAGTAGGTGTTTGCGAGTCTTTTCCATCATTCGTTATTTACTCAAATCAACGGATTTATTGTATAGGTAGCTTGGGCTACATCATCGCATGGATTTAATAGAATAAAACCAGGATTTTATGACCAAACTGTTATGACACTGTGAAAAATGAATATTATTTAATCATATTAAAGTGAAGTTTAGCTGAAAAAACCAAGCCATCACCTCAATAATGTGTGATGGCTTGGTTTTTATTGTGCGGTAAAGGTTGATGTAAAACTTCGTGCTTCTCGACGTGCATCTGGATCTGAAGGCATCGGATACGGCGCAGCAGCCCGCACCGCAGCTTCGACACTGGCTTTCATGTCTGCATCACTTGAGTTCACGATGACAGAAACCACACCGCCATTGTCATTCAAGGTCACACGAGCAGTAGCGCGCTGACCTGACGATCCCACTGGGGTATCCCAAGCACGTTTAATTTTATTTTCGAAATCACGTTTTGCAGTAGACGCAATCCGTTTTGATTCCGCTTTTTTCTGAGCAGCTTCTTCAGCGGCCTGTTTGGCTGCTGAAGCCTTGGCATCTGCCTCTGCTTTGGCTTTTGCATCGGCATCTGCCTTACGTTTTGCATCCGCGTCTGCTTTTGCCTTTGCAGCAGCATCGTTTTTGGCTTTTGCATCGGCATCCGCCTTACGTTTTGCATCCGCCTCAGCTTTTGCTTTAGCTGTCGCCTCTGCTTTGGCCTTTGCAGCAGCATCGTTTTTGGCTTTTGCATCGGCATCCGCCTTACGTTTTGCATCCGCCTCAGCTTTTGCTTTAGCTGTCGCCTCTGCTTTGGCTTTTGCATCCGCATCAGCTTTACGTTTCGCCTCCGCATCTGCCTTACGTTTTGCATCCGCGTCAGTTTTTGCTTTAGCTGCCGCCTCAGCTTTGGCTTTTGCATCCGCGTCAGCTTTCGCCTTTGCAGCAGCATCTGCCTTGGCTTTCGCAGCGGCATCGGCTTTTTGTTTGGCGGCCAAATCCGCTTTTTTCTGAGCATCTAATTTGGCTTTCTGTGCAGCGTCCGCTTTACGCTGTGCATCGATTTCAGCCTTACGAGCAGCTTCGGCATCTGCCTTGGATTTTTGTGCTGCCTCCGCTTTTGCTCTGGCTGCTGCCTGTTTCGCCTGTTCGGCAGCTTCGGCACGTTTCGCTGCTTCAGCAGCTTGTTGTACAGCCTTGGCTTGCGCTACCTCTTTGAGTTCCTGCTGGGCTTTTTGTGTATCCACTTTCGGTGCAGGCGGAGCAGCAGGTGTGGCAGGCGCCGCTGTCGGAATGACTGGCGCAGGCTCAGGACTAGGTTCAGCTGTTTGAGTAATTTCTTTTGCGACATTTTCATGTGCAGTTTCCTCAAACGGCGTTTCTTCTCGGGTGACCGGTTTGAGGTCCTCAGGTTTGATCAGGACCGTTTTAATCTGCTTCGGCGGTTCAGGTGGTTTACTCATGCCAAGATAAAGTAAACCCACCAAAGCCACGGCATGGATTCCTAAGGTGAATCCAATCGCGATGGCTTTTTTCTGAAATGGTGGCTTTTTATAATCTTTCATACATTATTCTAATGGCTGGGTCAGTAAACCGACCTGAGATAAACCGGCATCCTGCAGGCTGGACATCAAGGCCATGACATCGCCATAAGGACGGGTATTGTGGCCATTGATCACGACATTCAGCACTTTATTGTCATTTTGTGCCTGTGTTTGCGCTTCAACAAGGGCAGCAGTCAATTCATCCAGCGTGACTGGGCCAGTGGCCTGATTTTTATGTTCTAAATAATATGAACCATCTTCTTTCAAGGTGACAATGGTCGGTGCATCTTTAGATTCAATCGGTAGCCCATTGGCCTGAGGTAGGTCGACCTTGATGCCACTGGTGATCATGGGTGCAGTGACCATAAAGATCACCAGAAGCACCAGCATCACATCAATATAAGGTACGACATTCATGTCACTTTTCAGTGGCTTTTTAATACGCTGAAAGCGTCCTGAACCTTGAATCGCCATTAGTCTTTGTCCTGAGTTATGCCCACGGACTGACGTTGTAGCAGTGCCACCATTTCTTCAGCAAACAGGGCGCGATCAGAGTAAACGGTTTCACCTTTGGCCGTGAAATGGTTAAAGGCCAACACCGCTGGAATAGCTGCGAACAGGCCAATGGCAGTTGCAATCAGGGCTTCAGCAATACCAGGTGCAACCGTCGCCAGCGTCACCTGATCGACATCTGCCAGGCCAATAAAAGCGTTCATGATGCCCCAGACGGTACCGAACAGACCAACATAAGGTGCAACCGAACCAATACTGGCCAAAGCACCGAGTCCTTGCTCCAGATGACCTTGATCACGGCTCAGGCCGACACGCAGAATACGCTCTGTTCCTTCAATGGACTGGGCAGTCGGTGCATGGCGTTTTTTCAGTTTCAGGAACTCACCCAGACCCTGATAGAAAATATCTTCAAGGCCAGTGCGTTTAGAATTGAGCTGGGCATTGTTATACAGGGTATTCAGTTCAGCGCCAGACCAGAAGATTTTCTGGAAATGTTCATCATCGGCCTGGGCTTTTTTATAACTCATATAGAGTCTGGCAATCAGATACCAGCTATATATTGAGGCTAACAGAAGAGAAAGCATCACCAGTTGTACGACAGGGCTTGCTTGTAAAATAAGATCTGAAACTTGAAGAGATGATTCTAACTGAGTCGCCATAGTTGTTACGTGTGCCAATAAATTTTTTAGTCTTGTTCCAATTCTTTTTGAATTAGTTCGCGTATTTCATCCGGGAGTCGACGTGGTCGCATCTCTGCACTGATACATGCCAACTCAACCTCACCCGATGCAAGCATGATTTCACCACGATAAATATTTTGTTGCAATACAAATGATGAAGCTTTACATGAAATCACACGTGCAGTAACAGTAATTAAATCATCCATCAGGATGGGGCGCATATATTTGACATTAATTTTGTGTACCACAAAATTATATTCTGCCTGTTGCCAGTAATGACTGACTCCGGCAGCACGCAGCCATTCGGTACGGGTACGTTCCATATAGCGAATGTGGTTAGCATGGTAGACAATACCACCTAGATCAGTATCTTCAATATATACGCGGATATTGAATTCAAAATGATTCGCCATAGTTTTGTTCCATGCAGATGTTCGAAATTTTTGCTTGTTTTTTGGAGAGAGGAAAATCCTTGAATTTGCCGGATTCCTGTCCAAAGTCAAGCAATTTAGCGGGACAAAGTTTAGCATTTTGAGTTTTGAGACCAATGGCACAAGATGTCAAATCTGGCTAGAAATAGTCAAGAGGAAGCGCAGAGCACCTGATAGCTCATTTATAAAACAGCAGAAGATGATGAAATGCGCGAGCTCATCAACTCGCGCATTTTTATAGCAGGCAATTAACCTTTATTGTTCTGTTTCCAGTTGGCCTGAACCTGTTCAGCCACTTTTGGATAATCCAGAATAAAGCGCACATGACTTTCGACACCGGTTTTTAAGGTCGCATCATCGACAATAAAGTTCGGATTATGGTTTGGCGCGGCTTTAGCCGGATCTTGATCGGCCGGCGTGGCACCGACAAAGACAAACAAGGATGGCATGAGCTGGCCATAGTAAGCAAAGTCTTCACTCGCACTGGCATTATTATCCAAGACATGCAATTTATCTTCACCGTGGACTTTGGCCAGGGTCGGTTGCATCAGCTTGGTCAAAGTTTTGTCATTGGTGGTGACCGGGGCATAAGGCGCAATTTCGACTTTCACCTTGACATCGTTGGCTGCTGCATTGTGTTCTAGCATCTTCGGTAAGTCTTTCAAAAGGCCTTGACGAACGTCTTCGCTATTTGAACGAATGGTTCCCACCATATTGACCTGATCCGGAATCACGTTACCGGTTGTACCACCCTGAATGCTACCAATACTGACCACGCCCATTCCTTTGGTCAGATCCGCTTTACGGCTGATCAAACTTTGCAGATTGGTGACCATCTGGGCAGAGGCATAAATTGGATCTTTTCCTGCCCAAGGCATCGAACCATGAACCTGACTTCCATTGACCTGGATGCGTAAATGATCGGCACTGTTTAAAATGGCACCATCTTTGTAGAAGATATTGCCACTTGGCATACCGGCCATGACATGCATACCGAAAATGACTTCAGGTTTTGGATTTTTCAGGGCGTCGTCCGCAATCATTTTACGCGAACCAATCTGATCGCCTTGGGTAAAGTTATCAATATCTGCACCACCTTCTTCGGCTGGCTGGAACACAAATACCACCGTTCCTGCAATTTTATCTTTGTTGGCGGCCAGAACTTTGGCTGCACCCAGTAACATGGCGGTATGCGCATCATGACCACAGGCATGCATCACATAAGATTCTTTGCCCTGATAAATGGCTTTTTGTTTGCTGGCGAATGATACCGGTGCAGTTTCCTTAATTGGTAATGCATCCATATCTGCACGCAATGCCATGACCGGGCCGGGTTTACCACCTTTTAGTACACCGATCACACCCGTTTTGGCATAACCTTTTCGTACTTCAATCCCATAGGATTTTAATTCTTTTTGAACCAGTTCCGAGGTTTTAAATTCCATATTCCCCAGCTCAGGATATTGATGAATATGCTGGCGTAATTTTATGGTGTGCGCTTCAGCCGTTTGTACAGAATCATCAATCCAGTCGGCCAGACTGAGTTGGCTACAGAAAAGAAGAGGAAGACAAAGGGAAATCTGCTTATACATATTCATACTTGGGGAGAACCTTAAGAATTTTAAATGGTTAAAGTGATTCTCTAGGATTGCATATTGATTTAAATTTGACCAAAACTCTCTAAGTATTATGATAATACCTTTAAGGTATATTGCTTGTTAGACCTTGTTCTAAAAGAGCTTTATGAATACTTTTACATTGTAAAATTATGTACCCTTATTTATTTTCTATATGCTAAAGGTATCAAAATTATCAATAAGACAAAATAAAAACAAATATCAAAAATAGATCAGGACAAGATTCCGCGACAATCATTAACGCAACCTTTGGGCGAAAATGATGAGTTGTGGATTACTCTAGGTTTAGATGAAGACTTAGACGAAGCCATGCGTAAATCGACACGCGAAGCAATCCGTTTTTTGGTCAATGAATACGGAATTTCAGAAGAAATTGCTTATGCATATTTAAGTGCTGCAACGGATTTTAAAGTATCGCAAGTGGTAGATAAAACCAAAGGTATTCACGCGATGATTCGTAAAGCGGACTTTTAGGAGTTTAAGAAAAAAGAGAAGTAATTTTTTTATTTAGTTTTTTGTTTTGTGCTTTTGCCAACTGATTTAGACATGTCAGTTGGCTTTTTCTTTTGTAATGGTTTGAAAATTTTTAGAATATCAATAATAAAAATTTATTGAAATGAAATGGGGAAATTGTGGCAGAGCAGAATAATAATGCAGTGATGATTTCAATTGCCATGGACAGTGCCACAGCAGCCTTTTGATCAAACGGCAAGTGTTGTAGAGAATCCAAATAGAAAGATGGAGCTTGATCTCAATCATTCGACAGATACGACAGCAATTTCATCATTTACTTTATCTGTCATTATTGCGCTTATTTTAGGTAGTTTCGCAACTTGGCTTGCTTATTGGTATGGACGTAAGAGTTTTCAACTCACAGAACTATCTTTTAAAGTAGTAAGTGAAGATATTAAAGAAGCAGCAGAATCTCATAGAAATATGACTAAACAACTTATAGAAAGTCAAGAAAATTTAAAAAGAGTTGAATTACAAGAAGAATTTTATAGAGGTTGGAAACTTAAGTTAATAGACGATCTTGCTGTATTGAAACCATTAGTGCATAAATACATTACATTGTTAGGCTCTGTAGCTTTAGTACTAAATGATGTGAAAGACTGGTTCAAAAATAATGAATACGAAGATATGCGTTCAGAATTAAAGAGTTTAGAAGATGATATATTCCCTTTAATAGCTCGTATTAGTACTCATTTAAAAATATTAGTAGAGGAAGATCATGAATTAGTATCTGAATGGGACGAATTTGAGCGTTATCTCACTCAGCTACAAATCATGTGTATTACCGCGGTAATTGATAAAGAAGGTATTGCTGATAGTTTCAAAGCTCTAAACATTGTAGTAGATTCTCTTATTCAAAATTTGAAATCTATATTCAATAAAAAAGCAGCCTAAGCTGCTTTTTGAATCACTTTTCTTTTGGCTCAGGTGGTGTCAATCCAAACTGTAAATAGGCCATATTGGTGGCAATACGGCCACGTGCAGTACGCATCACATAACCTTGCTGAATCAAATATGGTTCAATCACATCTTCCAGCGTACCAGAATCTTCTGCCATGGCAGCAGCCAACGCTTCAACACCAGCAGGGCCACCATCAAAACGTTCTAATAACATCGATAGATAACGGCGGTCTAAAGTATCTAAACCATCTTTATCGACTTTGAGCATGTCCAAAGCACGTTGCGCCATATCCTGATTAATTTCACCAGTGCCTTTGACCTGAGCATAGTCACGTACACGACGCAATAAGCGGTTGGCAATACGCGGTGTACCCCGTGAGCGACGGGCAATTTCTTTTGCGCCATCACCGGTCATGGGTACATCCATCAAATTGGCTGAACGTTTGACAATGTGGGTCAAATCTTCAACTGAATAAAATTCTAAACGCTGTACGATGCCGAAACGGTCACGCAAAGGAGAGGTAAGCAGACCTGCACGTGTGGTTGCTGCAACCAGGGTAAAGGGTGGCAAATCCA
Organism: Acinetobacter sp. F-1; assembly: GCF_022869025.1. Taxonomy (NCBI): domain Bacteria; kingdom Pseudomonadati; phylum Pseudomonadota; class Gammaproteobacteria; order Moraxellales; family Moraxellaceae; genus Acinetobacter; species Acinetobacter sp. F-1. The sequence goes on along the minus strand of NZ_JAJKFX010000002.1, from coordinate 152,035 downwards.
GTTTGATTGATCGTGCAGCAGGCCCTTCGCCAATCATGATGTCGAGCTGGTAGTCTTCCATCGCTGGATAGAGAATTTCCTCAATCACCGGTGAAAGACGGTGGATCTCATCAATGAACAGGACATCACCTTCTTCCAGATTGGTCAGCATGGCGGCCAAATCACCGGCACGTTCTAGCACCGGACCTGAAGTCGACTTAAGATTACCGCCCATTTCGCGGGCAATAATATTCGCCAGCGTGGTTTTACCCAGGCCGGGCGGGCCAAAAATCAATGTATGATCCAGCGCTTCTTCACGGCCACGGGCGGCACCAATAAAGATTTCCATTTGCTCTCGAACCACAGGCTGACCAATATAGTCATCGAGTGAGGTTGGACGGATGGCACGATCAAAATGATCTTCTGGTTTTTCAGAACCACTGATGAGACGGTCTTGCATATCTTTTGAGTTAATCTCTATGGTTTATTTGAGGTGAATAAAGTCATAGCCTCAAAATGCTTTAACAATTCGTATGCCATTGTGCAGGCATGCTCTTACTTTTGACAGGGCAAAAGTAACAAAACCCTTTGCAAAAATAATGGCACATCCTATGCCATATTTCTGCGGCAGCATCCATGCTGCCTTCTCATCTTCATTTTGCAGCGAATATTTAAATCAGTATTAACGATTCATCGATTTTAATGCGGCACGAATAATGTCGCTGGCTTCAGTGTAATCTGCTTTAACCGCATTAATCAGTTTTTGCGCTTCAGCAGGTTTATAACCCAAAGACTGTAATGCAGCTTCTGCTTCAGCCACGGCTGAATTGCCCATAAACTGAATCTGTGGTGCAGTTGAATTGCTTGGCGCAGCACCTGAAGCCATGGCTTTAAAACGGTCACGTAATTCAATCATTAAACGTTCAGCGGTTTTTTTACCGACACCGGGAACTTTGACCAAGGTATTCACATCTTCATTTTCAACGGTATGAATCAGCATTTCCACACTTAAAGTCGAAAGAATACCCAAGGCCATTTTGGGACCCACGCCGTTGACTTTGAGTAAGGTGCGGAAAATGGTTTTTTCCTGAGCATTGATAAAGCCATACAGCAACTGTGCATCTTCACGCACGGCCAGATGGGTCCAGAGTGTGACTTGTTGTCCTTTTTGCAGCTGGCAGAAAGTCGTCAGCGGCGTATCAATTTCATAACCGACGCCATTTACATTTAACAGTACGGTGGGTGCTTCTAAAGCCAGTACTTCACCAATCAGACATCCAATCATCTTTTATCATCACTAAATTCAGTTTTGCTGCATAGTAGTCAGCATTTTCCGGAAAGGCAAAATCTGCCGCTGTAAAATAGATGATTTTATTACAATCATCCTCCCATACAGCAGAATATTTTATAACAATCCGGCTTTATTGCCTTGTAATTCCTGCGACAGGTTATAAGCCTGATGATCAGAAAATTTCGAAACAATATCCAGCACCTGCATGATATTGTCATAATGGCTGGCGCTAAAATTCGCCCCTGAACGTTGCAGAATCGACATCAAGCGCTGTTCTTTAAAACTCAGGTTTTTATGCGGCGTTGTTAAGGGAATAAAGGCATCCAGAATATTTTGCAAACATTGATGCGCGATAATTTCCAGTCCTGCTTTTTGCGGATGCTCAAAAATTTTATCCCGTGCCAGTTCTTTGGCGCGATTAATCCCGATTTCAATGTCCGCAGTACAATATTGCAATAAAGTACCTTGTAACTGACCCGATAAAATCTGGTCATGATGACGGGCAAAAGCCGTTGTCACTTCATCGACCAGACGTTTCATGACCCGACCACGCAAGGCGGCAATTTTTTGCTGCCAGGTGGTATTGCTCATGGCGATTTCAGAAGGAATACCATAATCACCGAGCAGATTTAAAAAGACCGGCTCAACTTCGTCATAACTGAGCATATTCAGGCTAATACCATCTTCAAGGTCAATCAGGGCATAACAGATATCATCAGCCGCTTCGAGCAGATAGGTCAGTGGATGACGGCAGTAATGATATTCAGCTAACTGAATCAGTCCGAGTTGTTCTGCAATCTGCTTTAAAATCTCTTTCTCGGCCTGATAGCAGCCAAACTTGGCCCGATTGCTGGCAGGTAAATCGACTTGAGATGCCATGGTTTTTGACAGCCACGGATATTTTAAATAAGCCCCTAACGTGGCATAAGTCAAACGCATGCCGCCATCATTGGGATGGTAATCGATTTTGGTCAACAGGCGTAGACCTTGGGCATTGCCTTCAAACTGACGTACATCGGCTTCTTGTTCAGGACTGAGATCTTTTAAAAAATCGGTATGCGATGCATCGTCGAACCATTCTCGAATGGCATATTCACCGGCATGGCCAAAAGGGGGATTACCAATATCATGTGCCAGACAGGCAGCCTGAATAATGGCACCGACATCGGCCGGGGAAATCCAGGGCGGTAACTGATCTTTTATTTTCTCTGCGGCCAGCATCCCGAGTGAACGCCCAATACAGGACACTTCAAGTGAATGTGTGAGTCGTGTATGAATACCATCGTGCTGGGTTAAAGGGTGAACCTGAGTTTTACGGTTCAGCTGGCGGAAACTTTGTGAAAAAATAATACGGTCATAATCTTTGTGGAACGGGCTACGTGCCAGTTCAGTACTTTGCTTTTTACTACCAATCCGAACTGTCGAAAGCAGCTCTAACCAACGCATTTGAGTCATTTATCATTATTCAATTCTTTGCTAAGTGCATCATGCCAAAAAAGTAGCAACAGCACTAGAGTGCTGCGACATGAATTGTCGGAACAAACAAAACTCTGTGGAAATTTCAGCTGAACAATCGCTATAAAAAAACAGGTCATATCGACCTGTTTTTATCTCATGATAGAAGTGGACTAAAGCAAATCTTCACCACTGATCTTGGCTTCCTGGATGTCTTTATAGACCCCCATGCAAATGACGAACAAAATCATCGTCGCCACCAATGGCCAAAAAAGTACATATAGGGTCATAAATTGACTACTCATCTGAAATCTCCTTATTTACTTTTCTCAGATACCTGGTGAAATTCAATCACCATCTTATTGATTTGTTTAAAATCAAATCGTTCTTTGCTATTCATTAAAGTCAGTACTGTACAGACAATGGCGCTGCTGCCGTAGGCGGTCAGGGAACTCAATAGCGTGCCATAATCACGCAGGAAGCCGATGGTCCATGGAAGGAAGCCGATACTGGCCAGAATACCGACCACCAGGCCGACTTTCTTGCCAAAGAAGCCAAAGCTCATCAGACCCAGTACCACACCAATACCGATGGTGGCCATAAGCTCAAAACTGAGTGCGATCAGACCCTGAATTGGCAGCCATTCAAATCGAACCACCAGAAAGCTTAAAAATGCGATACCGACAGACCAGTTAAAGGCACGGGCATTGACCTTGTCCCAGTACAGGCTGGCAATCACCGGGAATACGATGGCACCCCAGAGTGCACCGACGAAAATCAGCATCGCTAGAATGTCGAATTTAAGCGTGGCAATTAAAATACCGAGCATGGTGGCTACAATCATGGTCATCCGGCCAATAAACAGCATCTTCTTCGGATCAGGACGATTTTTAGCAATCTGTTTGCCATAAATATCGGTCATTACGATGGCAGACAGGGCAGATAAATCCGAATCCGCCGTTGACGAAAGCGCGCCAATCACCATGACAAAGAGTAAGGCTACCATAAATGGAGACAGATACGTTGCTGCCATTTGTGGAATCAGGTTGTTCAGGTTGCCATCAATCGGCTGAATACCGGCAAATAGCGCCAATAATCCGAGCATTCCCAAACCGACGACAATCGCGGCATAACCGATGGTTGCAGTAATGAAGCTGGGTTTGATCAAGTCTTTACGCACTGCAAACAGGCGTTGGGCGATGGTCTGGTTACCAATCGCATAAGCCAGTACCGCCACAAAAAATGGTGCACCCTGTTCTAAAAATGCGGTTTTCGAAAAGAAATCCAGTTGTTCCGGTTGCAGATTATGCATGCCGGTCTGGAACAGTGAGGGGCCGCCCAGGGTGAAAAATAGCGTCGGAATAATGATCACTGCCGCCACAATCATGGCGACCAGTTGACCAAAGTCGGTAAATACCGAGGAGCGGAAACCTGACCATAAAGTATAGGACAGGACGCCAATTCCGGTAATCAAGACCCCATGGATAAAGCTGAGGGGAGACAGAATTTCAACCAGCGCACCTGCTGCGGTAAAGTTTACCATCAGACTGATCACGCTCCCGACAATGTTGGAGCCTGCCAGAATCATCTGGCTCTGGTTACCATGCCGTGCATGCATGATTTCTGCCAAAGTGTGTGCATTGGGTGCCAGGTCGCGGAAACGTTTGCCGAATGGGTAGATAAATAAAATCATCAGTGCACCCCACAAACCATAGTGTAAGGCACCGGAAACACCGTATTTATATCCGGACGAAGCTGCTGCATAAAATGAAGCGGCCCAGATCCAGGTGGCGGTCATACTGGCCGCAGACATTCCAAATCCGATGGAGCCATTCGAGACCATATATCCATCGACATTTTCATTTTTTTGCTTAATGCGTAACGACAATAGAAAGGTGATGCCATAGAAAAGCACCATCAATAGTACAGTTGCTGTACTAGTGAATTGAAACATACATACTCCTTAAGCGGGTCACCTTTTGTTTTTGAAAATTAAATCATTGGCAACAGATTAAGGCTCTAGATTAGACAGAGCAGTGAAGCTACAGAAAATAAAAAAACCAGCGTCTGAATATCAATTGGATATTCATATCTGCAGCAGAAAAGAGGATGATTCATGCGTCCTGAATGTGGACATTTCCTCAGCAATTGGCGTAGAGGTTAACATAAAATCATCAAATTTACTGATGAAGTCATTAATTATGTAGATTCTTTGCTGATATAAGGCTATTTTTGATTTCAACATCTTATCAAATATAGATTTGTTGTTTCTATATTTTTATAGGAATTACAGGTATTTATTGCATGGTTTTTTATTAGAATAAAGATGGATGTCAGTCAGAAAATGAAAAAGTAACAAAATTTTAATATTGCTTATTTTCTTCATTATGAGTAGTGATTTTTTTAATAATAGCCTAAAAAACTTTCATTAATTCATGTCTGATGATGCTTATATATTCTGAATTTTTGCATAAGAATAGAGACCGAGAATCAGTTTGAATTTAAGCTGTATATTTTCAATTGATTAGCTTGAAAATAACCTATTTCATAGAGGTAAAATAAGAAATTTTTAAATAAATTTGCTAAGTCAATATATTAATAACAAGAGGCTTAATATCCTGGAAATTTATTTGCTAAAATAGATCTATTAATTTTAAGTTTAGCTCTTTATTAGAAACTATGATTGAGGCTTATATGTGAGATTCAGGTATCTTTAAATAGAGCTCAGATATTAAGATGAGTGAGCGGGATAATCTGGGCTACCGGATATTATTGAAAGTTGATTGAAGCAGGCGATATAGTTTGCTCATACAGACAGGCTCGAAAAGGAAGAACAGCGGGGCAGAGTCTTAAATCCTGCAATGGAGCCCGGAATGGGGATAGCTGGATACAAAATTATTTCAGTAGTGCAACTCGCCGACAGAGAGATGAGCTAAAAAATGAACTCGACTGTTTCAGTCTATCCCGAGAAGCTTTAGCCTAGCCTTAATAAGTTTTTTATAACGGCTCAAGAATAAGTTCTGTACGCATTTTAAGTGGTCTTGCTGTTGAAAAATAATACAATTTTCTTAAGTGAAATTATTGTTAATCGGTTTTGATTTTTCTTTAACAAATTGTGTTAATCTACGCGACTACATTCAATTTTCCTGCCTGAAAATAAACACAATATTTTAAAAATACAGAATATTTCAGCCGTAGTTTTCGTATTTGCCATCTAGCCGATTTCCTTATTTCACAGTAGAATATGCGCTCTCTCAAGTCACATTGTGGCATGGTTGTTCAGACCATCCCGTGGAGCCAAAATCAGCATGTTTATCGTTGCCGGTGCACCCGCACATTCTTCTTTTAAGAAAACTCAACTATTATCGCGTTTGACGTCAATTAGTTCTGTTCAATCAATTGAAAGTCAATGGGTCTACCTCTTTGACCAAGCGCTCAGCGAGCAACAACAGCAATCAGCTTTACAGCTTCTCAACGATGGGCAATCTTTTGAATTGCACCAGGCTGCAAGTGATGAAATCCAAATTTTAGTGACACCGCGTGTCGGCACCATCTCGCCTTGGTCTTCTAAAGCTACAGACATTTTCAAAAACTGTAATACGCCGGTTCATCGTCTTGAGCGCGGCGTTTTATTTACGTTGAAGGGTCTAAAAGACGTATCAAATGAAGTTCAACAGATTTTGCATGACCGTATGACTGAAAGCGTATTCAATGCGATTGAAGAGGCTGCGGTACTGTTTGTTGAAACAGCACCAAAACCACTGAACTCGATTGATATTCTGGGTGAAGGTAAAGAAGCACTGGTTAAGGCCAATAATGAATTTGGTTTTGCATTGTCGATGGAAGAAATTGATTACCTGACTGAAGCGTTTATCAAGCTGGGTCGTAATCCAAATGACATCGAACTGATGATGTTTGCACAGGCAAACTCTGAGCATTGCCGTCATAAAATCTTCGGTTCTGAATGGACCATTGATGGTGAAGTTCAGCCATTGTCATTGTTCCAGATGATCAAGAATACTTATAAAGAATCACCTACAGATGTATTGTCGGCTTATAAAGACAATGCTTCGGTGATTGTCGGTTCGGATACCCAGCGTTTTTATCCAACCAAAGAAGACAATGGCCAGCAGGTTTATAAATATAAGAGTCAAGCCGCGCATATCTTGATGAAAGTGGAAACTCACAACCATCCGACAGCGATTGCACCATTTGCCGGTGCTGCGACAGGTTCGGGCGGTGAAATCCGTGATGAAGGTGCGACCGGTCGTGGTGGTAAGCCTAAAGCAGGTTTAACCGGCTTTACAGTATCTAACCTGAACATTCCGGGCTTTGAACAGCCTTGGGAAGAAAACTATGGCAAGCCATCGCGTATGGCATCGCCGCTACAAATCATGATTGAAGGCCCATTGGGTGGCGCTGCGTTTAACAACGAATTTGGTCGTCCTGCCTTAAATGGTTACTTCCGTACCTTTGAACAAAACATCAATGGCGATGTTAAAGGTTTCCATAAGCCAATCATGATTGCCGGTGGTTATGGCAACATCCGTCCAGATCACGTTGAAAAAGATCCAATCTTGCCGGGCGATTTATTGATCGTGCTCGGTGGCCCTGCCATGCTGATCGGTCTCGGCGGTGGTGCAGCATCTTCTGTAGACAGCGGTAAACTCGGCGAAAACCTGGATTTCGCTTCGGTACAACGTGAAAACCCGGAAATGGAACGCCGTTGTCAGGAAGTGATTGATACTTGCTGGCGCATGGAAGACCAGAACCCGATCGTGTCTGTACATGATGTGGGTGCAGGTGGTGTATCGAATGCCATGCCTGAACTGGTGAATGACCATGAACTCGGTGCGGTGCTGGATCTGCGTAAGATTCCATCGCTTGAGCCGGGCATGTCGCCTATGGAGATCTGGTCAAATGAAGCGCAAGAGCGTTATGTACTGGCGATTCGTCCATCTTCTTTAGAATTATTTGAATCGATCTGTGCGCGTGAACGTTGTCCGTTTGCGGTACTCGGTGAAGCAACTGAAGCGCGTCACTTAACCGTTGAAGATCCGTTATTTGGCAACAAGCCAGTGGATATGCCAATGCAGGTAATGCTTGGTGGTACACCGCGTATGAGCCGTTCATATGAAACCATTGAACGCAAAGGCGATGATTTCGACGCGGCTAAAGTCACAGATCTGAAAGATGCGATTTATCGTGTTTTGAAAAACCCGACAGTGGCTTCTAAATCATTCCTGATCAGTATTGGTGACCGTTCGATTACTGGTATGGTGGCACGTGATCAAATGGTCGGTCGCTGGCAGGTTCCGGTGGCGGATGCTGCGATAACAACGACAAGCCTAGTAGGCTACACCGGTGAAGCGATGGCGATGGGTGAACGTCCACCAGTCGCATTGCTCAATCCTGCTGCATCGGCACGTTTATCAGTGGCTGAATCAATCTCGAACATCATGTCTGCAAAGATTGAAAAAATCAGCGACATTAAATTGTCTGCAAACTGGATGGCTGCTGCAGGTCAACCGGGCGAAGATCAAGCGCTATTCGAAGGTGTAAAAGCCATCGGTATGGAAATGTGTCCAGCACTGGGTATCGCAATTCCAGTCGGTAAAGACTCATTGTCAATGCGTACCACCTGGAATGACGAAGGCGAAGACAAGTCTGTCACTTCTCCAATGTCAGGCGTGATTACTGCATTTGCACCTGTGACCGATGTTCGTAAAACATTGACCCCTGAATTGAAAAATGAAGAGTCGGTACTGGTTCGTATTGACTTGTCTAAAGGTCAGTTCCGTCTAGGTGGTTCGATTCTGTCTCAGGTGTATAAAGCAATCGGTTCTGTGACGCCTGATGTCGACAGCTTCGATGACTTCAAAGCATTTTTCGCTTTGGTTCAAGACTGGAACAACCGTGGTCTGATCAAGGCATATCATGACATCGGTGATGGTGGTTTATTGGCGACTGTTGCAGAAATGATGTTCGCATCACGTTTGGGTGTAGCACTAGAAGATCAATCAATTGCAAGCTTATTCGCTGAAGAAATTGGTGCAGTCCTTCAAATTGCCAAAGCAGACTGGGAAGCGCTACAAGCTGAAGTTGCAGCATCTACCCTGAAAGATGCCATTCAGGTGGTGGGTACGGTAAATAACACGGATCAGTTATCTGTAAACGGTCTAGTACTTGAACGTGCTGATCTGCAAGTGGCTTGGACGGAAGTATCCCACCAAATCCAGCGCCTACGTGACAACGTACAAACTGCGGATCAGGAATTTGCTCTTATCACTGACAAATCTCATGCAGGTATCATTGCGAAACCGACATTTGATTTGAATGAAGCGATTGAAGCGCCGTACATTAATTCACGTCGTCCGAACATGGCGATTCTGCGTGAGCAGGGTGTCAATGGTCATATCGAAATGGCAGCAGCATTTGATAAAGTCGGCTTCAATACCGTTGACGTACATATGAGTGACTTGCTGGCAGGTCGTATCAGCCTGGATGATTTTGAAGGCTTAGTGACTTGTGGTGGCTTCTCTTACGGTGACGTGATGGGCGCTGGTGGCGGCTGGGCAAAATCAGTATTGTTCAATACTAAACTGCGTGACCAGTTTGAGAAATTCTTTAACCGTCAGGAAACCTTCTCGCTGGGTATCTGTAACGGCTGTCAAATGTTGTCTCAGTTGGCTCCGCTGATTCCGGGTGCTGATGCTTGGCCACGTTTCCACCGCAATACTTCTGAAGTGTTTGAAGCACGTGCGGTGAATGTTCGTGTGGAAAAATCAAACTCTGTATTGCTTCAGGGCATGGAAGGTTCGATTCTGCCGATCGCTGTAGCACATGGTGAAGGTCGTGCGGTTGCAACTGCGGAAAACTTTGCTGCGCTCAACGCATCGAATCAGGTGGTTCTGCGTTATGTAGATAGCTTGGGGAATGCAACACAACATTATCCATTGAACCCGAACGGCTCACCGGAAGGTATTACCGGTGTAACCTCTCAAGACGGTCGTGCAACAATTATGATGCCGCACCCTGAACGTAACTTCCGTGCGATTCAGCATTCTTGGAAACCAGAAGACTGGGATCAAGATGGTGCTTGGTTACGTATGTTCCGTAATGCACGTAAGTTCATTGGTTAATCGATTTTAGATGATGAAAAGGGGTCGCAGTAGCGGCCCTTTTTTTATGTATATTTCGGAGTTAACATCGTTTAAATAATTCAAATAAGTAACCAGTTTAGATCATGAAAATGTTTACATATTTTATCTTTGCATTATTGTGTTTTAGTGCAGATTATAACTTTGCAGATGGTGCATATTTAAAAATAGAAATAACGGCAATAACCATTTTAGGACTCGTTTCCTATAGTCTGGTTTATTTGACTCTCTTCGAAAAAATGTCGGATGAGCTGTATAGTCCACATTTAAAAATCATCTTGTGTTTAGCTTTGCATTTGATCGCTGTTGCGATCTTTTATATGAAATATCGTAAACACTACAGATCTACTAAATCATGAAAATATATTGAGATTCAGGATAGATGTTGAGCTTTTTGACAATGATGATGCATATAAAATAAAGAGGTACCTCATGCCAAGAATATTTATCAGATTCTCAAGGTGCATTTTACTTATTTCACTATTCACATTGGCGGGGTGTGATACATACATGTGGCGAGCTAATATCAAGCATTTAGATGAAATAAAACAAAGTGGTTATTTGCCGAAACTCAATCGTGATCGCGATATCGAAGGCCCTGATGTGAATCAAAACGGAATTCGTGATGATATTGATCTCTATATTGAAAAGAATTTTATAAATATGGAACAAAGACAGGCGGTAAAACAATTGGCTATGGTTCTGCAAGAGAGCTTATTACTCGATACTTCTCAGCAATACCCGCTACGAAAAATTGCATTTGAAAAATCGCGCGCGATAGGCTGCATTTACGAGCGTTTTTCTCAAGATACTTTGTACAAACCATCCAATGTCGTTCAGCATGTCATTGCAGTCACCACAAACACAAAACAGCGCTTTAAGGCGTATTTAGCTTTTAGTAAAGCGATGGATGGTAAAAGTATCACACTTCCAAATGAGAACTTATGTAATGAATAATTCATGCTTACAGCAAAGTCACTTCTCATGTGGAAATATCAGAAAATTACTAATCATTAATTTTCTTAATTTTTAATAAATAACATTTAAAAATATTAACTTAATTATACTTTATGGAAAAATAATTTAAAAATATCTATAATTACTTAATTCGTATCCACCTTGGGGTGGATTTTTGCTTTTTAAGCATTCTGATTTTTTAATTTAACTTCTCCCACTGAACTTGGTTTAGATTTTGCTTTCATATTGTATATAAAGTGCTATGGTATGTTTTATGCACAACTTTATTGCACTATAAAAGAAAGATGGAATAGATCAGTTCAGTATCAATTCTCAAGTATGAGGTGATGACATGGCTAAAACACTTAGAATAATGGATAAGGCGGCAATGCGTCAGAAAGGCTGGATGTTGTTTGCTATTGTCGTAGGACTACAAATATTGTTTGTTGTGGGCAGTTATTTGATGCAGGGTTCTTGATATTTGGCTTTAAAAAAGCCACCGAGAGGTGGTTTTTTAGTTTTGTTTCTATATTTGCTTTTGTTCGGGCATGAGGAACATTGCTCCGAAAGACAAAACCCCTTCGTCAGACTGATAGAATGACTATATCCCACAGGCTGACAGGTGACATCCATGTCGATGGTCAATTAAATATGATTGATGGAATAGTTAGATTATGAGTTGAACTTGCTTCAATACCGCCTTTAACGTATTTTCATAATCAAAAGATGCATTGGTACTGTCCTGATAACGCCAAGCCACATAACCATCTGGACGAACCAGCACCGCACCTGATTCATGAACTTCAGACTTGGCATTCCAAGTACCATAGACATCACGATACTCACGTGAACCAATCTGAATTACATCTAAATAAGGTAAATCTAGAGTCTCGGCAGCCAATCTCCAGCCTTTACCTGATAAACCTGTCAGTAAGGTAAAACGGCCTTTACCGCTAATATCCAAAGTGGATTGCTTTTGGCCTTTGCTATTGATTAGCCAGGTATGTGGAACTTTGGCACCTGGACGAGTCGTGGCTTGCAGATAAAGCTGTTCATCTTTGTCAAAGATCTCAGGCTCAGCTTCATTCATTACCGCATTTGAGCTATAGCGCTGATTCAGTTCAACACCTTGGGCATTAAATTCAAAATGCTTAATCTCAAGTGCTTCAAATAACTTTTTACGAATTTCGGCACCTTGCTCATCTTCAGCAAAAATACGTTCCAGCATTTGTTTTTGCGTAGTGATGCCTTGGTCAAAACCAAAGACTTCTTTTAAATGCTTATAGTCAAAACGAGACTGGTTGGCACGTGCGACTATCTGCTTGCCTACAGGCGCACGTTCAGACGTATATGAATCGAGGAGGGAAGGTGCGGCCCAACCTTTGATTGCATAGGCGAGTTTCCAGCCAAGGTTAAACGCATCCTGCATACAGGTATTTGAACCTAAACCGCTTGAAGGCGGGTGACGGTGTACAGCATCACCACCACAGAACACGCGGCCTTTAGAATATTCAGTTGCCCAAGTCTGGTTTACATACCAGTAGGACAGTTTTTGGATTTCAACATCTTCCACTTCAGCGCCAACAAATGTATTCAGACGCGATCGAACCTGTTCTTCAGTCACTTGTGGCTCGCCTTTGGAAATGTCAAAGCCCCAGCCCATAATCCATTCATTCCAAGGCGTAATGGCACGTAGCAAGCCCATGCCGAGATCACCAAAGCTGGCTTCAGGATTGACGATCCATTGCAGAATGGCAGGGCGGTGCTGAATATATTTGCTTAAATCGGCTTTAAAAGTCACATAGACTGTACCCGCACGCGCCATCACACCTTCGAGTGGTAGCTCAAGTTGCTCAACCACTTTTGAGCGTGCGCCATCCATACCAATCAGATATTTGGCTCTTAAACTAAATTCTGTGTTGGTAATCCGGTTCAGGAAAGTAGCGGTGACACCATCTTCATCCTGAACATGCGATAAATATTCAGTATTGAAGTTATAGATTGCACCGCGCTCCCCGGCATTCTTGACCAGTAAGGCTTCCATTTTCGGCTGAATCAAATCCACCAATGGACATGGACTGCCTTTGATATAGTCGCCATGACGTTCATCACCTGTGCCCCAAGCGCTTAAACGGGCAATTTCTTCACCGACCAGACTGGTGGTAATCAGGCTTTCGCCCATGTGTTCCCACGGTGTCGCAATTTCTTTGACTTGTTCTTCAATGCCTAAATCACGTAATACTTCCATGGCACGCTGATTGGTAATATGCGCACGCGGACTATTGGCCAGCCAGTTAAACTGTGTGAAGAGTTGAACTTTGACCCCATAATTTGCCAGTGCTAAACCTAAGGTCGATCCTGCAGGTCCTGTGCCAATCACCAATACGTCAGTATCGTAATGCTGTGTCATACATGACTCCATGTGTCTGTCTGAAGAACAAGATTTGAATATATTTACAATCCAGTGTAGTGAAATTCAGGCAATACAATAGGAGTATTCATATAAACTATAGGTCTATTGAGATTCTTACTACTTTCTCGTTTGGCAGCTTAAAATGCCTGAGAATATGCGGCTGAGTTTATGGAACTTCGACATTTACGTGCTTTTTTAACAGTAGCTCAGAAACAGAGTTTTACCAAAGCAGCAGATAAGCTGTTCACGGCGCAGCCTTCTTTAAGTCAGCAGATTAAGGATCTGGAGCAGGAAGTCGGTGTAATGCTGTTTGATCGTTCATCCCGGCAAATCAAACTGACCGATGAAGGGCAAGCTTTTTTGATTCATGCTGAACAGGCGCTTGAAAGTGCCAAACTGGCAGTTGCCGCGGCGCGTCAGGTGGCGCAGCAGAAAAATAACCAGATCCATATTGGCTTTTTAAATGTTGCAGAACTGAAAGTGATGCCAAATATTCTGGCCAAACTGAAGCAGAATATTCCTGATTTAAAAATTCATCTGCATAGTCTGACCTGTATGGAGCAGATTCAACGCCTGAAAAATGCCGAGCTGGATTTGAGCTTTACCCGCTATTGTCTGCAACATCCCGATTTTGACAATATTCATTTAATGAATGAACAGATTTATCTGGTGGCAGCCGAGTATTTACATCCCACAGATCGGCCATTGAAGTTACAAGAACTGAAAAATCATCAGTTGATTATGTGTGAGCAAAATGCCTCGCCAGTCTTTTATGCGCAGTTGAATCACCTGATGTCTTTTGAACAATTGCAGCATGACCAAATACTGTGGGTTACCAATGTGTTGCAACATATTAACCTGATCAATATGGGCATGGGTTTTAGCTTCGTCCCGGAATATCTGCTGCGTTTTTTAAATGAGCATGTGAAAATCGTGCAAACAGATCAAGTCCTGCCACAATTAGGACTTTATGCAACATTTAACAAGAATTCTCATAATTCTGCATTGAATATTATTACCCAGGCACTGGACAATAGATCTTAAATAAGCCATTGAAAATGTTGAAGGGAAACATGCTAAAACTCATTTATTATGTACCAGATGAACATCTTGAAGTGACTAAGGAAGCCTTGTTTAAAGCGGGTGCAGGCGGCATCGGAGATTATACCCACTGTGCCTGGCAGGTACTGGGAACAGGACAGTTTAAAGCGCAGCAAGGTGCAGATCCTTATATTGGTGAAGTCGGGGAATTAGAGCAGGTTGAAGAGTGGCGAGTAGAAATGCTGGTTGCTGATGAAAAGGCGGTCGAGGTCGCCAAAGCTCTGAAAGCAAGCCATCCTTATGAAGAGCCTGCTTTTGAGTTTATTCAGCTCCTGGATATTAAAGTCTAAACGTGCAACCTTATTGCTGCTAGAAGTAATGGTGCGCATCGTGTTTTAGCGTACCATCAGCTTATCTGTTTAAAATGATTAACCTCCTTTTATGAGTATAAAATCAGTCATCATCATAAAAATAAAACAGGAAAATAATAATGCAGTGGTCAAAACAGCTCGGCAATATCCTCAAGAATACGCTCAGTAAAACTATCAAACATGGTGCGGGAATCCTGCATAGCCGCATTCCCTATTCTCATGACAATCCCTATCTGGATGGGATATTTGCGCCACAACGACAGGAGCATTTTGCTACTCAATTGATGGTAGAAGGGCAAATTCCTGTAGAATTGGAAGGTGCGCTGATGCGGATTGGCCCGAATCCGATCACGGTAAAGAACCCACGAAATTATCACTGGTTCACCGGTGATGGCATGATTCACGCGCTGAAACTCAAAGCTGGTGAAGCACATTGCTATAAAAGTGCTTATGTCGGATCGGCCAGTGTGCAGAAAAAATTGCATAGACCACAGATTTCAGGGAAAACGCGTGGAATCGCGGATGCGGTCAATACCAATATCATCCACTTTGCCGGGAAAATCTGGGCACTGGTCGAAGCGGGGGCTTATCCGATCGAAGTAAATCGTGAACTGGAATCAAAACGGCATCAACTTTTTGAAAATGATCAGGATTTACCGTTTACGGCTCATCCGCATATCGACCCGGAAACAGGAGATATTCATGCGGTTTGTTATGATGCCTTGAATCATCATCAGGTTTTTTATTTACATATTGATGCTCAAGGCAAACTGCAACATCATGTCGAAATTCCAGTCAAACATGGCCCGATGGTGCATGACTGTGCCATTACTCAATCTCAGGTGCTGATTCTGGATTTGAATGTCAACTTTTCTATGCGTAGTGCCTTAAAAGGCTCACTATTACCCTATCAATGGAATCCTAAACATCAGGCTCGTATAGGTATGCTGCCTTTTGGTGGCAGTGCGGCAGACATCCGCTGGTATGAGATTGATCCCTGTTTTATTTTTCATACGGTCAATGCTTATGACCTGAACACAGGTGATGTAGTGATGGATGCAGTGGTACATTCCAAGGCACTGGTCAGTTCCATTCAGGGACCAATAGAAGATCAGGAGATTCGGCTGGAAAGATTGATCTTCGAGCAGCAAACAGGAAAAGTCACTCGAACTGTATTATCCAATATCAAGCAGGAATTTCCGCGGATCAATGAAGCCTATACAGGGCGGCCTTATCGCTATGTCTATAGTATTTCCTTTGCCGGCTTTGATGATCCTTATCATGTTAGCAGTAATACACTCTTGTACCATGATCTGGAAACCGGCAGTACAGCAAGCTATTCCTTTGGAGCAAACTGGGTTACAGGTGAGGCAGTTTTTGTCGCCCGAGAAGGTGCTCAAACAGAAAATGATGGCTGGCTGATGTCTTATCTACACGCCTTGGATGGCAGTCCATCGAAAGTGGTGATTTTAGATGCGCAATATATTCAGAAGGGGCCTATTGCCACGATTCATTTACCGGTTCGTGTACCCGTCGGATTTCATTGTAACTGGATGGATGACCGGAAATTGAGAACTTATTATTCTTAGATTTTGATGATGCACAAGCACTTTGGGTGCTGGCACAGTCTCATATCGCGTGAAGATTTAAATCTTTATTTAATAGGTTGATGTTACTTTGAAGGATGAGAAGGGTAGGTCTAAATTAACCGAGATCCCAGGTTAGGCAGAAAATTCATTTCTGAATCTCTGCCTAAGAGTGGTATTCATATCGCCAAGAATATCAAATCAAAGATTTATTCTTCTATTGCTACTGTTAAACTTTCTGGATAAATAACTCACGATCAAAACGGTATTGCGGGAAGAACACGCCGTCTTTGGCGCGTTCACCTGCACCAATCACCATGACTGGATATTGCTGATCATTTAAGCCCAAGATATCGCGTACCATCGGTTCATCAAAACCTTCCATCATGCAGCTGTCAAAACCATAAGCACGTAAGGCCAAGACCAGATTTTCGCAAGCCAGTGCCGTTGTTTTGGTTGCCCAAAGTTTGGCATCATTTGGACTAAAGGCAGAAACAGGCATCTGTTTATCTAAAGTGCGGGCAACTTTGAAAGCCACTTTTTTAAAGTTGCCAAAGACATTTAAATAACCGGTTTTATAGTTATATGGAATGTATTTATAGTATTTTTTGATGGCAGCTGGCGCTTCCGGATATGGAAATTCATTGACATTCCGTTTGGCCATTTCATCAATACGGTCGGTACGTGCCACACAGATAATCAGCTCAGAAGCCGTTTTTGCTGCCAGTTGGCTCATGCAGGCTTTGACCAGTCGCTTTTTCTTCGCCGGGTTTTGTACCACATAAAATGTCCAGGGCTGCAAGTTTGACGAATTGGGAGCCAGCAACGCCAGATCCAGACAAGCATCAAGTACATCTTCTGGAATTGGTTTTTTGGTAAATTTACGCACTGAACGACGACTTTCGATCACTTTACGGAAATTATCGACATCAATATCCTGTGGAGCAGGTTCATAATAACGTTTTTTATCAGGATTGGCGCTATCAATGGTTTCAGGAGACTGGGCAATAATGGATGAATTTTCAGTAGACATATTCTTTATTCTTACAGGTAAAGGAATCAATGAGGCAGTCTAAACCAGCTCATTGAGATCCTAAGTTTGAAAATTAGTTGAATTGTGTGAAATCAGGTTTACGTTTTTGCATAAAAGCTTGTACGGCTTCCAGCATTTCCGGAGAGCCAACGCGCTGCATGAAAATTTCTGCTTCATGATCGATGCAGGCCACAATTTCATCCAGATTATGTTTCATCAAGGCTTTGGTTTGCTTCAAAGATGCCAAAGGTAATGCTGCTAAAGTCTGCGCCTGTTTTTGTGCAGCCGCATAGGCATCTTCTTCAATACTATTCACCAGACCGGCACCGAGTGCTTTTTCGCTATTGAATTTTTGTGCAGTCAGCAATAATTCAGCCGCTTTATGATAGCCCGCCTGCTGAATCAGCAATTTGCTTGAAGCGCCTTCAGGCGATAGGCCCAGACTGACAAATGGAATCTGGAACAGGGCAGTATTGTCACTATAGACCAAGTCACAATGCAATAAGATGGTTACCCCAATCCCGATTGCAACGCCACGTACCGCTGCAATTAAAGGCTTGGAAAACTTGGCAGCCGCTTTGAGTAAAATAAAGGGCGGGCCTTCAGCCGCAGGGGCCTGACCTTTCTTGGCAGCAGATTTCATGAAATCCTGCATATCATTGCCCGCGCTAAAGTCCGTGTCCTGACCGCGTAACACCACCACACGCACCTGATTGTCCTGATCTGCTTCATCGAGCGCTTGAGCAATCCATAAATACAGCTCGCTGTATAAGGCATTTTTCGCTTCCGGGCGATTGATGGCTAAAGTGAGTACGCCATGTTCTAAATTCGCATGCAAATGCTCATGAGGTTGTTGAATACAGCTCAGTGTCATCGTACTATCCTTGCTTTAAAACTTAATTTGATTTTATGAGATTGATTATGTCGCATATTTATTGGGGCGGCACAACTCATGAGTCATAAAAATGATCTGTTATGAACTATACATTTGATTATCTGGTTTTCATTGGCCGTTTTCAGCCTTTTCATCTGGCGCATATGCAAACCATTCAGATTGCTTTGGAACACAGTCAAAATGTGATTTTGGCCCTTGGTTCTGCGCAGAATGAACGCAATATCAAAAATCCATTTCTGGCTTCGGAACGTGAAGCCATGATCCTTGCAAATTTTAGTCCGGAAGATCAGGCGCGGATTCAATTTGTAGAAGTCATTGATGTTTATAACGATGAAAAATGGCAAAAACTGGTGAAATCGCTGATAAATCAGGCCATAGAACCGAATGCCAAAGTCGGACTGATTGGACATTTTAAAGATGATTCTTCATATTATTTAAAATTTTTCCCGGAATGGGAAATGGTCGAACTGGAAAGCCTGGAAGGTGCTTTATCCGCTACGCCGATGCGTGAAGCTTATTATCGCGGTGAAATTCAACGGGATAAATTTCCACAAGGCACGATTGAGTTTCTAGAGCAATTCCAGCATACCGAAACCTATCAGCAACTCAGTCAAAAATTTGTCCAGAAGGATAAAAGCAATCTGGCCTGACTCGATCAGATGGCTAGAGGCTGATTCATGGTGGTCTGAGCATGCTGTTTTAAACATTCACCCAGAATCGCCAGAGCAGGAGACTGCTGTTTCCAGTGATGCCAATACAAGGGGACTTCAATTCGCATTTCACCGGAAAGTTCAATCAATTGTCCTGATTCCAGCAAATGCCGGGTTTGATAATCCGGCAACCAGCCATAACCCAAGCCCATGACAATGGCATCAAAAAATGCATGCGTCGATGGAATAAAAAAGTGAGGATATTGTGCCGGACTCAGGCCAAATTCTTGCTGGATATACTGGGTATGCAACTGGTCTTTTTCATTAAACAGAATCGCCGGTGCGTGGCGTAAGGCATCACGATGTATTCCTTGTTGAAACCAGTTCCGGGCAAATTCAGGCGTGGCAACCAGACGGTAGTGCATTGGTCCAATCCGCTCGGCCAGACAGCCTTTCATGGCTTTGGCTTCAGTGCTCAAACAGGCATTGACCAGTCCGGCTTCCAGTAAATGATGGGTTTGTGATTGGTCATCCAGTTGAAAATGCAGCACAATTTTATGCTGGATCAGTTGGGCTTGTAAGGTCGGCAATAACCAGGTCGCAAGTGAATCGGCATTGGTGGCAATATTCAGACAGTAAAAACCTTCCTGTTGTACCTGTCCGCCCAAATCCTGCATCAAATTCTGTTCTAGCAAACGCTGATGCTGTAAATAATGCAATAAAGTTTGTCCAGATTGAGTCACGCGACAAGGCCGGTCTCTCGCCAGCAGCAAGTGTCCCAATTGTTTTTCCAGACTCTGAACACGAAGGGTCACTGCTGAGGCAGTAATATTGAGTTGTTCTGCCGCCAGATCAAAACTTCCAGTTTTTGCAACCGCGTAAAAAGCATCACATTGTTTCGCATTCAGCATCGCTACAATCTAAGAAAAATTTAGTTAAATTGATATTAACTTAGTTTTAATGAATAGCTTCCTTTTTGTTGAATAATTCATGTATTCAAAAAAGGGGAATGTGATGTTCAGTTATATGGTCAGTGGCTTTGCTGTAGGTATGAGCCTGATTGTCAGTATCGGGGCGCAGAATGCCTTTGTACTAAAACAGGGTTTAAAACAGCAGCATATCTTCCTGGTCTGTTTGACGTGTGCCTTGTCTGATACTATTTTGATATTATTAGGTGTTTTTGGTTTTGCTCACATCATTGAACATTATCCAAATGCGGTTATGTTTTCTAAATATATTGGCGCAGGATTCCTGTTTTATTATGGTCTGCAACATGCAATCAATGCATTTAAATCAACAGAAGTTTTGGCTCCAAGTGATCAAGTTACAGCACATTTTTTACAAGTGTTGATGATCTGTCTGGCATTTACTTGGTTAAACCCGCATGTTTATTTAGAAACCGTCATCCTGATTGGTTCAATTTCAACGCAATATAGCCTAGGAAAATGGTGGTTTGCGCTTGGTGCGGTCTGTGCATCCTGGTTTTTCTTTTTTAGCTTGGGCTATGGGGCAAAGATATTGACACCCTGGTTTCAGCATCGCCATGCCTGGAAGGTTCTGGATGCTCTCATTGCTTGTACCATGTGGATCGTCGCAGGGTCATTAATTCTAAGCATTTAATTCAACTGGTAATATAAAAATCCTCAATTGAGGATTTTTATATTTTGAACAAGAGAATGCGAGTAAGGTCTGTAATTGATATTTGTCTAAACATTCTGTTTAAACATTTTTCAAAGAGAATCACAATAGAAAATGGAGTTTGCAGTGCTCGCTGTGTAAGCAAATTTTACTTCAGATTTTGTTGGAATATATGATCATATTTAGGAGATGAATTTTAAAATCAAAGTATTAACAGTCTCCATTCGATGAGCATACTTCGATTAAGCCATTTCTTAAAAATAAATACTAACGATTATTTTTTCCATTAGTCACTAAGGGTTTTACAAAAACTTCAGTTAACTGGTATAAAAATAACGAAAACAAAAATTCTAAAACTGAAAAGAAAATTTAATTTCAGCTTGAAGCGTGTATCTAAATCCGATCAATAAGAAATTAAACAAGGTGGATTTAAAATTGAAAACAACAATAAAAACTGGACTGATTGGCCTGGCAATCTGTTTATTTTTCAGCAGTCAGGCTTTTGCAAAATCATGGACGCTCACTCCTAAAAGTGATGTCGGCTTTGAGATCAAGTCAATGGGACTGACTGTGGTCAAAGCCAAGTTTAATCAGGTGCAATCCAGCATGCAGTTTGATGCCAAAGCACCGCAAAATGCTTCAACGCATCTGGTCATGGATGTGGAGAGTTTGAGTTTTAATAAACCGTTATTGAAACATATGATTTTGGGTGAAGACCTTTTTTATGTTGAAAAATACAAAACGGTAAGTTTTAAAAGTATCCAGTTTAAAGACCTGGGCAATGGTAAATACAATGTTTTAGGTAATTTGACTTTGCGTGGTGTGACCAAACCGGTGATTTTTGAAACAACCTTTAAGTCGAGTCTGTCTAATGACAACTTGCTCGAAGTCCAGGCATTTGCAGTGATTAACCGCAGTGATTTCGGCATGAGAAAGGGGATTGCAGGCGTAGGAGAGAAAGTGAATCTGCATCTCTCGGGTCATTGTGAAGTTAATTAAGGATGTCTTAAACAGTCTTTTAATAGATCTTTTATGTGGTCGCTTTTAGCTTAATAGACTGCTGCATGTCTATTGCTTAGCTTTAAAAATTGAAGCATAGAAGACATATAAAATGCTTGTATTACATCAAAGTAATCACAAAAAAAGCCCGATTTTTTTCGAGCTTTTATCCTTGCAGGAAATAGTCAATTAAGCACTTTGCAGAGCTTTTAAATCTTCCAGGACTTGTTCGGCATGACCTGCGGCTTTGACTTTACGATATTCTTTGACCAGTTCGCCGTTATGGAAAATAAAAGTCGAACGCTCGATCCCCATGACTTGTTTGCCATACATGTTCTTTTCTTTAATCACATCAAAGTGATTACACAGGATTTCTTCTTTATCACTGATCAGATTAATACTCAGATTCTGCTTTTCAGTAAAGTTTTGATGGGCTTTGACCGAATCACGAGATACGCCAATAATTGTGGTATTTAAAGCATCAAACTGGTCTTTTAAACAAGAAAATCCGACGGCTTGAGTGGTACAACCCGGAGTAGAATCTTTAGGATAAAAATAAATCACCAGCCATTCTGTATCCAGCTGGGTTAAATTGATTTCAGCTGTCGTTGCAGGGAAACTCTGGTCAAGCAAACTGATGGCAGTCATATTAACTCCTGTTTTATTTAAATTTTTCAAAAAAATAAGCCACATTATAGTGGCTTATTTCATCAAAGAATAATGAGATATTATTTCTTCGGCGCAGCTTGAGCTGATTTCATTGCTTCTTCAGTCAAAGTTTTCAGTTTGCCTGTTAACTGTGGACCAAAACATGCTTGCAGGTCTTTATTCTGCTTCTGTACAAAAGCTAAAGTTCCAGGACTTTTCTTCTGATTAATGGTGCTTTGAATTTCCCATTTTTGTGCATTGGTTAATTTACCATCTGCTTCAACAGCACAAGTACAATACTTACTGACTTCAGCAGCTGTCAGTTTTTTACCTTTGCCAGTTTCATCTTTACAAACATTGATCAATGCAGATTTCACATTGGTGCTTTTATAAGCTTGTTGTAATTTGTCATCAGCTGCCTGAGCTGTTGTTGCGAACATAGCAGCAGCTGAAACAATTGCTGAAAGCACGATGCTTGATTTTAAATTCTTCATAAACTCTACCTTGTTATTACGGTATATAACGTGTCGGGTCTTCAACACCTGCGTCCGCAAAACCCTGTTTACGTAAACGGCAACTGTCGCATTTGCCACAGGCACGTCCTTGGTCATCTGCTTGATAGCATGACACCGTTTGACTGTAGTCTACGCCATGTTCAATACCTAAGCGAATAATATTTGCTTTGGATAAATGTAACAAAGGTGTTTCAAATTTGAGCGCCTGACCCTCTACGCCAACCTTGGTTGCAAGGCGTGCCATATTGGCAAATGCGTCAATAAATTCCGGTCGGCAATCCGGATAGCCCGAGTAATCAACCGCATTAATTCCGATCACAATTGCTTCAGCTTTAAACACTTCTGCCGCTGCCAGGGCATAAGAAAGGAAGATGGTATTGCGTGCAGGAACATAGGTAATCGGGATACCTGCCTGCTCATGATCCGGCACGTCAATGCTATGATCGGTAAGGGCTGAGCCACCCAGATTGCCCAAGTCGATATTGATGACACGATGTTCTACACCGGCACGTTGAGTTAGTGCTTTGGCTGCATCGAGCTCTGTGGTCGAACGCTGACCATACTTAAAACTGATCGCGATACATTCGTAGCGTGCCTGTGCCCAAGCCAGACATGTAGTTGAGTCTAATCCGCCAGATAACAGAACAATGGCACGAGGGCGCATAAGCTGATTCTCCAAAAAAGTAACTTTACAAAAAATTAACGACCAGTTTCATCATTCCATAACAACTTGTGCAGCTGTAACTGGAAACGAACAGGGAGATGGTCTTCTAAAATCCACTGAGCCAAATCACGCGCCAGTTGCGGTAAACGAACCGCGCCTTTTTCAACCGCAAATGCAGGCGAGAACCAGACTGTACTGACTTTCTCTTGAAGCTGATACTGTTCAAGCTGCTGCTTTGACCATTCATAGTCTTCACGGTTGCAGATCACAAACTTGATTTGATCATGTGGCGTTAAATGATCCAGATTGGATAACAAATTTCGTGCAACTTCACCTGAAGTTGGGGTTTTTAAATCTAGAACTTTGGAAACGCGCGGGTCTACTTTAGCAACATCTAAAGCACCACTGGTCTCTAAAGAAACCTCACAACCTAAATCAGCAAGGCGCTGCATTAAAGGCAGGGCATTCGGTTGAGCCAGTGGTTCACCACCGGTCACACAGACATAGGGTGTTTTAAAATCGAGCGTGGTCTGAATAATTTCATCCAGAGACTGACGCTGACCACCTTCAAATGAATAGGTGGTGTCACAGTATGTACAGCGTAACGGGCAGCCGGTTAAGCGGATAAAAACCGTTGGCAAGCCCGCAGCATTGGCTTCACCTTGTAATGAATAGAAGATCTCCGTAATGCGTAAACCCGCAGACGGATCAGAAACTGGAATTGCGGAAGAACGAAGCGTATTCATAACAAAACTAACCACTGAGAAATAAATAACCGGGTATAAAAATAAAAATCCCTACGATCATGACTGATCGTAGAGACGGGGAGCGCTTGAAGCTCCGAGGAACACCAATGTGCCCTCTAAGTTAAGACATATTAGTCTTCGCGTAATAGATCGTTCAGGCTGGTTTTAGAACGAGTTTGCGCATCTACTTTTTTCACGATAATTGCAGCATAAAGGCTGTAAGTACCACATTTAGAAGGCAGACTACCTGCAACAACGACTGAACCTGCTGGTACGCGACCATAGTGAATTTCACCAGTGGCACGATCATAAATCTTGGTCGATTGACCAATGAATACGCCCATTGAAATTACAGAACCTTCTTCAACGATCACGCCTTCAACGATTTCAGAACGTGCACCGATAAAGCAGTTATCTTCAATAATTGTCGGGTTGGCTTGAAGTGGTTCAAGTACACCACCAATACCAACACCACCAGACAAGTGAACATTTTTACCAATCTGTGCACATGAACCCACAGTTGCCCATGTGTCCACCATCGTACCTTCATCTACATAGGCACCGATGTTGACATAAGAAGGCATCAAGATCACGCCTTTAGCCTGGAACGAACCTTTACGCGCCACCGCAGGAGGAACTACACGTACGCCAGCCGCTTTGAATTGTTCTTCAGTCCAGTCTGAGAATTTAGTATCTACTTTGTCATAGAAACGAAGATCACAAGCTTGCATTGGTTTGTTGTCGTTTAATTTAAATGATAACAATACCGCTTTCTTAATCCATTGATGAACAATCCATTCACCATCGATTTTTTCAGCAACACGTAAAGTACCATTGTCTAGACCAGCAATTACGTCCTCAACTGCTTGACGGATTTCAGCAGGGCAATCTGCAGCTGTGAAATTCGCACGATCTTCAAACGCTTTTTCAATGATTGTTGAAAGCTGCGACATGATCTTCCTTCCAGAAAAAATTTTCTAGATTTTACACTATATTGCATTAAAAATAGTTGAGCAGACTGAAAATAGATGAAAAATAGCCAAAAGTGTGGGAAGTTTGAAATAATGAACGTGATAAGTGTTATTTTTCATTATTTTAAAATGTAGTAGAAGTGTTAGAAAAAGCCAGGTTATCAACAAGAAAAACTAATTTGTATCAAAAAATAACAAAAGATCAGCAAAACATGAATAAAAAATATTTTTTAAGTCCTTTATATTGAACCCATCACGAATAACTAATGATCAAAATAAGTTCTTTTGAGGAGAGAAATAATGAAGTCTTTACATAAAATTTTAGCAGTTTCCATTTTGGCTGCAGCAGCTGGCTCTGCTATGGCTGCTGATGAAACAATCGTAACAGATGAAGGTGTGGCATCTTTTTCTTTCTTTAAACCAGCAGCTGTTCGTGCTGAAGTCGGTACTACAGGTTATGGTGGGGCAATTTCTTGGAATGCTAACCCATATGTCGGCGTGACTTTAGGTTATAACGGTGGTGACATTTCCTGGTCTGATGATATCTCAGTAAATGGTACGAAATATGACCTAGATATGGACAATAACCTGACCTATTTAAATGCTGAAATTCGTCCTTGGGCGAACTGGTTCTATATGGCAGCCGGTGTTGCATATATTGACAATGATTATGGTTTACGTGGCCGCCCTGGGACAGATGGTGAAATCAGAATTGATGGTTCAACATTTGGTGCAGATGTAGGAGATGTAGTAGGTAGTTTATCTTACAAAAATAATATCGCACCTTACTTAGGTATTGGTTTCTCGCCGGCAATTACCAACCGTTGGGGCGTATTCGGTGAGATTGGTGCCTACTATAATGGTAATCCTACTGTAGATTTATATAATACAGGTAGTCAGACAGCAACAAGTGTAAATGGTCGTCCAATTACAGATGCAATTGATACAGAAAGAGATAAAATTCGTAACGACAATGAATACGAATGGCTTCCAGTAGCCAAACTGGGTGTAAGCTTCCGCTTTTAAGCTTGAGCTGCATAAAAAAAACGAGCTTCGGCTCGTTTTTTTATATTTTCTAAAAATACTTTAAAAGTGATAACCCAGTTTTAAGCCCACGATCCAGGCACTATTGTCAGAAACAGCAGATAAACCCGCTATCTGAGGCGTAAGTGACTCAAATGTTGAGACCTCAGGTTTTTGAAATTTTAGATAATAGAATCCTGTGGCAATATCCCAAGTATCTTGAATCTTGTAAAGATGAGCTAGTCCAATACCCCAATATCCATCACTCGGATTTAATGTCGAAGCCGGATTTCCTGTACCGGAATCCCATAAGAGTTCGATAGAATTTATGCCAAAGGAGGACCATTGATGTGCCAGACCAATTTTGGCAGACCATTGATCCTCCCGATAATCAATCATCTTGAATGATTCTAATTCTGGGAATTCTAAGGCCGCATAGTCAATCACTGCACCGAATTTAGGCGGCTGAATGACAAAATTTTGCCAGTTTAACCAGCGTAATGTGCCATAAAAGGCATTTTGATAAGGCAATCCTGTTTGAAAATCCAGATGGATGGATTGAGGGGTTTGAATCTGGGTATAGGGGGAGGGATTGGTGCCTACGACAATCGATTCAGCAGTTTTATGATGGTGAGCAATGGCTGAACGGTAAGTCAGCGCAGTTCTAAAAAAATATTCGGGTAGTTGATAACTGAATCCTGCAAGCCAGCCCCAAGCGGGATCTTGTTCAAATGTAGCCCGATAACCATTAAATATATAAAAGGTTTGCCCGGATAAATATAAGCTTCCTTCCAGACTTTGATAACTTAGCCCTGTATAAAAATTCCAGTGATTATCCGGTTGGAAGCCGATTAATGATGTGAGATTGTGGCTATCAAACTGGATACTCGCGGCTTCAACAGAAAGCGCTTCACCTGCAAAAACAGGATTATAACTATAAGCCACATCTACATGATAAGGCTGATCATAAATCAGTCCCCATGATAGTTGAGGGTGAAGCTGTAATTTTAAGGCAACATTAGAGATAAATTGCGTACTGGCAAGTTGGCCCGTAGAAAAGTCAGTAATACCCAGTTGTTGCAGCTGCTCGGTATGCTGTACCTGACCGCTAATATCAGGGCGAACCCAAGCCAATGAAATTTCAGCATAATGATTTTTTTCAAAAAAAGACTGAATACTTTGATTGGACTGTTCAAAAGCAGCGCTATAACCTGACCCAGAAAAAGCGCAGCCCATACAGAAAAGAGCAAATTTGCTGTCGATCATATTGGTATAATTCAACTTATTATTAATGTGATTATGCTTGATATTTATACAGATTATCCACTTGAAAATAATAAAGAGGCTCGCTGGCCTCTTTGACTGAAAACTTATATATTTTTATTCGTCTGGATAGGCGACTTTTTTAAGCGCTTTAATATCGGCATCCGGCGAGCACAGGGAAATAAACTCGTAGCCATAACCACGTAGTAAATGTCCTTTACGTACCGCAATCCAGGTGGTATTCATGCCAAAAATATCCGTTTTAATCTGCTTTAAACGGTAATCACGCTCCGGGTCATAAGCGACATCGTTGACAATGCCGACGCCCATATTCATT
Source organism: Acinetobacter sp. F-1 (assembly GCF_022869025.1). Lineage (NCBI taxonomy): Bacteria > Pseudomonadati > Pseudomonadota > Gammaproteobacteria > Moraxellales > Moraxellaceae > Acinetobacter > Acinetobacter sp. F-1. The sequence continues at coordinate 124,400 of NZ_JAJKFX010000002.1, read as the reverse complement.
TCCACATAGGTTTTAATCACATCGGCATCGAGTGCGGACATGACGATATCGACATCAAAGCCGGCTTCTTCAAAGGCGGTATCAATCTTGGAGCGACCGGTAAAACCACCATGATAGGTAATAATCGGGTAATGGGCCAGATCTTCGATCCGGATCTGATCTTTAGTTGCAAGTGGATGATTTTGCGGCGTAATAATACTATGTTGCCAGTTATAATAAGGTACGCTGGCCAGATTGTCTTCAGTCGTCAGTGCTTCGGTTGCAATACCGATATCGGCTTGACCTTGCAGCAGCATTTCCGTGATTTCTACCGGGCTGGCCTGTTGCAGAATCAAATGTACTTTAGGAAATTCTTTTTTAAATTGGCTGACAATCGGCGGTAGCACATAGCGCGCCTGGGTATGCGTGGTGGCAATGGTCAAGGTACCTTCATCAACTTTATTAAAATCATCAGCCAGACGCTTAATATTATCGGCATCGACCAGCATGCGTTCTACAATTCCTAATAGTGCCTGACCCGGCTCGGTTAAACCCAGTAGACGCTTACCCTTACGGATAAACAGCTGTACGCCAAGCTCATCTTCCAGATCTTTAATATGCTTACTTACTCCAGACTGCGAAGTATAAAGTGCAGCTGAGGCTTCAGTTAAATTAAAGTTCTGTCTAACCGTTTCTCGTATAATTCTTAATTGTTGGAAATTCATAATTCTCTTTACCCTAGAAGAGGATGGGGCATTTCGAAGCCCCATCTTTTGGTCTTAAGCGACCTGATTTTCAAATAAATGCAAGTTCACTGCACTTAACCACACGGTTTGATTGGGGCGGAATTGGTGTGCTCTTGCTTCATCAGGTGTCAGTAAGATTTCAATCAAGTTACCCTGACGGTCATTCAGTTCTGCAACGACTTTACCCGCAATCCATAATTCACGTATGAAGGTGGCCTGAATGGCATTGTCTTGTGGCTGTGCATGAATGCGCAGCTCATCAGGACGTGCGAATAAAATCACTTCACCTTGAGCAGCATTTTTTGCGCCATCAAAGTGAATGCGATCTTGCCCGAGCTGAATAATGCCGCCGTTGTTCTGGCCTTCAAAACGATTGGCTTGACCCAAGAAATCAAACACAAATGGGGTTGCCGGCGTTTCATAGACCTCACGTGGCGAACCGATCTGTTCGACATTACCTTTGTTCATCACCACAATCTGATCGGCCACTTCCAGCGCTTCTTCCTGATCGTGGGTCACAAAGATCGAGGTGATGTGCAACTCATCATGCAAGGTACGTAACCAGCGACGTAATTCCTTACGGACTTTGGCATCCAGTGCACCGAAAGGTTCATCTAGCAACAGCACACGCGGTTCAACGGCTAAGGCACGTGCCAACGCAATACGCTGACGCTGACCACCTGAAAGCTGAGCAGGGTAACGGTCAGCCAGAAAACCCAGCTGAACCAAATCAAGTAAACGCGTAACACGTTTTTTAATTTCCGCTTCAGATGGACGGGTTTTACGTGGGCGAACACGCAGACCAAAAGCAATATTGTCAAATACCGTCATATGACGAAACAGGGCATAATGTTGAAACACGAAGCCGACTTCACGTTCACGTACATGAACATTGGTCGCATCCTGACCTTCCAGAATGACCTGACCACCATCTGCAGATTCTAGACCTGCAATAATCCGTAGCAGCGTGGTTTTGCCGCAACCTGATGGGCCGAGCAGGGCCACCAGTTGACCATCTGGAAAATCCAGCGAGATATTTTTAAGTGCATGGAATGCACCAAAGTGTTTTTCAATATTTTGTACTTGAATACTCATGTTGGCATTCCTTAAGAAACTGTAGAATCTTGATTACGTTTGTCCTGTTTTTCCTGGCGCAGTTCCACCCATGTTTTTAAAATCAGGGTGACAATTGCGAGGAGAGCCAGAAGCGAAGACACGGCAAACGCAGCACTAAAGGTATATTCGTTATAAAGAATTTCGACGTGTAGCGGTAAAGTATTGGTTTCACCGCGGATATGACCGGATACAACCGATACCGCACCAAACTCACCCATGGCCCGCGCATTACACAGAATCACGCCGTAAATCAGACCCCATTTGATATTTGGCAGGGTCACTTTCCAGAAAGTTTGCCAGCCAGATGCACCGAGCACAATCGCAGCTTCTTCTTCTTCCGTGCCTTGTGCTTCCATTAATGGAATTAACTCACGAGCCACGAAAGGTACAGTAATAAAGATGGTCGCCAGGACAATGGCAGGCACTGCATAAAGGATCTTGATGTCATTGTCCATTAGCCAAGACCCCATCCAGCCTTGCGTACCGAAAATCAGTACCAGCATTAAACCGGCAATCACGGGAGAGACCGAAAATGGCATATCAATCAAGGTGGTCAGGAAGGATTTACCCCGAAAGTTAAACTTCGCCACTGACCATGCCGCAGCCACACCAAATACCACGTTCAGCGGTACGGCGATTGCAGCAGTCAAAAGTGTAAGTTTGACCGCAGATAAAGTATCTGGATGCACCAATGCCTGTGTATAAACACCAATTCCCTGTTTAAAGGCTTCCACAAAAACCAGAATCAAAGGCAGGATCAGGCAGCTCAAGAAGAAAATCAGTGCAATAGTGATCAGGGTATAACGTACCCAGGTTGGCTCACGGGTTGCATCACGGGATTGCAGTTTTTCAGCCAGTGCATTGCTGTTGGTATTCAAACTCATCGTGCAGTTCTCCCGGTACGGCGGCTGGCCCAAGCTTGCAGTAAGTTAATCAGGAACAGCAGGACAAATGAAATCAGCAACATCACCACCGCAATTGTGGTTGCACCGGCATAATCATATTCTTCTAAACGGGAAATAATCATCAGTGGGGCAATTTCTGTTTCAAAAGGCTGATTCCCGGCAATGAAGATCACCGAACCATATTCACCAACACCGCGAGCGAAAGCTAACGCAAAGCCAGTGATAAGCGCAGGAAGTAAAATCGGGAAAATCACCTTGGTCACAATTTGCAAGCGATTTGCCCCGAGTGCAGATGCAGCTTCTTCCAGTTCAGTTTCCAGATCACTGAGTACCGGCTGTACGGTACGAACCACAAAAGGCAGGCCAATAAAGATTAGAGCCAGCGTAATACCAATCGGGGTATAAGCAACCTGAATACCAATCGGTTCAAGATACTGACCAATCCAGCCAGTCGGCGCATATAAAGAGGTCAAGGCAATACCGGCCACCGCTGTTGGCAGCGCAAAAGGCAAATCGACCAAGGCATCGACAATACGTTTGCCCGGGAAGCTATAACGTACTAGACACCAGGCCAATAACAGGCCAAACACCACATTCACCAGCGCAGCAATAATGGCTGCACTGAAACTGAGTTGTAGGGATTTTTGAATACGTTCAGAGCTCAGGATTTCCCACAAGCCTTCCCAGCCAATGCCCAGTGATTTAATAAAAACAGCAGACAGCGGGATTAAAACGATTAATGATAAATACGCTAGGGTAAAGCCTAGAGAAAGACCAAATCCTGGCAGCACTCGGGATCGCTGCGACATGATGACTCCTCAAAAGAGAGAAAGCTGGTTAAAACTAACCAGCGAAAATTAAAAAAAGAAATTGGACACAAGCATAATTTGCAACGACTAAAATGCAAATTTGAAATAATACTTGCTGTCATCAGTATTGCTGATATGTTGCATAGTCTTTTCTGAAATCAAATACTGGGCAAGTTCAGGAAAAGGGCCAAATCCTGAAGCGACATTGACATGCCCCACCTGTCCGAGATTAATCGGTTTGAGTTTCCAGGCTTTGGCCAGAAACTCGGCATCTGCATAGCTTAACCAGGGATCATTTTCACTGATTAATAACGTGGCCGGAACCTGAATCTGCACTTGCTGAAAATAATGGCTGTAATCGGTCTGGCTGTTACGAACGAAACCATTTTCCCCAAAACGTGCCGGATTGGCAGGCGCGACCAGAATCAGCTTTTTAACTTTAGCAGCCAATTCTGGATGTTGTGCCAGTGCTGCGACCGAGGTTAAACAGCCAAAGCTGTGCGCTACAATCTGTACATCATCTTGAATATCTTGCAGGGCTTTGACAAATTCAGTGATCCATTCCTGCAAAACGGGATGATTCCAATCTTTTTGTTGCACACGAGAGCATCGACTGAGCTGATGTTGTAAGCATGTTTGCCAGTGATTGTATTCGCTACCACCTACACCTGGAACAATAAGCGTATGTATCATGTCGATGCTCCTGTCAGATCAGCTGCGAATTACTTCGCGCTGTTTGCCTTCACAATCTGGTCGAAAATACCGCCATTCTCAAAATGCGCTTTTTGCACTTTTGCCCAGCCGCCAAATTCCTGATCAATCGTCACCAGTTTGAGTGGTTTGAACACATGATTATATTTCTTTAAAGCTACTTCACTGCGTGGACGATAATAATGTTTGCCTGCCAGGTCTTGACCCAATGGCGAGTACAGGAAGTTTAAATAACCTTGAGCCAGATGCTTATTGCCTTTTCTCGCTGCATTTTTTTCTACAATCGCCACTGGCGGTTCAGCCAGAATAGACAAACTTGGCGTGATAATTTCAAACTTACCTGGTTGCTCACGAATCGCTAAGTACGCTTCATTTTCCCAGGCCAGCAAGACATCACCGATCCCACGCTCGGCAAAGGTGGTAGTTGCACCACGCGCACCTGAATCCAGGACTTTGGTGTTTTTATAAATTTGGCGAACAAATTCTTGTGCAGTCGTGTCATTGCCACCGGCCTGATGTTTGGCCCATGCCCATGCCGCCAGATAGTTCCAGCGCGCGCCACCTGATGTTTTCGGATTCGGGGTAATAATACCGACACCCGGTTTCACCAGATCGCCCCAGTCTTTAATCCCTTTGGGGTTGCCTTTATGCACCAAAAATACGATTGTTGAGGTATACGGTGTCGAGTTTTGTGGCAGTTTCTTTTGCCAGTCTGCTGGCAACAATTTGGCTTTTTCTGCAAGCACATCAATATCGGCTGCGAGGGCCAAAGTCACCACATCTGCATTCAAGCCATCAATAACAGAGCGGGCCTGTTTACCAGAACCACCATGGGATTGCTTGAAGTTAATTTTTTGACCCGTACGGCTTTCCCAGTATTTGCCAAAACTCTTGTTGACATCTTCATACAATTCACGTGTCGGATCGTAGGAAACATTCAGAAAATCACGTGCTGAAGCACCTAATGAGGTTGCCGAAATCACAGCAGCCAGAACCCCAAGTTTTATTGTTTTTGAAATACTCATTAGAAACCTCAATTTCTTACACGTTTTGTAACATAGCTGCAGAATAAACCTATTCTTTATGCGTAAAAAATAAATAAAAACGAATTTTATATGAAAAAAAAAGATAAGACGGAGCTGAAGTTATTGAAATGAAAATGGCCTTATCAATAAAGGCCATTGTTTCTGCTGGACTGCCTCATTATTTCGTATGATTTGCCTTTACAATTTGATCAAAGATCCCGCCATTATCGAAATGTGCTTTTTGTACCTTGGTCCAGCCACCAAATTCTTTGTCGATGGTGACTAACTTTAAAGGTTTAAATACGCTGCTATATTTCTTTAATACTTCGCTATTACGTGGACGATAGAAGTTCTTCGCAGCCACAGTTTGCCCCGCAGGAGAATACAGATAATTCAAATAAGCTTTGGCCAGGTTTTCATTGCCATCTTTCCTGGCATTTTTCTCTACAATTGCCACCGGTGGCTCGGCCAAAATTGACAGACTTGGCGTGATGATTTCAAATTTACCCGGCTGTTCACGAGTAGCGAGATGGGCTTCATTTTCCCAAGCCAGTAATACATCACCGATCCCGCGCTCAGCAAAAGTGGTGGTGGCTCCACGTGCGCCTGAGTCCAGAACTTTGGTCTGTTTATAGATTTGACGCACAAAATCTTGTGCTTTGCTGTCATTGCCACCAGGTTGATGTTTGGCCCATGCCCATGCCGCCAGATAGTTCCAGCGTGCACCGCCAGAAGTTTTCGGGTTTGGCGTAATGATCTCTACTCCAGGTTTCACCAGATCTCCCCAATCTTTAATCCCTTTTGGATTGCCTTTTTTGACCAGAAAGACGATGGTGGAGGTATAGGGGGTCGAGTTTTGCGGGAATTTTTTCTGCCAGTCTTTAGGCAGCAGACCTCTCGCTGCAATTTCATCAATGTCGGCCGCCAGCGCGAGGGTCACGACGTCTGCATCCAGACCATCAATCACAGCACGGGCCTGTTTACCTGAACCGCCATGCGACTGTTTATAGTTCACGTCCTGACCCGTGGTTTTTTTCCAGTATGCGCTGAATTCCTTATTAAAATTGTCATATAATTCGCGGGTTGGGTCATAAGACACGTTCAGGAAATCTTTTGCAGACACACTGAAAGCAGTGGCCGAAACCAGTGCAGCCAATACCCCAATTTTTAATTTACCAATATTCATTTTTGCCTCAATTTTTTTAGCTTTTGTTGGACAAGGCAAGAATAGCTGGAGATATTTTGCATAAAAAATAATTAAAAATGCATTTGATGTGAGTAAAAGAGATAAATCGATGGAGCTTATCTCTCAGTACTCAATTGTTGATTTGAGAGGCAATAAAATATGCTCTGTTTGAAAAATGCGAAACATGTCAGTGAGATAGAAGTACTCGATCGGGCCTTTCATTATGGTGATGGCTGTTTTAGCACGGCCCGGATTCGACAGGACCGGGTGGAATTATATGATCGTCATCTGGCACGTTTGCAGCTCAGTAATCAAAAATTAAGTTTGCATGCTGATTTAGCTCTGATTGCAGAAAGTTTAGAACTTTTACGTGAATCAGAAAGTCAGCTGAATGGAACATTAAAGATCGTGCTGAGTCGTGGAGTCGGCGAGCGGGGCTATAGTTTGCCAGAGCATCCGGCGGATCTGTGGGTATTTTATTATCCTCAAGCCCTACATGATTTAAAGTATGAACAGATCCAAAGTGGGGTATTACAGCAGGCACTGGGATTGACCATGCCGGGTCTGGTCGGACTAAAAACCTTGAATCGCCTGGAGCAGGTTTTGCTCAAGCAGGAGGCGGATCAGCGCGGTTGGTCTGAGGCACTGGTGACAGATGTACAGGGCGGGGTTGTCGAAGGGGTGAGCAGTAATTGTTTCATTTGTATAAACAATACATGGATTACGCCGGAACTTCGTTATAATGGCGTCTTTGGGGTGATGCGTGCAGAAATTCTACAACGGATGCAAGATCAGGGAATTGCCTGTCAGCAACGTTACATCGATATGGAGGAAATAGCCCATATTCAGAGTCTGTTTTTTTGTAATGCGCTAAACCCGATGAAAATTGTCACTCAATTTGAGCAGCGATCTCTGGATGGCGATGCTTGTATTGAACTTTTTAACCGTCTTCGATTAAATCAGATGTCTTAATATGTCAGCTTCCAAGTCTAAAGCCAAAAAGAACAATACAGCCAAATTTTCGTCACTTTTCAAAGGAATTGCCTTCGTCCTGATTGGACTTGCCTTGATTTTGGCACTGGTCTTAAAAAGCAGTTTGTGGAAAGACTATCCTGTAGACGGACAAAAACAGCTGCTGGCGATTGGGTCAGGGGAAACCTATTCTGGTTTTATTGACCGTCTGGCCAAAGAAAAGCAGGTCAGTTTCCCGATTATTCTCAAGCTTTATCAGCGCATCCTGATTCATGACACCATGAAAGCTGGCGTATATGAAGTGCGCCAGGGCATGAGCATTCGTCAGGTTCTGGATATGATCTCCAATGCTGAAAATGCCCAGATGAACCGGATTTTGGTGATTGAAGGAACCACATTCAAACAGCTGATTGATGCTTTGAAGAAAGATGATCTGGTGACCAAAGAAGTGTCACATTTGCCAACGGCACAACTCCTTAAAGAGCTCAATATTCCATTTTCACATCCTGAAGGTCTGTTTGCACCGGATACATACTTCTTTGCTAAAGGTGAAACTGACCGTAAAATTTTAACCAATCTGTATCAGCGCCAGATGAAGGCACTGGATCAGGCCTGGGAAAAACGCGTGACTGATCTGCCCTATCAGAATAAATATGAAGCGCTGATCATGGCGTCGATCATTGAAAAAGAAACCAGTGTGGATAGTGAGCTAGAACAGGTTTCTGGAGTGTTCGTGCGCCGTTTAAAAATTGGCATGCGTTTACAGACCGATCCCACCGTGATTTACGGAATGGGCGATAGCTATAATGGCAATATTACCCGCAAGGATTTACGTACGCCGACGCCGTATAACACCTATACCATGTCTGGTTTGCCGCCAACGCCAATTGCACTGCCAAGTAAGAAAGCCATTGAAGCAGCCATGCATCCGGATAATTCTGACAACCTGTATTTTGTCGCCACGGGCAATGGCGGACATACGTTTACGACCAATCTGAATGATCACAATAGAGCAGTGCAGGAATATCTGACCATTTTACGCTCGAAGAATAAGGAATGAGTATGTTTATTAGCTTTGAAGGCACAGAAGGTGTAGGTAAAACCACACTCATTCGTTCGATCTATGACGATTTTATGGCCCAAGGCAAAGATGTGATGCTTACGCGCGAGCCGGGTGGTACGCCGATGGCCGAGCAGATCCGTGCACTACTTCTGGCTGTGAATCATGAAGAAGCGATGGCGCATGATACCGAATTACTATTGATGTATGCGGCGCGTGCCCAGCATTTGGCACAAGTCATTCTGCCAGCCTTAGCAGCCGGAAAAATTGTACTCTGTGACCGTTTTACTGATGCCAGCTTTGCCTATCAATGTGCAGGTCGTGGACTCAGTGAAACAAAGCTGCAGTTATTAAATGATCACTTTGTGGCACGTATGCCGGACATCACCTTCTGGTTAGAAGCACCGATTGAACTGGGAATGAACCGGGCACGCGCGCGTGGCGCACTGGATCGCTTTGAACAAGAGAAAGTCACTTTCTTTGAGAAAGTAAGAGCCGGCTATGAAACGTTGTGGCAGCGTCATCCGGAACGGATCAAACGTCTGGATGCAACCCGTACACCGGAGCAGGTATTCGAGCAGGCTTTAAGTTATTTGAAGTCTGGTTTAAATTGAAATCCTGTTTATTTTAATTTTCACTAGGTAAATGTGTGAAAAATCTTCTATATTGAAGGCAATATAGAAGATTTTTTTAATAAGATGAAAACGACCAAAACCGAAATCCAACAATTTTTACAACAAGAATTTCCACAAAGCCTAGAAAAATGTAGGATCGAAGCCGTTGTTCCACGCGGCGCAACTTTGCTGTATCAGGTTAGCGCACAAGAGTTGCGTCCGGGTGGTACTGTTTCTGGCCCAACCATGATGACCTTGGCCGATCTTGCCTTATATGTCGCTATTCTGGGCGAAATTGGCCTGGTGGGTTTGGCTGTCACCACCAATCTGAATATCAATTTTCTCCGTAAACCTTCAGGTGGCACGGATTTGCGAGGAGAGTGCAAGCTTATTAAAGTCGGTAAAGTTCTGATTGTCGGGGAAGTCTGGATTTATTCAGTAGACCTTGATGAGCCAGTGGCGCATGTTACTGCGACTTATGCTATTCCACCTCAACACTAAACACCTGAAGAATAGAAGTTCAGTGATATAAATAGCCTAAGCTTAATTAAGTAGGTGAGCGCTAAAAGACAGGGAGATATGATTTAAAAATCATATCTCCCCAATAATCTAAATATTGACCAAGGGTGTTTCTACTTCAAAATTCACCGGATTTAGAATGGTCTTGCGTAATTCAGGCAATAATTCCGGATAGTCCAGCGTGAAATGCAGGCCACGAGATTCTTTACGCTGCATGGCACAGCGCACAATCATTTCTGAGACCAGCACCAGATTGCGAAGCTCGATCAGGTTTTTGCTGACCTGATAATCTTGGTAATACTCGGTGATTTCTTTTTTCAGCATTTCAATACGATGCAAGGCACGTTCCAGACGTTTGGTGCTGCGCACAATACCGACATAGTTCCACATGGTCTGACGTAGCTCATCCCAGTTTTGCAGAATCACCACATCTTCATCCGGATTGGTTACCTGTGAGTCATCCCAGATGGGTATGGGCGGAAAGGCATAGTCAGCATTGAAATGAGATTCGATATGCTTGGCTGCACTCATGCCATACACAAAGCATTCTAAAAGTGAGTTACTGGCCATTCGGTTAGCACCGTGCAGACCAGTATAAGAGGTTTCCCCAATTGCATATAGACCTGCGATATCAGTCTGGCTATGTTCATCGACCACAACGCCACCACAGGTGTAATGGGCTGCAGGTACCACTGGAATCATATCTTTGGTGATATCAATACCCAGTTCCAGCAGGCGGGCATAAAGCGTAGGAAAATGTTCTCTAACAAAGCTTTCATCCTTATGGGTAATATCCAGCCAGACATGCCGAATACCCAAGCGCTTAATTTCATAGTCGATTGCGCGTGCGACAATATCGCGTGGTGCAAGTTCGGCGCGCTCGTCAAAACGCAGCATAAAGCGTTCGCCATCGGGCAGACGCAGATAAGCCCCTTCGCCGCGCATTGCTTCAGTGATGAGGAAGGAGCGCGCTTGTGGATGATAGAGACAGGTCGGATGGAACTGGTTAAATTCCATGTTAGCCACCCGGCAGCCGGCACGATAGGCCATGGCAATGCCGTCACCTGTGGCAATATCCGGATTTGATGTATAAAGATAGGCTTTCATGGCACCGCCACAGGCAAGGGCGGTAAAGGGCGCTAAAAAAGTATGTACTTTTTCATTTTTTTCATCCAGCACATATAAACCTAGCGCGCGGTTTTCACCGTCTAGGCCAAGTTTATGTGAACAGATCAGATCAATCGCAATATAATTTTCAAAAATAGTGATATTTGATTTTTCTTGGGCGCGTTGTACCAAAGTAGTCGAAATTGCACGACCTGTGGCATCGGCAGCATGAATAATCCGGCGCTGTGAATGGCCGCCTTCACGGGTGAGATGCAACTGTTCCTGTTCATCCAGGGTAAATTGCACACCGTGTTTTAGCAGAAAGTCAACTGATGGTTTGCCCCCTTCTACCGTCTGTTTGACTGCGTCCATTTCACATAGCTGTGCACCTGCAATCATGGTGTCATCAATATGCTGTTCAATCGAATCCATTTTATCGAGTACTGCAGCAACACCGCCTTGCGCATAAAAGGTGCTGGCATCTGTCAGGGTGGATTTCGCTAAAACTGCAATATTAAAATGGTCCGGGAGCGATAAGGCTAAACTTAAACCGGCACCGCCACTGCCCACAATAATGACGTCAAATTGATGGGTAAGGGATGAATTAGACATGTCCATCAGCTAATTTTAAAAAAAGTTTGGTAATAACAGCGCTTTTTTGTGCAAAAGGCAAGCGTTGAAATGCTCATTTATTAATGAAAAAAATTAATCAAAGCCTTAACTTAGTGTTTTAATGATGAGACATTGTCCAGCGTGAAGCATTGAAACATATTATTACTTAAACTTTACAATGTTTGTGATAAAACCTATTTACATAAATTTATCAACAATTTGAGTGAATAATTTATATGAAAATTCTAGACTTAAAAAAAGGATTATTTGCAGCGACCCTGACCATGAGTGCTGCACAGTTGCAGGCTGTCACACCGGTTGATTTTTCAAATCTGGTCGAGCAGGTCAGTCCTGCCGTGGTCAGTGTCAATGTCGTTAAAAAAATGAGCGAAGAAGAACTCTTACAACAACAAGTTCCGGAAATTCTACGTCGCTTCTTTGGCAATCAGGTGATTATCCCTCAGCAGCGCATGCCACAGGAAAAAACCGGCTATGGCAGTGCATTTTTTATCAGTAAAGATGGCTATCTGCTGACCAACCATCATGTGGTTGAGGATGCATCTAAAGTCACCATTACCCTGAATGATCGCCGTGAAATTGATGCCACTGTGGTGGGAAGTGATGCACGTACCGACGTAGCTTTACTTAAGGTCACAGGTTCGAATTTTCCAGAATTGCGTACCGGGGATGTAGGCCGCTTACGTGTCGGTGAGCCTGTGCTCGCGATTGGTTCGCCATTTGGTTTTGATTATTCGGCCTCTGCCGGAATCGTCAGTGCCAAAATGCGCAACATGATGGGTGAAACAGCAGTGCCTTTTATCCAGACAGACGTGGCCCTCAACCCGGGTAACTCTGGTGGGCCTTTATTTAACCAGCATGGTGAAGTAGTCGGGGTGAACTCGCGGATCTTCAGTGGAACCGGCGGTTATATGGGGCTCTCCTTCTCGATTCCGATTGATGTGGCCATGGAAGTGGCAGAGCAGCTGAAAAAGAATGGTAAAGTGACCCGTTCCTATCTGGGGGTCAGCTTGCAGGATATCGACCGTAATCTGGCAGAGTCTTACAACCTTTCTAAGCCTGAAGGCTCCTTAATTACTCAGGTTGCACCAAATTCACCCGCCGCACGTGCCGGTCTACGTGTCAGTGACGTGATTTTAAAATATAACGGCACTGCGATTTCACGCACCAGTGAATTATTAAACTATCTCAACCGTACTGCACCTCAGCAACAGGTACAGCTGGAGGTTTTACGTGATGATAAGCGCCGTAATATTTCAGCAACCTTAAGTACCGCACCGGATGATACCCCTGCAAAAGCCGGAGCACAGGCGCAGCCGAGCAAAGGACCTGTAATTGGTGTGGCTATTCGTGATTTAAGTTCGCTAGAAAAGGATCGACTGGAGATCAAAGGCGGGGTCATGATTCAGGATGTTCGTTCAGGTGGCATTGCCGCACAGGCGCGTATCATGCCAAACGATGTGGTGACGCATATTAATAACAAGGCAGTATTGAACGCAGAGCAATTTGTACAAGAAGTTTCTGAGTTGAAGAAGGGCAATGTGGCACGCGTTACGCTCATGCGCCAAGGGCAGCGTGCGATTGTCGGAATGCGTATCTAATTCTATTCAGATTTTTAAATATAAAAAACCGCTTTTGATGGGCGGTTTTTTATTATTTGCAATTTACCCAGCCTATAAATTCGGTAGACTCTATTCAGTTGAAAATAATGGAAAGGATAAGAGAAAAGTGACAGCTATTTTTGATCTTGCGTTAAAGGTGCAAGCTGAACATATCGATGGCTTGGGCCATGTCAATAATGTGGTCTATGTACAGTGGATGCAGGAGGTCGCCACAGCCCATATTGAAAAATTGGGATTGGGGTTAAAGGAATATGTGGAACTGAAACATGCCATGGTGGCAGTTGAGCATCAGGTGCAATATCGCAAGGCTGCTTTCGAGGGCGATGAAATTATTTTGCGAACCTGGTTGAACGATATCAATGCACTGTATTCATTTCGCCAATATGCATTTTATCGACCACAGGATCAAAACCTGTTATTTACAGGTAGTACGCAGTGGGCCTGTATTGAAATGGCCACTGGGCGTCCTAAACGCATGTCGCCTACCTTTACCCAAGCCTATCAACCTCTTTCTGATCAGATCAATCCTTATGATTTTTCAATAGTGTATCTAGATCAATAAGCGCTCGCTTCTTTGGCACAGAGTTAGATATTTCAATCAGGTTTAGCAAAAATATGGCGTGATTTTCAAAGCTTCATTGCAGTGATTGAGCTTGAGATCGCTGGACAGGTATTTTGGCAGAGTGGACAAAGCTAAAAATATAATTCTTTTTCTAGATCACCATTCTGCTATAATCCTTCGCAATTTCTATTCGGCTTTTGTTATGTAATATTTTTAAATTACATAGCGCGTTTTTTCTCAAGGTAACCCATGGCGCAAGCTAAAAAATCTGTTGATATTAAAAACATTCGTAACTTCTCGATTATTGCGCATATTGACCACGGTAAATCGACCCTCGCAGATCGCTTTATTCAGACCTGTGGTGGTTTGCAAGATCGTGAAATGCAGGCTCAAGTCCTCGATTCTATGGAGCTTGAGCGCGAACGTGGGATTACCATTAAAGCCACTTCGGTGACGCTAAACTATACCCATCCAAATGGTGAAGTTTATCAGCTGAACTTTATTGATACGCCGGGACACGTTGACTTCTCGTATGAAGTGTCGCGCTCGCTCGCAGCCTGTGAAGGTGCTTTATTAGTCGTTGATGCGGCGCAAGGTGTGGAAGCACAGTCTGTCGCCAACTGCTATACCGCGATTGAGCAAGGTCTGGAAGTACTGCCCGTACTGAACAAGATCGATTTGCCGCAAGCTGAACCTGAGCGTGTGATTCACGAGATTGAAGAAATTATCGGCATTGAAGCGACAGAAGCACCGACATGTTCAGCCAAAACCGGTCTGGGCATTGAAAATGTTTTAGAAACCCTGGTGAATGTGATTCCGGCACCGGTCGGTGATCGCGAAGCGCCGTTGCAAGCCCTGATTGTAGATTCATGGTTTGACAACTACCTTGGGGTAGTTTCTCTGGTACGTGTAAAGCAGGGTCGTGTGCGTAAAGGCGACAAGATGTTGATGAAATCAACAGGTCAAACGCACATCATTACTTCTGTTGGGATCTTTAATCCGAAACATACTGAAACAGGCATGTTGGAAGCAGGCGAAGTCGGCTTCGTGATTGCCGGTATTAAAGATATTTTCGGTGCGCCGGTGGGTGATACCATTACCTTGGCAACCACACCTGAAGTTGCAACGCTACCGGGCTTTAAAAAAGTAAAACCGCAGGTTTATGCCGGTTTATTCCCGATTGATGCCAGTGACTTTGAACCGTTTCGTGAAGCTTTACATAAACTGCAAATTAATGACTCGGCCTTGTTCTTTGAACCGGAAAGTTCGGATGCACTCGGTTTTGGTTTCCGCTGTGGCTTCTTGGGCATGCTACACATGGAGATTGTACAAGAGCGTTTAGAACGCGAGTATGATCTTGATCTGATTTCTTCTGCGCCCACCGTAATTTATGAAGCGGTGATGAAAAATGGCCAGACGATTTATATCGACAGCCCGTCTAAAATGCCGGATGGTTCAACCGTAGAAGATTTACGTGAACCGATTGCCGAATGTCATATTTTAGTACCGCAAGAATATCTGGGTAATGTCATGACCTTGTGTATCGAGCGCCGTGGCATACAAAAAGACATGAAATTCCTCGGCAATCAGGTGTCGATTACTTTTGAAATTCCAATGGCAGAAGTGGTCATGGATTTCTTCGATAAATTGAAGTCTTGTTCACGTGGTTTTGCATCCCTCGACTATAACTTTGTCCGTTTTGAAAGTTCTTCATTGGTAAAAGTGGATGTGCTGATCAATGGGGAAAAAGTCGATGCTCTGGCGATGATCTGTCATCGTAATGACGCGCGTCATCGTGGCATTGCGCTGGTGGAAAAAATGAAAGACCTGATTCCGCGTCAAATGTTTGATGTGGCAATTCAGGCGGCAATTGGTGCGCAAATCATTGCACGTTCCACTGTAAAAGCCATGCGTAAAAACGTATTGGCCAAATGTTATGGTGGTGACGTGTCACGTAAGAAAAAACTTCTGTCTAAACAGAAAGAAGGTAAGAAACGCATGAAGCAGGTGGGTAGTGTTGAAATCCCGCAAGAAGCGTTCCTCGCTGTGTTAAAAGTCGAACGCTAGAAGAATAAGGATATAAGCCCATGGATTTTGATTTTAATTTGATTCTTGTTCCTGCGACGCTGTTTTTTGTCGCACTGTGGTTGCTTGACAAGTTTGTCCTGAAACAAAGACAAACTCGCGGCAAGGGCAATGAAAATTTTATCATTACCTGGGCTTATGACTTTTGGCCAGTACTGATGATTGTACTGGTGCTGCGTTCGTTCTTGTTTGAACCGTTTAATATTCCATCGGATTCAATGGTGCCAACCCTGGAAACTGGGGACTTTATTCTGGTGAATAAATTTGACTATGGGGTGAAACTGCCTATGGTCAACACTAAAATTATTGATACTGGCAGTCCAGAGCGTGGTGATGTGGCAGTATTCCGTTATCCACCACAACCGACCATCAGTTATATCAAGCGTATTATTGGTTTACCCGGTGATCATATTGTCTATGATCATGGTCAGTTGAGCATCAATGGTGAACAAGTAGCGAAAGTTCCAGTGGAATTTAGCCGTGAAAAAGATCGTCTGGATACACCCAATGCCATTTATCATAAAGAAACTTTAGGTCAGCATAGCTTTACCATGCGTGAGCTGGAAGGGGTCAATGTCGCGCGTCAGGCGCCTTATATTAACTTTGTGGAAAATGGTAAATATTCAAGTGAAAATGGTTTATATTGGGAAGTAAAGGTGCCAGAAGGTCATTACTTTGCGATGGGGGATAATCGCGATCAGAGTGCTGACAGCCGTTTCTGGGGGCTTGTTCCGGAAGAAAACTTAACAGGTCGTGCATTCTATATCTGGATGCATAAAGAACCTGGCTTTAAATTGCCATCGTTTGGTCGCAACGGGACAATCGATTAATTGTTTCAATCAGGAAAATAAAAAATGAGACATCAACAAGGTGCTTCGTATATTGGGATTTTATTTGCAATCGTGGGGTTTGCATTTCTAGCCAAAGTAGCGATTGCAGTGTGGGGACCCTACTTTGATGATCGTATGGTCGATGGTGAAATTGAGGCGCTGTTAAAAAGTGCGCCAGCCAATATAACACCAGAAAAATTCCGTCAGCAGATGGATCAGCGTTTATCAATGAATAATATTCGCGATCTGAAGTTTGATGAAATTGCCAAAGTTATCCATACCGATGGTTTGCAGATACACAAGAATTATGAAATTCGTAAAAATTTCATAATGAATATCGATTTAGTGATGAAGTTTGAGAAAAATTTTGATCAAAGCGCAGTCAAAACTCAATGATGAACGTCTTGCCAGACGGATCGGTTATCAGTTTAAACAAGCTGAACTGCTCAAGCTGGCACTGACCCATCGTTCAGTCAGTCATAAACAAAACTATGAACGCCTAGAATTTCTAGGCGATTCTCTTTTAGGGATGATCATTGCGAATTATCTCTTCACTGCCTACCCAAGCGAAAACGAAGGCCGGCTGACGCGTATGCGTGCCACCTTGGTTCGACAGGAAGCATTGGGGAAAATCGCCAATGATTTAAAACTCAGTCAGAGTTTAATTCTCAGTACCGGTGAATTGAAATCTGGCGGTCATCATCGCGAGTCTATACTGGCAGATACTGTAGAAGCCATTATTGGCGCAATCTATGTGGATTGCGCTGATCTCACTGTGTTAGAGCCGATTGTGTTAAAATGGTATGAACCGTATTTGGATCATATTGAGCCGACCGATCAGCTTAAAGACCCTAAATCACGTTTACAAGAGTATCTACAAGCACGTAAGAAACCTCTCCCAGTTTACGAGGTTGTAGATATTCAAGGTGATGCCCCTAATCAGCATTTTAAAGTGGAATGTGAGATTGAGGGATTACCGACCATGCAGGGTGAAGGCGCCAGCCGACGTTTTGCTGAACAAGCCGTTGCGGCAGATATTTTAAAACTTTTGGAGCATAAGTCTTAATGACTACTCATTCCGATCACATTGATGCTGATCACGAGTCGCAAAGCGACAGTCACGACCTGGTAAATCAATTTTTTAGCGCACAAGGCACCGAAATTCCGTCGGATTATCGCAGTGGTTTTGTCGCTATTGTAGGTCGCCCGAATGTGGGTAAATCTACCTTAATGAACCATATTTTGGGTCAGAAACTCTCAATTACCTCACGTAAACCGCAAACTACACGGCATAAAATTGTCGGGATTGATTCGCGTGAAAAGTCTCAGGCGGTATTCGTGGATACGCCGGGGATGCATAAAAAGGAAGTACGTGCCATCAATAAAATGATGAACCGTGCTGCCCATTCGGCTTTACGTGATGTGAATCTGGTTTTGTTTGTGGTGGATGCACAGAAGTGGACGCCGAATGATGATCTGGTACTGGAAAAGCTGAAAAATGCTGAAATGCCGGTGATTCTGGTGATCAACAAATTAGATACTTTTGAGAACAAGAACGAAGCTTTACCACTGATTCGTGAGCGCGAAAAGCTGATGAACTTTGCGGAAATCGTACCTGTTTCTGCACTTCGTGGTGCCAATCTTGAGCATTTACGTGACACGATTGCCAAGTATCTGCCGTTCCAGCCGCCATTGTACTCCCTGGATCAACTAACTGACCGTTCAGAGCGTTTCCTGGCTTCTGAAATTATTCGTGAAAAGATCATGCGTCAGCTGGGTGAAGAACTGCCATATGATTTAACCGTGCAGATTGAATCATTCAAAACTGAACAGCCAGTGATGAATGAAAAGACTGGTCGTATGAAGCCGGCCTGTACCTATATTGATGCTACGATTTTTGTCGATCGTCCAAGCCAAAAAGCCATTGTGATTGGTGAGAAAGGCGTTAAGCTGAAAAAAATCGGTATGGATGCACGTCTCGACATGGAAAAAATGTTCGAACAGAAAATCATGCTGACCCTTTGGGTGAAAGTCAAAGGCGGCTGGTCTGATGATGAACGTGCATTGAAAAGCTTAGGTTATAGCGATATCTAAGTTATAAAATTAATAAGCCCCTTTAAGGAATTTCGTGATGATGAAAGTGTTGGCAGTGCTTGCATGTGTTTTATTCTTGCAAGGCTGTATCCATAAAGTGGTCACGGTTCCTGTCAAGGTGGCTTATAAAACCACAAAAGTCGCAGTCAAAGGCACTGCGGCTGTTGTGGGCGCAGTCATCCCGGATGGAGATGACGACGATGATAAAAAATCAAAAAAAGATAAGGATTAAAGTGTCCGCTTATGCGTAACGAAGTACTGCATGGTTATCTGATTCATCATCGTAAGTACCGTGAGCGCAGCCATATTGTGCATTTATTTACCCAGGAATACGGTCGTATGGATGGCATTCTCCGGCAAACACCGCCGCCGCAATATCAGCCCATCAGTTTGCAAGCCACCGGAAAATCAGAACTCAAAAACTTTACCAAACTGGAAATTGTCAATCAGCCGATTTTCTTTTTTGGCGATGCCTTTTTTTCAGGCTTTTATCTGAATGAAGTCCTGTTGCGTTTGTGCCCCCTAGAAGTGGAAATGCCGCAAACCTTTGCCAAATATGCAGAGACATTAACTGCATTGCAGCAATTATCAGAACAATCTAATCCCAATTTATACTTAAAACAGATTTTGCGGCAATTTGAACATATCTTGCTGGAAGAACTCGGTTATGGTCTGGATTTTTCCCTAGATGCTCATCAGGTACAAATCGATCCGTTACAACACTATTATTTTCAGCTCAATGCCGGTTTTATGCCATCGGCCAAAGCATTACGCTCTACCATGTCAGGTCAGCAGATTTTAAGTATGCTAGATCATGAAAATGGTGGGGATTTTAATCCGGAACAGTTACAATTGTTGACGAAACTGTATCGACAGGTGATCACGGCCTTATTGGGTGATCGGCCATTAAAAAGTCGGCAACTCTGGATTCAAAACTCTCAATCTCAAACGTAGTTAGGAAAAGATTATGGCTGCATTACTTGGTGTCAATATTGACCATGTCGCAACATTAAGACAAGCACGTGGTACAACGTACCCAGACCCAGTCAATGCTGCATTGATCTGTGAGCAGGCCGGGGCAGAGGGCATTACCTTGCACTTGCGTGAAGACCGTCGTCACATTCAGGATGAAGATGTTCGTCGTATGCGTCCTGCACTGAAAACCCGTATGAACCTCGAGCTGGCGGTAACAGATGAGATGGTCGCTTTTGCCAAGGAAATTAAACCGCATCATGTCTGTTTTGTCCCTGAAAAACGTCAGGAAGTCACCACTGAAGGTGGTCTGGATGTGGTGACCCATTTCGAATCAGTCAAAGCAGCTACGCAAGAACTGGCGGCGATTGGTTGTGATGTGTCTTTGTTTATTGATGCCGACTTTGCCCAAATTGATGCAGCAGTTGCTTGTGGTGCACCGACCATCGAGATTCATACTGGGGCTTATGCCGATGCAGAAACGCCTGAAGCCCAGCAGACTGAGCTTGAGCGCATTATTAAAGGCGCTGAATATGCCGCATCGAAAGGTCTGGTAGTGAATGCCGGTCATGGTTTAAACCTCGATAATGTAACGCCAATTGCGGCGATTCCACAAATTCATGAACTTAATATTGGCCACTCATTAATTGCAGATGCTGTATTTGTAGGTCTGGCACAAGCCGTTCAGCAAATGAAAGCTGTGATTAAGTCAGCACGTTAAGATCAGAATCGTTATGTCGAATATTAATTATGATGAACTGATGCAGCCGGTGATTGCTTTCTTGGGGTGTGAAACGCCCAAGGCATGGCTGGATGTGGCGGTCGAAAATCTTGAAATCTTGATGCAAGATCATGCCAACTGTGAAAAAAAAGCAGCCAGCACGGCCATGAATCTGATGTTTCGCTATAGTTACTTTGTCGATTTACAGGTGAAGCTTGCGCAGTTAGTGCGTGAAGAAATGCTGCATTATGAACAAGTGCTTGAACTGATGAACAAGCGCGGTCAGGCCTGGCAGAATTTGAGTGCAGGGCGTTATGCCGGTGGCTTGCGCAAAGAAATCCGGACTTTTGAACCTGAAGCCTTGATTGATGTCTTGGTGATTGGTGCTTTTGTGGAAGCACGCTCTTGTGAGCGTTTCTACGCGCTGGCTTCGCGTGTGGATGATGAGTTGGCACGTTATTACCGTTACTTGCTTAAGTCTGAATCTCGTCACTTTGAGGACTATCTGGCTTTGGCGATGGATGTGGCGACCACGGCAAAATTGAAAAATCCGCAAGAGGATATTCAAAGCCGGATTGATCATATTCGTAACGTTGAAAAGCAGCTGATTCTGACACCAGATGACACTTTCCGTTTCCATAGCGGTGTTCCGGCTCAAGCGGCTTAATTGCAGTGAACATTTAAAAATCCTCCGTTCATGGGGGATTTTTTATATCCAGAGCAAATATATAAATGAGAATTATTTACATCTACAGACTTAATCCATAAAATACAGCAGATTTCTTAATAACGATGATGAAATAATGAATAAGCTGGTAAAAGTCATGCCTTTTTTGATCTTTGGAGTGATCAGCAGTACAGCCTTTGCACACTATCCTTATGTTGCCCCACTAAGTTATCAAACTTTTAACAATCACACTGCGATTGTATCTGGCTTTTATGACAATCCATTTGCCTCGGAAGTGGCGATTAAAAACTTTAAGTTTCATTATCATACGCCTACAGGCCAAAAGATTTATCTTGCAGATGATGCATGGACCAAAACACAAACCCTAAGTAGTTATAGTCTGGAAAATAAACAAGAGGGTACCTATCGGATTCGTGGCGAGAAACAGGGGAATAGCCTAAAGTATGCACAGGTTGCTCAAAAATGGAAAATGGTTCTAAGTGCTGTTCCAAAAGCCAATCAAGCCGCCAATCAAAATGTGATTTATCAGCAAGCGCTGAAGAAAAACATGCCACAGAAAACTGTGCAGACTATCGATATTATTGAAACCTTTGTCTCACGGCGTGTGACGTTGAATCAGGTCATTCAGCATATCCATGCTGGCTTTGATGTTCAATTTATCACGCATCCAAATGCATTTAAAAAATCTCAAGCGATTCAATTGAAAGTACTGGATGATAAAAAAGGAGTTGCGAATTTAAACGTTGAGATTTTGGCACAAACGACAGATTTTAGTCGTGATAAAAAAATCTATAAAGCGCTCACAACAGATGCGCAAGGGTTACTCAACTTTAATATGCAGGAAAAAGGCCAGTACTTAATGAAAATTGATTATCAGCAGCCTTTCGAAATAAAAAAGAATGATTTAAAGCGTTATAAATATACCTTGGCTTTTAATGTAATGGATTAAGCCAAAACGAGCCTGAAATCATTCAGGCTTGTTTTATAAAATATTAAACGAAAAAAAGCCCACTTCGTTATGAGTGGGCTTTTTAGTATTTGGCTCTCCAACCTGGGCTCGAACCAGGGACCTGCGGATTAACAGTCCGTCGCTCTACCGACTGAGCTATTGGAGAATCTGAAAGCGATTATAGAGGGATTTTGACAGGGGTCAAGCAAAAACTGTCATATTTATAACAAATTCAGCCTGTCTGTTTTTAATTTAGACAATTGCATAAATTTTACGAAAAATACTTGTCAGAATAAATTTCACTTGCTAGATTAAAACCATAAAGTCGTTTGACCAAATGGTCAAACAGTGTGGATTTAAACCTACTTGCCAGCACAAAAATGGCTAAACCGGAGACAGCGAATGAATACGCTCAGCATCCCTCAAATTTTCTCTCAACTCACTTATTATCAAGAAAACTATCTGCAGATTATTGCAGATCCAGCACAGTATTATATTCCTGTTACAGATGCTCATATCAAGCTATGGCCCTTGGCGCAACAGTCCTTGTATCTAGGTGATTTGCTGCAATTGTGGTTTGCAGAAAAATGGTTGGTAGAAACTGAACGTCAATTTAGCTTTGAAGTGTTTTTGAATGCCGATTATCTGAAAGAGCAAAGCAAAGAATTATATATCTATGCCATTTCAGGTAATCTTTTGACCGGTACCAATCAATCCAAAGCTTGGCAGGCATCGACAGCGCAAATACAAGATGTAGAGCTGGCCAATGTGTCCAAGCATTATTTTGAGTTTCAGGGCTTAAGCCGACCACAGATCGCTTGTGTTCAAGCCGGACAGACGAAGGGCAATATTGCTTAGGTCATCGATTGAATGCTGGCCATAGGTTCTCTTGGTTATTCAGGGCGAATAATCATACAGGTCGCAGTGGCATGGGCATATAAACGGCCTTCTTCATCCAGAATCCGACCTTCAGCAATACCCAGATTTTTACTGAGGTTAATTGATTGTCCGGTCGCTTTAAGCTGCTGGTCTTGAGGAATCGGTCGGCACATTTTAACATTCAGATCAATCGTGCCATAACCGACCCCTGCTTCGAGTAAAGTATGAATCGCACAGCCTGTCACCGTGTCTAAAACAGTTGCTGCAAAACCACCATGCACGCCACCAAGCGGATTTAAATGCCGGTGATCGGCTTTGACTTTAAATTCTACGTATCCGCTTTGGATAACGGCAGGTTGCATCGACATGGTTTCGCTAATGCTTGGAGCGGGAATTTTCCCATCTCGCATCGCTTGTAATAAGGCCAAACCGTTCATTTGTTTTGGATTCATTCTGCTTTTCCTGTGATTATTCTTTAGCTGTTTCGATTTTATTTAAAAGTGAAACATCAATAATAGCAAGTGACATATTTTGATGTAATGTTGCTCATAGCAATAGTTATATTAGATGGTTAAAAGTTATTGTGGTTAAAATATTTATTTTTTTCAATGCTATTGCAGATAGCAGGAGAGTACTATTTCTACCGGAAATAGAGATACTTTAGATATTCAGGAATTTCGATCAATGCTATGTGTGGCATACACTTTGGCTGCGATCATTTGTTTGATCTGCTTAAAATGCGTTATCAAAAGCATCTTGGAATGGCATAAAAAAACCCGCGATCAACGCGGGTTTTTAAATCAAGCGAGTTGATTATTGTGCCGCTTTTTCAGCTTCGATTGAAGCAATCGCAGCGTCAACGCCTTCGATTGAATCAGCAGCTTTCTTGATGCGCGCAAGTGCATCAACCAACACTTCATCTGCAGTTGCATAAGAAATACGCATGAAACCGCCCAGACCGAATGCATCGCCAGGAACAACGGCAACGCCAGTTTCTTCCAGTAACCAAGCAGAGAATTCTGTGCAAGATTTCAAACCTTTGGCACGAATCAACGGCTTGATGTTTGCGTATGCATAGAATGCACCATCCGCAGGTAAGCAAGAAATACCATTGATGTCATTCAAGCCTTTCACAACCAGGTCATGACGACGTTTGAATGCTTCAATCATTGGCTCAAGAACATCTTGAGGACCATTCAATGCAGCTTCGGCAGCAACTTGTGAAATTGAAGTTGGATTTGAAGTGGATTGTGACTGGATTTTTTTCATCGCACCGATCAGTTTAGCAGGGCCCGCTGCATAGCCAATACGCCAGCCAGTCATTGCATAGGCTTTAGATACACCGTTTAACACGATTGTGCGGTCATACAGGTCTGGTGCAATAGTGGCGATGTTATAGAACTCATCTTCCCAACGAATCGGTTCATACATGTCATCAGACGCGATGAATACTTCAGGGTATTTACGCAGTACCTCAGCCAAAGCAAGAAGTTCTTCTTTGGTGTAGATCATGCCAGTCGGGTTAGAGGGACTGTTCAATACCACTAAACGTGTTTTGTCAGTGATCGCAGCTTCTAGTTGTTCAGGTGTGATTTTGAAACGCTGTTCTTCACCACATTTCACAATCACAGGTACGCCTTCAGCGATGATTACCATATCCGGGTAGCTGACCCAGAAAGGTGCAGGAATGATGACTTCATCACCTTTGTTCAACAAAGCCAAAGACAGGTTAAAGAATGATTGTTTACCACCACAAGAAACCAGAATCTGGTTTGCTGCGTAGTCTAGGTGATTGTCACGTTTCAATTTAGCAATAATGGCTTTTTTAAGACCTGGCGTACCGTCAACAGCGGTGTATTTGGTGAAACCGTTGTTAATCGCTGCAATTGCTGCATCTTTGATGTGTTGCGGTGTATCAAAATCTGGCTCACCTGCGCCCAAACCAATAACATTATGACCTGCAGCTTTTAATTCAGCAGCTTTGTTGGTCACAGCAAGCGTTGGGGACGGTTTGATGGCATTTACACGATCAGAGAGACGTACGTCCACGGCAGTATTCCTTCTTATAGGGATTAAAAAATAAAAAGCACATTATCTTAGCTTAAAATGCGAGGCATGGGGCAAAAGAATTTGGAAAACTTTGAGGAAAAAATGGTGTACTTGCAGAGCTTTATCTTGAACTCCGATGCCAAGGGACAACAGTTAAAAGGCTTGAGTTATCCAGTAAACCCCCATAAGCCAGTCAATATAAACTAAAAATGGCCACTTTATAGTGACCATTTTGTGGTGTTGTCTTGGTACTTATTTATTAAAGCGTGACAGATCTTCATCCGGACGCGCGGTTAAGATTTCAACCCCTGTTTTAGTGACGAGCAGGGTATGTTCATACTGTGCTGACAATGAATGGTCTTTGGTGACCACCGTCCATTTATCACCCAGTAATTTGGTTTTCCAGTCGCCCCCATTCACCATAGGCTCAATGGTAAAAGTCATGCCTTCTTCTAAAATCATCCCGGTATCTGGCTGGCCGTAATGCAATACTTGCGGTTCGTCATGGAAAGTCGTGCCAATTCCATGACCACAATATTCACGTACTACACCAAAACGTTCAGATTCGACATATTTTTGAATCACGTGGCCAATATCACCAATGGTTGACCCTGGTTTTACAGTTTCAATACCCCGGTACATGGCTTCTTGCGCTACTTTACATAGACGGTTAGCAAGAATAGACGTTTCACCACCGACGATGTACATCATGTTGGTATCGCCATGATAGCCATCTTTAATCACAGTGACATCGATATTCAGAATGTCACCTTTTTTCAATTTTTTGCTATCCGATGGAATGCCGTGACACACCACATGATTCACAGAAGTGCAAATCACATGCTGGAAAGCAGGCCGACCTGGTGCTGCACCATAACCTAAGCAGGCTGGAATGGCTTGTTGTTGGTTAACAATATAGTCATGACAAATCGTATCAAGTTCTAGCGTAGTAACACCTGGAACAATATGCGGTTTGATCATATCCAATACTTCTGCCGCCAGTCGCCCTGCCACACGCATTTTTTCAATTTCGTCAGGGGTTTTGATAAGTCGACGTGGCGCTTGGTAAGTGTTGTTCATGATCTCTAAAAACTTTTGGAAATTTGTGTGTGACTATGGTATAAATAGCCGCCCATTTTATCAAATGCTTTTTCGTGAATAAATTTCACGGGCTTTGTGCGATGGGACAAAAAATCCGCACATATATCGACACATTACTCTGGGTGCTTCTAGGGATTGTTGTCACTTTATATGTGAGTTGCGTTGTCAGCTAAAATTTCGTCATGCGAGGCATGAAACGATGGTAATGGTATTCCCTTATCGAGTTTCATAACGAAGTATGAGGGGATTTTAGCTACAACCCTTCGGGACAGGGACGTTTTTTGACGCTACTGCGTTATGAATAGTTTATTTAGAATGTTAAATCTCACTATTCATGCCTTGTATCGCTAAAAAATGTCCTCTGTCGCAACCACTGATAAAATGACAGCAATCCCTTGGGTGGAGAATGCGGGTATATGGAGGCCTAACCCAAACTTTAAGGTAAAGAAAATGGCAGATTACAACGTAGGCATGCGCGACCTTCTACAAGCAGGCGCACACTTTGGTCACCAAACACGTTTTTGGAACCCAAAAATGCGCGATTACATCTTTGGTGCGCGTAACAAAATTCACATCATCAACCTTGAGCACACTGTTCCTGCGTTAAATGATGCTTTGAACTTTGCTAACAACTTGGCGAGCAAAAAGAACAAAGTTTTGTTTGTTGGTACTAAGCGCGCAGCTTCTGCAATCATCCGTGAACAAGCGCAACGTGCTGGTCAACCATATGTTGATCACCGCTGGTTAGGTGGTATGTTGACGAACTGGAAAACACTTCGCCAATCTATCAATCGTCTAAAAGACCTTCAAACTCAATCTCAAGACGGTACTTTCCTTAAGCTAACTAAACGTGAAGCTTTAGAACGTACTCGTGAGATGGAAAAACTTGAACGCGGTCTTGGCGGCGTGAAAAACATGGGTGGTTTACCTGACGCATTATTCGTAATCGACGTTGATCACGAAGCAATTGCAATCAAAGAAGCGAAGAACCTTGGTATTCCTGTAATCGGTATCGTTGATACAAACTCTAACCCAGACAACGTAGATTACGTTATTCCGGGTAACGATGATGCGATCCGTGCAGTAACACTGTATGCTTCTGCTATGGCTGATGCGATTCTTGCTGGTAAAGAATATGCTCAATCACAAGCGAATGCACAAGCTAAAGCAGAAGAAGCTCCAGCTTCTGAGGCTTAATGCGTTTGACGCAAGCTTGTCATTTTTGCGACATGTGATGGTGGCAAAGTAAGCGTTATGTATGCAGGCGGCCCATGAGAACTCCTCTGGGCCGTTTCTGTTCTAAAAAGAATTCATTTTCTACCGAATTTAGGAGATAAACATGACTGCAGTTACAGCAAGCATGGTTAAAGAATTGCGCGATCGTACTGGTCTTGCAATGATGGAATGTAAAAAAGCTTTGACAGAAGCGGGCGGCGACGTTGAATTAGCGATCGATAACCTACGTAAATCTGGTCAAGCGAAAGCTGCTAAAAAAGCGGGTAACATCGCTGCTGATGGCGCGATCACGATTGCTCAAGAAGGCAACAAAGCACTTCTTTTAGAAGTAAACTGCCAGACTGACTTCGTTGCGAAAGATGAAAACTTTGCTGGTTTCTCTGCGAAAGTTGCGGCTGCTGCACTTGCTGCAAACGTAACTGATCCTGCTCAAATCGCTGAATTGAAACTAGAAGATGGTGCAACTGTAGAAGAAGCGCGTATCGCTCTTGTTCAAAAAATCGGTGAAAACATCCAAGTACGTCGTGCGAAAATTGTTGAAGGTGCTAACCTTGCAGTTTACAAACACGGTCTTCGTATCGGTGTTGTTGTTTCTTATACTGGTGATGAAGCAACTGGTAAAGGCTTGGCAATGCACGTTGCTGCGTTCAACCCAGTCGCTGTAAATGCTGAAGGCGTTTCTGCTGAGCTTATCGCGAAAGAGAAAGAAATTGCTGAAGCGAAAGCACTTGAATCTGGCAAGCCAGCAAACATCGTTGAGAAGATGGTTGTGGGTTCTGTCGAGAAATACTTGAACGAAGTTGTTCTTGAGCGTCAAATGTACGTAATCGACAACGACAAGAAAGTTGCTGACGTTCTTAAAGCAACAGGTACTACTGTAGCTGAATTCGTTCGTTTCGAAGTTGGTGAAGGTATCGAGAAGAAAGCTGAAATGAGTTTCGCAGAAGAAGTTGCTGCTGCTCAGGCTGCTGCTCAATAATTCGGTAACGAATTATAAAGAAGCTCCACTTTGTGGGGCTTTTTTTATATCTGCATAAAAATACAATAAGTCGAAAGCGGTAGTTTTTCTTGGAAAATGCGAGTTTGCTTAGAAAGTGCGCGTGATAAAATCAACGAAATTTAAAGAATTGAAAATCATTAATAGCGCATATAAAACCGACATGGGTATTGGGGCGATGATTGCTTATTGATTGCTGTATATCTGTGTTGATACCTAGCAAAACCAGTTTGAGTGGAGCTCCTTAACACAAAGTCAGCCAAGTCGCCACACCGACACTCATTTTGAAGCTATGTCTCAAGATGATCTCAATAAAATTCAGACTGCTTTTCAACATCATCAGGGTGATATTGGGGTTCGATCTTATCGAGCAATGATTGCAACGTTAGGTGATGATCATAAAGGATCACGCTATTAAGAGTTCATGCTTGAATGATCAAATTGTATTGGTGACATATTCGATTCCGCACCCGGCATTGGTTCGATTCAAAAAGATGATATTGTCGAATTTTATAGTGAATATAAATAGCGAGAAGGGGGATGTGGCGCACTGGATGCATCATGATTGTGCCCGAAAACATGTGTATGGCCGGTTAAAACATCAAGGAAGAACCTATCAAGAAGGTTCTTCTCATTAGAAAAAATGAAGAATGCTGCTAAATGCTCTTCATGTCTCGTATCTGGCGACTTTTCCAGGAAGGTGCTACTTTAGCTAAATAAGCATCCATGCACCAAATCGGGCCAATAAGAAGGAATTGAAGGTCTTTAAAGAAAGATGGCTTTTTGCCTTCCACTTTGTGGCCATAAAACTGACCAATCCAGGCAAAAACAAATAGGCCAATATAAAAACCGGCACCGACTGGCAGAATCCAGATTAGCCAGGCCATGATCAATGTTAAAGCAGCCATTGCAACTGCCAAAACAATATCTAGTCGGGCATAGAAAATAAAAGCCAGAGCCAGCAGAAGGGCGGTCAGTAAAGCACTAAAGTGCGCAATAATGCCAATAATCGAAAAATAGATAGTCGGTACGCAGACCCAGTGAATCAGCTTATTGGTTTTGTTTTGATGACTGTCACTATATTCATCCAGCCATTCAGATATTGTTTTCATTATTCGCTCCATTCCATGAATACGTTGTGCTTGCCTGAAAATATAAAGCAGAATCTAGGTTTGGTCAAAAGTTAATCGTGCCAAAACGTGAATTTTATTTGGCGAATTTGCAACATTCAAGCTGTAATGGACAGGTAGCTGGAGATAAGAGGAACTATAGATTGATTGTCATTTTTCTATAACTTGAAGTTAATAAAAAAGCCACATTACTGTGGCTTTTGGTTAAATGTATTGCAAGCTAAATCTTAAGAATTTGGACCAGCGACACGCTCAATACTGACATTGCCAACACCGGCATTGGTAATGCCGAGTTTCTTCGCTGCGCCATAAGATAAATCGACGACACGGTTACCATGGAATGGGCCGCGGTCATTGACTTTAACCACTACGCTTTTACCATTATTTCTATTGGTTACACGAATATAACAGTTCAATGGTAGGCTACGATGAGCAGCAGTCATTGCATTCATGTCAAAGGTTTCACCGCTTGCAGTTTTACGGCCGTGGAACTGGCGACCATACCAAGAGGCTGTACCTGTCTGACTGAACTTGCGTACAGTATTAGAAGCCACGGTATTCAGTTTTTCAATCACTGAAGGCTCTTCTGCAGGAATTTCAATTTTCGCTGCAATGGTTTCACGGCGAACTTTATCGCCAGAACGCTCAGTGATTGAAAGGCTGTTCAAATTGGTGAAATTTGAATTGAAGCTTTGAGCTTCTTTATTTAATACACGCGTTGCAAGGCGCGAATTGTCATTTTCGTGATTAAACGAAGATGACGGAACCATATCTGCCTGCGATTGCGTCAGTGTGACTATCGTGGCAATGGCCATAAAATACTTCAAAATTGAAGAATGCATCGAATCAACTCCTAACAGCATATCGCATGGATTTGTTCATAAGTAACTGAAAAACCATGTAAACACGCCTGATATTTAACTTATGCAACTACATTTAACGAAATGGATAATATTCATGCCTGCAATATCCTGTCTAGTGTTTAATTAAAATAGTTTAAAAAAGAACTTAAAATAAACAATGAGTGATTAAAATATGATCAATATTGTAACATGATATTAAAATTGATCAATATTTGCTCATAATCACTCATAAAAATGTTGACTTTAATAATTTGTATTAAATTCTCATGTTAACGGCTGGTAATTTCTGTACCTAATAACCACAATGCAGTGGCATACATTCGGCTGCGATTATAAGTAGTAATCACTTGAAAATTTGGATAAGTAATATAGTAAATATGCCCATAATTTTCTTGTAATTGAATTACATTGACCAAGTCTAGATCGTCAATTTGAACAATAGGATTCATTGAGCTAATCCCTTGTGTTTTTAACACACCATATGGGCTAGGTTGAGTCAGATCTTTGGCAATTACCGCATCCGGGTTCGAGCCACTATAACGGGCCGGAAAAGCAATCGGTTGATTACGCTGCCAGCCATGCTGGGCTAAATAGTTGGCAATCGAGCCAATCGCATCTACTGCTGAATTACGCAGGTCAATATGTCCGTTACCATCGTAGTCCACGCCGAATTTTGGAATATTACTTGGCATGAATTGTGGATAACCGACCGCACCTGCATAAGAGCCGACGATAGAAGAAGCTGAAACGCCATCTTTATAAGACCAGGCAATTAATGCCGCCAGTTCATCTTGAAAATACTGGGCACGACGCTCATAACCAAAACCTAAGGTGGCCAGCGCATCACGGGTGACAAAAGAACCCTTATTGGTTCCAAAGCCGGTTTCTACCCCTAAAATTCCGAGAATGATTGACTGTGGTACACCAAACTGCTGTTCAGCGCGATTCAGCGTTTCCGCATATTGCTGTTTAAAGCGCACACCGCGTTGAATGGTCGACTCAGCCAGAAAGTTGGTTTTATAAGAATACCAAGGCTTGCTTTCACCTGGACGATTCATAATATTGATGATATTGGGCAGGTTGCGCGCCCCGTTCATGGCTGAATCGACTTGCTGGGCACTCAGCCCATAATTTTGCATGGCAGTCTGTTTAAAACTGGCATAAGAGGGATGAGATTGGAAATCGTTGGCCAGACTGAAACTGCTGAGACCTAATGCGGTCAATGCGATTGAAAGCTGTTTAAATTTTTTATAAAAATTCGATTTCAACATCTTGGTACGATTTCCAATTTTTGATAAGTTGCGGGCAATGTTATTTGAATCATGCCATGAAAAAGATTGAGAAATTTTTTCAATCATGAGGCTGTAAAAACCAGATTAAAGATAACATTCGGATGATTAAGAGACCTAGATGCATATACAAAAATAGTGAAAGACTGGTTATTTTTGCGTCAGTTTGCCTTGTGGAGCTGCTTATCTGTAACAAGCTATTTCATTGAACATAAAAAAGCCTGACCGAAGTCAGGCTAATTTTAAAAAATCACTCTTAGATGATTCTATGCAAACCTATTCTGTATAGAACAAGGTGTCATGATATTCAGCCATGGCGCGAAGCTCATCCTTGTTCAGATTGAGAATGATTTTATCTGCAGCCATATTGATGGCCTTAATTACTGCAGAAGCACCAATATCTGCTGCCTTGCGTTTGATCATGCCGAGATCCAAGGTTTTATTAAAATCGACCATAAAGTGACGTACCGTCGCTTCACCAAACTGCTTATACAGGTTGCTAAACATTTGTTTGTCGATACTCTGACCGGCTTTTAGTTCCGCATAATGATGTTTTAAATTGGTCACCAGATTGGCATCCAGCGACTCACCAATACGGATTTGTCCTTCAGGGTCTTTAAACAGACTACGTTCAGAGAAAGCAATAGATTGCTTCACCACATCATTCGGCGCTTTACTCAATAACTGTTTCAGCAATACCGCCACAGTTGACTTGATATAGCCCGCCAGTTTTTCCGCAGTATCGCGCTTATCACTTGCAGGAAAACGACGCACCAGTTCCGTGAGAATCGCATCAATAATTTCATCATTAATCATCAATGCGGTTTTATCACGGAGTGGGTAAAGCGGCTCATTTGAATTTTTATTTTGTTGTGCAGTCTGAATTGTATTTAAAAGCTCTGCAGAAGGAATAAAACCAAAAAATGGCATTGTTAAACCTCAATGTTTTTATTGTCGCGCTAATCGAATAGGGCGAGGCATCCATGTTAAATCCGATACACGGCAAGGGTTGATATCCAATCCACCACGGCGTGTATAGGTTGCGTAGACCATCAGCTTTTCCGGTTTCAGTTGTTGCCAGAGATCGGCAAACATCTGCTCCACGCATTGTTCGTGAAAACCGTTATGCTGACGATAAGAAATAATATAAGCCAAAATACTCTTATAACAAGGTTTTTTGCCCTGATAGCGTATAAATACTGTACCCCAATCCGGTTGTCCAGTGACTGGGCAGTTACTTCTTAATAAATGTGAATACAGCTGGATTTCAACTTCTTCGGTATGGTTCGCATCCAGAGCCAAAAGACTCGCATCAGGATGATTTTCCAGACGTTCCGGAATTAGTTCATCAATGCAGATGCCTTCAGGCTTGGTAACTTCCAAGTCATCAACCTGAAATAAATCTAACGTAATCTCTGCGCCAGCCGCAGCAGATAAATCTTTTTCCACCGTGGCGATAAAGTCAGCTTGAGATTCAAATTTGGCAAAATTCAAACTATTAAAGTAGAGCTTGAGTGATTTGGATTCAATCAGATTCGGCGAAGAAGCAGGCAGGCTGATCCGTCCAATTGCGACTTGGGGTACGCCGGTTGAATTTAACCAGGAAATTTCAAAAACATGCCACCAGTCGGAGCCTTGCTGAATCGCGTCGACATGCGCGTATTGTTCACGAGCAGGTGCGCGCGAAATCGGAAACAGAACATCCGGCTGATATTCTGTCGGGTAATTGGTGTCTTTACCAAGGAGAGATTGTTCTACACTCATTATTCACGCATTCCTGAACCACGGGAGAGTAAATGATAGGCCAATGCATAGAGCAGGCCGCAACATAAGGTGACCACTGCAAGTGAAACAGTTACATTGACATCGCTATGTCCTAAAATGCCATAGCGGAAGGCATTGACCATATACACCACAGGGTTGATCAAAGATAAATTTTGCCAGAATGGACTTAAGGCAGAAATTGCATAAAACACACCGCCTAAATAAGTCAGTGGCGTTAAAACAAAGGTCGGGATAATCGAAATATCATCAAAAGATTTGGCATAGACGGCATTGATAAAACCACCCAAAGAAAACAGCAGGGAGGTAATCAATACGGTATAAATCGTCACAAACCAGTTGGTAATGTATAGATCTGCAAAAAACAAACTCACGGCACTAACAATAATCGCCACCAGTACTCCACGAATCACACCGCCCAGCACATGTCCCCAAAGAATGGCATGCATCGGTACCGGACTCATGACCAGCTCTTCAATACTCTTTTGAAATTTTGAACTGAAAAAACTGGAAGAGACGTTGGCATAGCTGTTGGTAATCACGGCCATCATGATCAGACCGGGCACAATGAACTCCATATAGCTATAGCCGCCCATGTCTCCAATCCGCGAACCGATCAGATTGCCGAAAATCACAAAATACAAGCTCATGGTGATGGCAGGTGGTAACAAGGTTTGCGGCCAGATCCGCATAAAACGGCGGACTTCTTTATATACAATGGTATATAAAGCTACGCTGAGTTGATTAATGTTCATTGCGCAGCTCCATCCAGATTTTTTTCGACCATTTTGACAAAAAGCTCTTCCAGACGATTGGATTTGTTACGCATACTGCGTACCTGAATATTCTGTGACTCCAATAGCTGGAACAGATCATTCATGCTATGTGCCTTGTCCATGGTAATTTCTAAGGTCATCGGGTCGATTAAATTAAAACGTACCCCGATAATCTCCAGATGCAAAGGTTCAATCGGTGCTGCAAGATCAAAAATAAAGGATTCTTCATTCAGCTGACTTAGGAAGCTCTTCATGCTGGTGTCTTCTTTAATCACACCACGATCAATAATCGCAATGCGGCGACACAGCATTTCGGCTTCTTCTAAATAGTGGGTGGTGAGAATGATGGATGTCCCTTGCTCATTCATCTCGTTCAAAAACTCCCACATTGAACGACGTAATTCGATGTCGACACCCGCAGTTGGCTCATCCAGAATCAAAAGTTTCGGTTCATGCATCATGGCACGTGCAATCATCAAGCGACGTTTCATACCGCCCGACAGCATACGCGCCTGCGTTGAACGTTTTTCCCATAGGCCCAGCTTGGTCAGATAGAGTTCAGCCCGTTGCTGTGCAATTTTTTTAGGAATCCCGTAATAGCCGGCTTGCGTCACCAGAATGTCGAAAGTTTTTTCAAACTGGGCGAAGTTAAATTCCTGAGGAACCACACCTAAACACTGTTTGGCTTGGGAGGGGTGGGTATCCAGGTTGTGACCGAAAATTTCGACTGTGCCGGCGGTTTTTTTTGTTAATGAACTGATAATACCGATGGTGGTGGATTTTCCGGCGCCATTTGGCCCCAGAAGTGCATAAAACTCACCTTCTGGTACATTTAAGTTGATTCCTTTTAATGCCTGAAAGCCATTGCGATAGGTCTTTGACACATCTCTTAAGATCAGTGCATCAGTCATGAATATCTCAAATGGTGAAAAGTTGAGATATTGTGAGTGATCTTGGAAAATAAGCCAAGTGATTCACATGGAATTCTGTGTTGCTGTTTTGGAACATTGTATAAAGTCTAAGCATAAAATGACGAAGTTATAGATAGTTGCTTTACCTTATGATTTTTTTTGTTATGATGTGCATCGCGCGCTCATAGCTCAACTGGATAGAGTACAGGTCTCCGAAGCCTGTGGCGTGGGTTCGAGTCCCGCTGAGCGCACCATTTTCTTATTTCTTACAACATAAAAATCTCTTTAAATTAAATCTTTATACCAGATCGCTTTTCATAAAACTTTTTATTCAGTGCCACCATTAGATTGCATTGCTTAAATCGAATCTCAAACTCTGTCTTTTCACTTTATTCGATACTGCTCAAAAATAATCTTAAAAGTTTTCAGACAAACAAATGACATGCTCATTTTCTTTTACTTATTCTGATTCTATATTTTGAGTTGATACGCTAATTCACAACAGCTTTAGGTGTTTTAAATACGAGAACTGATTGCAATGCAGAGTACGATTCTTGAATATCTTGAGGATGAAATAACTCAAATGTTTTTAATAAACCGATTTTTGAACAGATTATTTGTTGAGTAAAATTCATTAAAATAATTTAAAAGTGAAAATATTGAAGTGAGCATCCTGAAATAGATTATGCTATTCACCAAGCTTGAGTAGCTGATTTCTGTATTTTTTTGGGTAAGCCATATGATAGAACTACGACATTTAAAAACACTGACAGCGCTAAGAGAACATGGATCACTGGTTGCAGCGGCAGGAGATCTCTGTTTAACACCTTCAGCTTTGTCTCACCAATTGCGCGAACTCGATCAATGGTTCGGGGTTGAAGTGGTCAATCGCCGTAGTCGCCCTGTGAGTTTTTCTAATGTAGGTTTACGTTTGTTGAAACTAGCTGATGATGTGCTACCACAAGTACAGATAGCGCAAAGTGATATCACACGTATTGTGCATGGACAGACAGGCCGTATTATATTCTCGTCAGAGTGTCATAGTTGTTTTGACTGGCTAATGCCACTTTTGAATCAGTATCGTATCCAATATCCAGATGTTGATTTGGATTTTGCTTCGGGCTTTGAAGCCAATCCGCATGAATTGTTACAAACGGGCGAGTTTGACTTACTGATTACTGCCGATCCGATTGCACTCAAAGGTGTGGAATATTTCCCGGTATTTGAATATGAATCACGTTTGGTGTTGTCTAATACACATCCTTTAGTACGTGCCCAAGAGATTACGGTGCAGGAACTGGCAGAAGAAACATTAGTAACTTATCCGGTAGATAAGCATCGTCTGGATATCATGTCACGCTTGTTTATTCCTGCGAATATTTTGCCAAAACAGATTCGGACGACCGATTTGACTCAAATGCTGATTCAGCTTGTTGCCAGTGGTCGTGGGATTGCGGCATTGCCAGATTGGGTGGTAAATGAATATGAACAGAAGGGCTGGGTGACTTCGCGCCGTCTGGATTGTGTAGCCCCTGAAGGCTTACGCCGTACTTTATATGCAGGTTATCGAACTGAAGAAAAACAGAAAGATTACTTTGAGGGATTCTTAAAGCAGCTTGACCGATTTTCTAAAAAGCGGGCACAGTATTACACTTGATCCTAATCTCAAAGGAGCAGACTCAATAATATGAATATTAAGGATTCTGTTCCTCTTCATCCTGATGTTGTTGACGGATTTGGTCTCTTTTTACCTGAGGGTCTTTATCTACGCCCAGCTGACCGCGCTGCATCTCTCGATCCTGTTTTTCTTGTGGATCCAATTCCTCTTCTGGAAATTCTTCATTAATTTTTTCATCTGAATGAGTCATCGCAATATACCTTTTTTTAAAATATAGATTTTTTTTTGATCGATTTAAGATCGGGTTTGAGTACATTTGTTTATTGTATATGAGCGACTTTATTACACTGTTGTTTTATAACTGATTTGATTTTATAAATTGTTATGCTTGTAAGTGTGTTTATACAGTACATTTTAAATAAAAATTAGTGCTTTATGTTCAAAATAACAATGGATTATATCTATAAGAAAATTACTTTTAATTCGGCTAATTACAGCGGTTCCTGTAGAGGTTTGCTAATTTTTGAGTAGCGCTTATTATTCTCAATAATTTAAAAAAATAAATTTTAAAAAACTGAATAAATTAATAAAGGATGATGTGAACACATATTGAGCTAAATTAACTTAAATTAAAATTTTATAGAAATCATATATTTATTCTAAAAATATTTCCTTCTAAAAAATAATAATATTGGAAATTAATAAGCCTGAAATATCATAATTTAGTTTTGAAAAATGACAATTTAAATCTTGTATGAGTCTTCTTTTAGAAGTGTAAAGAGGGCTTGTAGGTCTGAAAAATGTTGCTATATTGAACTCATGGTAGGTCGTAAAACCAATAAGACGCTACCGATAAGTTGGACGGATCAATGACAGTTAGTTGAGTTTGATGTTGATCACCAAACAATAAATCTAGCACTAGCCATCCAACACAGAGCTCGCAGCAATGCGAGCTTTTTTAATGTCTGTTATAAAGCTTTGTTTAATGATTCCAGATGATTTCTTTTCTAATTGATTCCTATAAAAAAAGTTTACATTGCCAAATTCGCTAACATCTTGACCCTAAATAAGCGATTTAAGTGTGATATAAAAAATGGAAACTTAGGAAATAGAAAGGAGAGAGAAATGTCAAAGATTATTGATATAAAGGTGAAAGACCAATTTAGCAAGGTCATTGAGGCGAAAGCTTTATTACGTTCATTTGCAGAGCAACATCAGCATGATGCAATTGATCTGGTAAAAAAAATTGAACATATCGTGGTAGATGGCGAAACTATTTTACCGAGTATTGAACTGTTATTTGAAAGTCAAAAGTCTTCAAATATTTATAAAGTCGTAGAATAACTGGATCAATACGTTATACAAAGGTGAAAAAATTGAGTCCATCTATCCGATATTACAGGTTTAGCCATTAAAAACTCACCTTCCTGGTGAGTTTTTAATGAATGCAGAAAAGCAAAATTTATCCCCTATTAATAAAAAAGCCCACCGAGGTGAGCCAGAAATTAGATGTGCTTAAGTTGTACATTCACATCATATTTTTCAAATTCTTGCAGAATCTGTTTTAAGGTTTTCTGAGCGGTGATATGTTCGGGGCTTAAAGAAATTTCCTGACGAGTATTACTGTCAAAACATTCAATGGCTTGAATCAGCCAATGGTGCTCGATAGAGCTTTTTTGAATCACTACACGTCGCGGTTGTAAACTGTCACTGAGCTGGCGGGGCAGTACATAGGTAATTGCCAGTTGCACAAGTTCTAGTTCTTCAGCCGGACTTAAAAAGGTAATGACCCAATTGCCCACCTTGCTCAGTTGCATGGGGTTATCAAACGCATCGAATTCTAAATAATGTGGCATATAGCAACCAAGCGGATTTTAATGATCACTATATGGCGAGATTTTCAGGTTTTTTCTATCCCGCTTAAGTCTGATATTTCAGGATTTAAATTTAGAGATAATATAAATATGATATAAAATCAATTATCTATATTTGAAATCCAAATCTGCTTGATTGCTAAAGTTACTCATTTAAGAGTTTAAAAGACTAAGACATGCTTATTCATGAGCT
Organism: Acinetobacter sp. F-1; assembly: GCF_022869025.1. Taxonomy (NCBI): domain Bacteria; kingdom Pseudomonadati; phylum Pseudomonadota; class Gammaproteobacteria; order Moraxellales; family Moraxellaceae; genus Acinetobacter; species Acinetobacter sp. F-1. The sequence goes on along the minus strand of NZ_JAJKFX010000002.1, from coordinate 85,800 downwards.
TGATTTTGCTGTAATTGTGCCAAAGAGAAATTGATCTGTTTTAGAATGTGATTCAATTCTTGCGGAGGAAGTCGGCTTTCCTGCAATGAGGTGATCCACTGTATTTGGCACATTTTTAAACTGCGCACATCCTGTACCTGTAAAATATGCTGAATTTGCTGTTTGGCCATCAAGCCACAATATTTTTGTAAGCTTTCCATCATCAGATATTTGAGGTCTTCAAAAGATAAAGCTTGCGGTTCAGGTAGATGAGGTTGATTGTCTGGATTTGTTTCAATAGATGAATTTTCTTTCAGCTCTTCGATAGGAACTAGGAGGTTTTTGCGGTTCTCGGTTACACAAGGTAGGGGCAGAGGTGAATTTAAGGGACGGTAAATCTCGGAATGCGCCAAATTGATTTTGGTATCGACTTCTGTGCCGGTCTGATGTGGACTGTTTGATATTATGCTGGTGTGAGCCGGAACAATTAAAGCCATTTCACAAAGTTGCTCTAAAAGCTCGGCGGGAGCAAGTTGCTGCTTTAATCTCTCATGTAACAGATCAAAATCTTTGCTGCCGATTAGCACCAATAAGCGGCGTTGGCGTGCGGTCAAGGGGATAGAGCGATTCTGTAGCACCTCGACCCCACGTTGAGTTTTATAAAAATGCATCATAGCTGAATGAGTTGTTCCCTAAATTCAGCTAGAGCATAGTCTGGGATAATTACAATAATATGAAGAATATATTAAAAAACAGATACTTGTTTTAAGGAGTTTGAAGCGTGCTAATCGCTGTATTTTCGAGAGCCTTACGCAAATAAGGATCCAGTTCATCTTGGCGCAATAGCCATTGCACATAGTCGGCAGGAAGCTCTGCAATTGCGCTACCGCGATGTTTACCAAAGTTAATCGTACGTGGAATTCGGGCATCTTCAGAAGCATCGAACAGCTCCTGCATACTGTTAATTTTCAAATGATGCACGATATGCATCAGGATGTTGGCAGTTAAAATAATATCCATATCGGCACGATGCGCTTTACGGATCATTTCACGTGCTCGTTTACTGCCTTTGGTAATCATATAAATCAGTGCAGAAATATTATGTGCTTCTGCATCTGGCCAGACCCGACGTGCTAAAGCCAGTGTACAAATCGCTTTAATTTTCGAGGTATCTACCCCACATTTTTCGACAGCACGAACGTCATAATCAATATTATGACCAATCATATAAATCGTTTCATCTGGCAGGCGAAAGGTACTGTAATGTGGCTGACCTTCCAGGTCAGACTCCAGAATATGATGCACCGCCATGGCGGCAAAAGAAATGGGTTCGTCACATGAATAGAGCTGATCAAACAGGCGGCTTTTATCCATACTGATTTTATGGTCTACAATTGCGACAGGCGCATAGGCAATTTCAATGGGTTGACCATTTAAAGTATGCGTTTCGGTATCAAGAATAATGGCCTGCATGCGTTGAGCACCATGAAAGAAGAGACAGACTCATATTAACGATAAATTGGGAAAAAGATTAGGCTGAATATTAAAAAATATACTTTTTAGCGCAAAGAATGCTGTCAATAAATCCAATCTTGCTGCAGGTTAAGGTTCAGAACTCTCATGCAGGAAAAGAGTTAGCGGTACACCTGAAATGTTCTAGGGATTAACACGAAGTCGCTGCTCTAGGTTTATAGGGGATAAAAAGGGTAAGCAGAACTTAGCTTGAATCTCATTTTAAAATGCTTGCGGAGCGCTCGAGAAAACCAGTCTTTTCACATTTTAAACAAGACTAGATAGTGAAGGAATAAAAAATGCTCAAAATTTTAAAAGTTAAAAACTTTAACGCCAATTCAATAATTTGATTTTACTTAAATTGGTCATGATTTCTAAAGACTGGAGCAATATTTATAAAAAACTGCAGAAAGTTCATGATCGAAAATGCAAAACTTCATGCTACAATACGCGCCAATCTTAGCACGGCTTAAAAGCCCTAAATCAATAGGACCTCGCTAATGTTTGCCAATATCTCTATTGCTGAATTTGATCCAGAATTAGCTCAAGCAATCTCGAATGAAGATGCTCGTCAAGAAGCTCATATTGAGCTAATCGCTTCTGAAAACTACTGCTCACCAGCAGTCATGGAAGCTCAAGGTTCAAAACTCACTAACAAATATGCGGAAGGCTACCCAGGTAAACGCTACTATGGCGGTTGCGAATACGTAGACGTGATCGAACAATTGGCGATTGACCGTGCTAAAGAACTCTTTGGTGCTGATTATGCTAACGTTCAGCCACATGCTGGTTCACAAGCAAACTCAGCGGTTTACTTAGCGCTTCTTAACCCTGGCGATACAGTTTTGGGTATGAGCCTTGCTCACGGTGGTCACTTGACTCACGGTGCAAAAGTAAGCTTCTCTGGTAAAACATATAACGCGATTCAATATGGTTTAAACCCAGAAACTGGCGAAATCGACTATGAAGAAGTTGAACGTTTAGCGGTGGAACACAAGCCACGTATGATCGTTGCAGGTTTTTCTGCATACAGCCAAATCGTAGACTGGCAGCGTTTCCGTGACATCGCGGACAAAGTGGGTGCTTACCTGTTTGTTGATATGGCGCACGTTGCAGGTCTGGTTGCTGCTGGCGTTTACCCAAGCCCAGTGCAAATTGCTGACGTAACAACGACAACGACTCACAAAACACTTCGTGGTCCACGTTCTGGTTTAATCCTTGCGAAAGCAAACGAAGAAATCGAGAAAAAATTACAGTCTGCTGTATTCCCGGGTAACCAAGGTGGTCCTTTGGTTCACGCGATTGCAGCGAAAGCGATCTGCTTTAAAGAAGCGATGGCGCCTGAATACAAAGAATATCAAAAGCAAGTTGTGGTGAATGCAAAAGCCATGGCTGAAGTGCTAATCGCTCGTGGTTATGATATTGTGTCTGGCGGTACTGAGAACCACTTGTTCTTGTTGTCGTTAATCAAACAAGATATCACAGGTAAAGAAGCGGATGCCTGGTTAGGTGCTGCGCACATTACTGTGAACAAAAACTCTGTACCAAACGATCCACGTTCTCCGTTCGTGACTTCAGGTATCCGTATCGGCACACCTGCAGTAACAACCCGTGGTTTCGGTGAAGCTGAAGTACGTGACCTTGCGGGCTGGATTGCTGACATCCTGGATGCGAAAGGTGATGAAACGGTCATTAACGCGGTGAAAGCGAAGGTTGAAACTGTATGTGCTAAATTCCCAGTTTATGCATAATCAGTTTTAATCGGAAAGGAGCTCCCAACCGGGAGCTTTTTTTATAGCTGTTAAAATGACGAGACAAAAATCAGGATTTGGTTTAGCGCAATTCGAGTTGAACTATATCTATATCGCACCATGATTCAGGCTTAATATTTTATAGCTGATGTTGATAGGACAAGAAAATGAGTCATCAACAAAATCATATTGCGTTTTTCTGAATCTGGCTTAAAGTCTTTTATAGACCAATCTCATTTTTAAATATTTAAAAGAACAGATTTATTCATTGCCAGCTTTTTAGATCCACCCTGTACATTCTGCTTAGTACCTGAAAATTTTTATGCAAATTTCAGACGAGTTCAGGTGTTGGTGCAATAAGCGCTATGTATGAGATCATTTTCTTTAAATTTGAACATTGTATTTATAGGAATCATTCAAATATGGGTACAACCTGTATTTGGTGTTCCTGTTGGCTGTTGATTCATTAATTTTTTATTTAGGTATTTAACAAAGGTAATCAGGATGAATAAAACCACTATTATTTTATCTCAGCAGGATTTAGATCGTCTGGAAACCATGCTTGAGCATCAGACCAAGCTGAGCGAAACCATGATTCGTTTGGAAGATGAACTGGCACGTGCTGAAATAGTTGGCCCCGCGGAGATCGCAAGTAATATTGTCACCATGCATTCGCGTGTGTTACTGACTATTGCACCGTCTCCAGAGCCTGTGGAAGTCACACTGGTTTACCCACATGAGTTTAAAGGTGATAAAGGTCAGGTGAATGTGATTGCACCGATAGGCGCAGCCATTCTGGGCTTAGCCGAAGGTCAAACCATTGAATGGCCACAGCCAGATGGCCACACCATGAAAGTGACCATTGAAAAAGTGCTTTATCAGCCAGAGAGTACCGGGGATTATCTCTGATACTGTCTTGAACGCATGCTCAAAAGCCATAGTAATATGGCTTTTTTGATCTATGACTGATGTTCAAGAGTTTCACCTGGCTAAACTAGCAGTACAGCAAAATTTATCAAACACATTTGCTTTCATTGTAAAAAATATAATTAAAATAAAGATAAAACATGGATTTAGTTAAAGTGATGTAACGAATTTCTGGATAAATATACACAACGTGGTCTGTTTTTTTGCTACATTCGTGGATATTCAAGATTTTTATTTAATCTCTCTAAAAGGATACAGTCTCCGTCATGTCGCGATTTGAAGCTTTACCCGCCTTGACTGACATGTCTTTTGATCGTGAAGAAATACTGGCGATCAAACGTAATGAACTTGTGCCTGTACTGAGCCATCAATATGGACTGAATCATTATGCGGATTCTCTGATTCAGGCACAATCGGTGTTATTAAATGGGGTCGATCCGCATTTGACCCAACAGCTGAGCCAGACCATTGAGCAATTGATTCAGGCTTTGGCAGAATCTAAAAAATATCTGAAAAAACGTAAATTTAATGCACTACAAAAATGGCTTGGGATCGATCTGGATTATGGTTCGAGTCAGGTTGAATATTATCAGCGACTGGACCGTTTACTCGATCAAGCCGATCACTTAAGTCGTAAGTTACAGATTGAAATCCAGAAATCTCAGGCCCGTTTTCAGCAGCTTTTGGGTCTACGTGAGCAGATGGCCAAGCATATTGTCGCGGCAGACGAGTTTTTATCAGAATATCCGCTGTTCATCAAAAACCAGCATCCACTGGATAACTTTTCTGAACGGCTTTCCAAGAAAATCAATACACTGCGTACCTTGCAAAGCAGTAATGACATTGCCATTACCCAGATGCAGCTTTCACAGCAGCTGTCCTTTAGCTTATTGGACCGCTTTAAAGAAGCGCAACAGGTCTTGATTCCGGCCTGGCAATATCATGTCCAACAAAGCCAGAGCAAGCACTCGACAAGTGATCTGGAAAAACTTGATAATAGCCGTGAAAGTCTGATTAAAACGTTAAAAAAATCCCTCGAGAAACCCTCGAAAACATAACAATATAAGGTGAACCATGACCAAGTCTGATTTAGTAAATTTACCTGTTGAAAGCTCGAATGAACTGGTCGAACAAAAATTTCAGCAAATGGATCTGAAAGAACTGGGCTTGCAACCTGCTGACTTTCAGGAAGTACTGGCAGCACGTAAAGAATTGCAGGATATGAGTCATAACAGCGTGGCTGAGTATGGTAAAAATATTGCGACCAAAACCTCGACCTATACTGATGAATTACTGAATCTGGTCCAAAATAGAGATCTGGATGCGACAGGACAGAAACTGAATCAGGTGGTGCAGGTGGCCCAGCAACTGAATACCAGCAGCATTTTAAGTCAAAAGAAAAGTTCAGGTTTTTTTGGCAATATCATCAGCAAGTTCAAAGGCGCAAAAGGCAACTTTGATGCACATTTCAATACCACCAAAGAGCAGCTCGATGTGCTGGTCAAAGAAATTGAAACCTCGCAGTCCGGTTTGAAAGCGCGTGTAGATACCCTGGATAAAATGTTTGACGGGGTACAGGATGAATATAAACAGCTCGGGGTACATATTGCTGCCGGCCGTTTACGTGAGCAGGAGCTACAGCAGGAAATCTCCGCTTTAACCGCTTTGCCACAAGATCAAACCACAACACAGAAAATTTATGATCTGAACCATCTGGCCAATAATCTGGAAAAACGGGTCAGCGATTTGCAGGTTTTACAGCAATCTGCCATGCAAACCTTGCCGATGATCCGGATTATCCAGTCCAACAACCTGATGCTGGTCGACAAGTTTTATGCGATTAAAAATATTACTTTACCGGCATGGAAAAACCAGATCAGTCTGGCCATTTCTCTGAGTGAACAAAAGAACAGTGTCCAGCTGGCCAATACCATTGATGATGCCACCAATGAACTGCTGCGCCGTAATGCAGATCTATTGCATCAGAACTCTGTCGATACCGCAAAAGCCAATCAGCGCTCCGTAATTGATATCGAAACGCTTGAACATGTGCAAAACACCCTCATTAAAACAGTCAATGATGTGATACAGATTCAGAAAGAAGGTGTACAAAAACGCACAGAAGCAACCGTGCGTTTAAAGGCTTTACAGGATAATCTGAATCACTTGGTGATTGAATCAAGTACGAGCGGATCAAAGCCCAACTAAATATTGTGGTTGAAGATCTAAAAGGAGTAAAGATTGCCTCCCTTAGATGAATATGCGGTGTCTCCTGGTGAGATCAAGCAAGGTGTGGTTGCGCTCAAGAAACGTCAACGCAATTTGATGTTATTGGGTATCACCAGTTCTACGGTATTTATTGCCTCCATCATTGGTCTGTTTTTTCAGCAGGAACTGGTCTATGGCTTTTTTGGCCTGAGTACCGAAGTGCAGCAGTTACATTTACCGGTCAGTGTAGATGCCACGCTGGCCAGCATTGGTGATAGTCCGGATTATTTTTTTAGTTTGCTGAGCTGGTTTGGCTGGCTGATTATTAAAATTTTTGCTTCTTTTATCGGTGCATTTTTTATCATTGGCCTATTAAAGAAACTGCGTTTCTTTTATGTGCGCTTTCAGTCTTTTGTGCTGAAATTTGTCGCCTGGCTAATTGTCTTTATCGTGATCTGGTCGGGATTAACTTACTGGCAGCATGATTTACGGAATGACCGGGATGATGCTTATCAGCAGGTGGTGTATTACGATAGCAATATCAATGACAGTGAAATTGCACGATACCTCGCCGATTCAGAGATTGCCGCACCGGTAAAATCTTATTTACTGGCACAAACAGCACTTTTGCATAAACCGCAAGATTTATCGGCTGCAAAACCTTATGTATTCAATCTGGTAGAAGCAGAAAAGCAGGATGCAAAATTTGAGCAATATGGCTTTAAGCCAGAACAACTCTGGACCATGCAGCAACAGATCTATGGTCAAGCCATGACACCGGTTGCCAAGAGTGTAAATACGCAAGTACAACAGGCAAACCAGTTGAGTCAGATCACTTATCTGGTGATTATTGGAGTGGCCATTTTATCGGCATTTCTGAGTTTGGTTCTGTTCTTCTTGGCCAATTCAATCAAAGGCCGATCCTTGCGTATCGAGCAACGGATAAATTAATGTTTTAGAAATGCTCCTGTTTAGGAGCATTTTTTATCTGCTGATGAAACAGTATAAAAATTAAAAGCTGAAATACCAAAAATAATTATCAAACCAGTGATCTAAAAAAACGATTTATAATATAAAAACAAACCGTTTTACCTATTTTGATTTATGCACTAATATCGCTTTATCAAATAAATATTTATTCCTTTGGAGACGTTAGCCATGTTAGACCAAAATACTTCAGCCCAATTAAAAACACTACTCGAACGTCTGGAAAGCCCGATTGAACTGGTTGCGACTTTAAATGATTCCGACAAATCTGCAAAAATCAAAGAACTGGTTGAGGAGGTGGCTGCATTATCTGATTTAGTCACTGCACGCTTTGACGGTACAAACCAACGTGCACCAAGCTTTGGTATTGCCAAAGCAGGTGAAGAACCACGTGTCTACTTCGCAGGTCTGCCAATGGGGCATGAATTCACCTCACTGATTCTGGCTTTACTGCAAAGCTCTGGTTATGCACCGAAAGTATCTGCTGAAGTTTTAGAGTCGATTAAAGGCTTAGGAATCAAATCTGATTTCGATGTATTCGTATCACTCAGCTGTCATAACTGTCCGGATGTGGTTCAAGCCTTAAACCTGATTGCAATTTACAACCCGGGCACAACAGCCACCATGATTGATGGGGCATTCTTCCAGGATGAAGTGGAAGAACGCAAAATCATGGCAGTTCCAATGGTGTTCCAGGACAACCAGCATATCGGTCAAGGTCGTATGACTTTGGAAGAAATCGTGGCAAAACTGGACACCAACTCTGCAGCAAAAGAGGCTGAAAAGCTCAATGCCAAAGATGCTTTTGATGTACTGGTGATTGGTGGTGGCCCCGCCGGGAATACCTCTGCGATCTATGCTGCACGTAAAGGCATTAAAACCGGGATCGTGGCTGAACGCATGGGTGGTCAGGTCATGGACACCATGGACATCGAAAACTATACCTCGATTCAAAAAACCCAAGGACCTAAGTTTGCTGCTGAAATGGAAGCACATGTACGGGAATACGGTGTTGACATCATGAACCTGCAACGTGTATCCAACATCAAAGGTGCTTCTGAGACTGCAAATGGCTTGGTTGAAGTCACTTTAGAGAATGGTGCCAAACTGGAATCGAAAACCGTGATTCTGTCGACCGGTGCACGCTGGAGAGAAATGAATGTTCCGGGTGAGCAGGAATACAAAACCCGTGGTGTGGCCTATTGCCCACACTGTGATGGCCCTCTGTTTAAAGGCAAACGTGTTGCGGTAATCGGTGGGGGTAACTCAGGTGTTGAAGCTGCGATTGACCTTGCAGGGATTGTAGAGCATGTGACTTTGGTTGAGTTTGATAGCAAACTGCGTGCGGATCAGGTATTGCAAGACAAATTAACAAGCTTGCCAAACACCACGGTGATTAAAAATGCCTTGTCGACTGAAGTGGTGGGTGACGGTTCACAAGTGACTGCACTGAAATACAAAGACCGTGTAACAGATGAAGAGCACACTGTTGAATTGGCTGGTATCTTCGTACAGATTGGTTTGTTGCCGAATACTGATTTCTTAAAAGCAACAGCGGTTGAATTGTCAAATCGTGGTGAGATCCTGATTAACGAACGCAACGAAACCAATGTGAAAGGTGTATTTGCTGCGGGTGACTGTACTACTGTTCCGTATAAGCAGATCATCATTGCCACAGGTGAAGGTGCGAAAGCATCACTGTCTGCATTTGATTACATCATCCGTTCAGGTCAGTAAAAAATAACACCAAGGTTCCCCAAAACCTTGGTGTTCGATCTCGATTATCTTTGTTATACCTTTTTATAGGAACTCCGGACGCTAACACCAGAGTTCCTTTTTTTATTGTTATATTTGCTTCCTTTTTTAGATCAGCCAGAAGCATCCCCAATTGCTTCTGGCTGTTTCTTTCCTCTGTACTGTTTTTGTTCTGACTCTTATTATTCAGCCTTCCCCAAGGTTGTCTTTATTCAATGCAATATTTATTCCAATGTTTGATCAGTACTTAAGACTGGAACAAATTCAAGACTTTAAATTTTTCTAACAGTTGCTCTTGCGTCTCTACATGCTCAGGATGTGGCACAATGCACTCAATTGGGCATACATCTACACAGGTTTGGCGCTCATAAAAGCCGACACATTCCGTACAACGGTTCACATCAATCTCATAGACTTTCGCACCCTCATAAATCGCATCATTTGGACATTCTGCTAAACACATATCGCAATTGATGCATTTGTCGGTAATCAGCAGCGCCATGTTTAACTCGCCTGATAAGCCAGTGACGATGCCGAAACATCTATAGTCGATGTCGGCAGATTGCGGATGAGCAGTGCATATTGCATATCTACATCTGCCGGAACCGGAATCTCGACGATATGACCTGAGCCTTTAGCCTCAGAAATCAGATTGCCTTTTTTGTCTTTCATTTCGGTTAAAACAAAGCTGATATTGCCTTGCGTCGTCATCAGCTCTAAGGAATCACCCACGACAAAACGGTTTTTTACATCAATTTTGATGGAGTTACCGTTACGTTCTAAGACTTCACCGCAGAACTGTTGATGGTCAAAACTTGAAGAGCCATTTTCATAATTGTGATATTCACTGTGCACATGACGGCGCAGGAAACCTTCGGTATACCCACGATTGGCCAGACCTTCTAATTGCGTCATCAATGCTGGGTCAAATGGTTGGCCCGCAAGCGCATCATCAATGGCCTTACGATAGATTTGTGCGGTACGGGCACAGTAAAAATAGGATTTGGTCCGGCCTTCAATCTTCAAGGAATGTACCCCGACCTTGATCAGACGCTCGATATGTTGTACCGCACGTAAGTCTTTAGAATTCATGAAATAAGTGCCGTGTTCATCTTCTTCGGCAGCAAACATGTCTTCATCATTACGCTGTAATAATATCGGTTCATCAAATTGATGCTGTGCTTGCATATGTGCTTCGTCGGCATCTTGAGAGCAGCAGCCTGAATCCAGATTTTTCACTGGAATCACATCACCAGTTTCATCTTCCTTCGCATCCAGAACTTTGTATTCCCAGCGGCAGGCATTGGTACACGCACCCTGATTGGCATCACGTTTATTCATATAACCAGACAGCATGCAACGGCCGGAATAAGCCATGCACAGCGCACCATGTACGAAAACCTCAATCTCCATATCCGGTACTTGCTGTTTAATCTCAGCAATTTCTTCAATCGATAATTCACGTGACAGAATCACGCGCGTGAGTCCCATATTTTTCCAGAATTTTACCGTTGCCCAATTCACTGCATTGGCTTGCACAGACAGATGAATATCCATTTCTGGAAAATGTTCACGCACCATCATGATCAGGCCCGGATCAGACATGATCAGCGCATCCGGCTGCATCGCCACCACAGGTTCCAGATCACGAATAAAATTTTTCAGTTTGGAATTATGCGGCTGGATATTGACGACCACATAGAATTTTTTACCTAGCTCATGGGCTTCTTGAATGCCAATCGCCAGATTGTCATGATCAAATTCATTATTACGAACGCGCAAACTATAACGCGGCTGACCTGCATAGACTGCATCTGCACCATAGGCGAAGGCATAGCGCATATTTTTCAGTGAACCGGCAGGTGAGAGGAGTTCAGTAACGGTCGTCAGGCTCATGATGGAATCGAAAGACATATAAAAAGTACGGCTTTATTCTAACCATCTAAAATTTGGATTCAACCCAGTAAATTACTCGGAAATAAGCCATTTAGAATAAAAAGAATGTTTTATTTTGAGTGAAATGAAGCACTAAAATTATTCAATATTCAATTATTTTCAGTCTGTTCGAGCATTTTTAAAATCTGACAATGATCAATGGTGGTCGGGACATTACAACTTTTGCGAAGTGCAATCAGCTGTTGTTCGAATAGCTGTAATTCCCTAATTTTTTTGGAGATATCTTCTAAATGCTGGTTGATGAGCTGATTCACTGCACCGCATTCCTGCTGCGGATTCTGTTCGAGTTTAATCAGGGCTTCAATCTCTTTTAAGGACATGTCCAAAGCACGACAGCGTTTGATAAAAAGCAGCCTTTTCAGGGCTTCTTCACCATAATAACGATAGCGATTACTTGCTCGAAAATTCGGCTGTATCAAGCCTTTCTTCTCATAAAAGCGAATGCTATCTGTGCTTAAAGCAGTCTTTTTGGCTATTTCTGAAATTAAATAGACTGACATTGCTCGCTCCTGCTTGACCTTGGAGTTAGTCCATAGTTTCTAATTATTTTAACTCATTTTTTGCACGAAAGTATGGAAGATCAACATGGCCTGTAGCTGTAGTCATGAACCTGCTCCACCCAAACCTGACAGTAAGTTTAGAACGGCGTTATGGATTGCCTTGGTGGTGAACCTGACTTTATTTGTGGTAGAACTGATTGGTGGGGCCTATGCACATTCATCGGCTTTGTGGGCAGATGCCTTGGACTTCTTTGGTGATGCCGTCAATTATGGCGTCTCTTTGGCGGTCATCGGTGCAAGTCTGTACTGGCGCGCAACAGTCGCTTTACTCAAGGGAATGACCATGGCCTTATTTGGCCTGGTGATCATGGGAAAAGTCATTTATGCCTATCTGCAAGGCATTCCGCCAGAGGCACTGACCATGGGCTTGATTGGCGTACTGGCATTGCTGGCAAATGTATTTACGGCAGTCATTCTCTATGCCTTTCGCGAAGGTGATTCCAATATGCGGTCAGTCTGGCTGTGTAGCCGAAATGATGCCATTGGCAATGCTGCCGTGATTCTGGCAGCAGTCGGGGTTTTTGGTACAGGCAGTCTGTGGCCAGATATAATAGTGGCGATGATTATGGCGAGTCTTGGTTTAACTGCGGGTTATCAGATTGTGAAGCAGGCACTGGCAGAACGGGCATTAGGACATGAGTCAGCCTGATTCTGAATATTTAAGTTTAATCCTAAAAAAGCTGCTTAACGGGCAGCTTTTTTATGGCCTGTATATTTTAAATAGATGAAAAATAAAGCTTTACAAATCCACTAATTTTAGAAAGAATCATCCGCGAAATTTATAGAATAGCAATATAACTTAACCATTTAATTTTTATTGTTTTTGAGGGGGGACAATGAACTTCATAAAACTACTTTCACTTGCGGCCATGGTGCTGATGACGGGCTGTAGCTCTATGGTCATCACTTATGATGCCACCGGTCAGGTGATTGGATCATGTAAAGCAACACGCGGTCTGCTTTCAACTGCAAGTGCCCATTGTGGTGGTTCAGGTAATGCGATGGGTGTGAATTACAATAGCGTGGATGCCAAGACGGGTTTGTTGCCAGCACTGCCAAGTCAAAACCAGATTAATTTAAAGCCATAAAGAATACAGGGGAATATCATGAAATTATCAGCACTTATTGCACTGGCACTGGCACTGGTATTAACAGGCTGTGCATCGACAGTGACTACATTTGACTCGCATGGCCGTATGATCGGTTCATGTAAGGCAGAAAGCGGTTTTATCATTGGTGGTGGCGCAGGCTGTTCAGGTTCTGCCAATCAGGAAGGTCGTGATCGTTAATTTTTTAACGCCGATTCAAATAAAAAACCGAAGCTTGAAGCTTCGGTTTTTTTAATTCTGATCATCTAAAATCAGATTTTATTTTTCCACGAATGCACGTTCAATCACGTAATCGCCTAGAACACCCATTTTAGGTGACTCTTTTAGACCGTGTTGGTCTAGAAGTGCAGCAACATCGTCGAGGAAGGCTGGGCTACCACACAGCATAGCGCGATCCGTTTCCGGGTTAAAACGTGGCAGACCAATTTTTTCAAACAGTTCGCCGGTTTCAATTGCAGTCGTAACGCGACCTTGGTTCGGATATTCTTCACGCGTCACAGTCGGGTAGTACACTAATTTTTCTTTTGCACCAAGCTCTGAGAAGAATTCGTGATTTGGTACTTCATTCAAAATCAAATCTTGATAAGCCAGTTCAGAAATGAAACGGGTACCATGCACGATAATGATTTTTTCAAAACGTTCATAAGTTTCAGGATCACGGATGGTCGCCAAGAATGGTGCAAGGCCAGTGCCTGAAGACAGAAGATACAAGTTTTTACCTGGGTTCAGGTCATCTAGCACCAAAGTACCTGTCGGTTTTTTAGAAATCAGGATGTCATCGCCGACTTTTACTTTTTGTAGAATGGAAGTCAGTGGGCCATCCGGCACTTTAATTGAGAAAAACTCTAACTCTTCTTCGTAGTTGGCACTTGCAATTGAATATGCACGCATTAAGGGCTTGCCATTGACTTCAAGGCCGATCATTACAAACTGACCGTTTTTAAAACGTAAAGCAGTGTCACGAGTCGTTTTAAAAGAGAATAAAGTATCATTCCAGTGGTGGACGTGAGTAATCTTTTCGACGTTAAAAGCAGCCATTAAAGGTCTCAATAAGTTATCAAATTAGAACAACTTGCTATTCTAAACTAAATCCATTCTCTATAAACTGAATATATTTAATTGAGCTTATCAAAAAAAGTGATGATGACTGAAATTAAGTTGCCGATTATTGGTTATATGCAATCACCCTACAAAGAAAAATTTGGTATTCCACGGCAGCCCAATCTGGTGCAGGTCGAAAGTTATATCGAAATGGTCGGCCCCTATAATGATTTGCTGGCATTTGAAGGAATTGAGGCTTTTAGTCATCTCTGGCTGATCTGGCAGTTTCATGATAATAAATATCAGGAGAATGCGAAATTCCGTCCTCAAGTACGCCCACCACGTTTGGGCGGCAATCAGAAGATTGGCGTTTTTGCGACACGGAGCATGTATCGTCCAGCACCGATTGGCTTGTCAGTCGTTCAACTCAAAGAAGTCAAGAAGGTCGGCAAGAATGTACGTGTGTATCTAAATGGAAGTGATTTGCTGGATGGAACGCCGATTGTAGATATCAAGCCCTATATTCAGTATTCAGATGCCGTGATTGAGGCACAAAGTGGTTATGCACAGGATGAGCCACAACGTAAATCGGTAATTTGGACAGAAGAGGCGGAGCAGCAAAAACAGCAGTTCATGAATAAGGGAAAAGTTTCTCCACAAATACTGCAAGAACTCGAAGAAGTTCTCTCTTTAGATCCGAGACCTGCTTATCAGGATGATGAGGAACGGGTTTATGGAATGAAGTTTGCGGATTTAGATGTGAGGTTTAAAATAGTCGGTGATAGGGTAAAAATACAGGAACTTTAAGTTCCTGTACCTCCGACTTAGCTATTAATCAAGTAAACGATGAAAACTATTTACTGATCACGTTATTCATTTGTTTTCTAATTTCGCTTGAAGCTACATCATTAAATGCATTACATGCATTTTGAGTCAAATCATAAAGTTCTTGGCGAACTTGTTTCTCATGATTATCTTTTGCAGAAGTTATCAAACTTTGAAGTTCTGATAATAAGTTTTTGAAATCATATTCCTTTCCTGCTGGATGGTAATCCACTTCATAATATTTACTTTTATATTCTGCTAGACCCCATTGCTGATCTTCTCGGAGATCTAAATAAGCAATTGCATCTTTAAAGGTTTTTTTAGAATAGTTTTTACTATCAGTGGATACATCGGCCCATTCTGTTTTTAAGTAATCTTGTATATCTTCTTCAAGTGAATATTTATATAACTCAATATATTCTTTTGAATTTGAAATATCTTGAAATTGAATACATTTTGAGTTTGCTGGGAATTTTGCATTACTTGTTAAGGTGTAGAATTTTTCACCTAACTCCCCCATTGTATAGGTATCAAGTAAATTATATTTAAGTGTTAAATAATTATTGGGACTAAGTATTGGAGCAATATTTTTACCACTAATATCAATTTCTTTAAATTTAATTATAGTTTGAAGATCTTTTGAGTTAATAGAGGAGTAGGGTGCTAGTTGCCATGTAGTGGCATTTGTTTTTATTATTCCATTTAACTGTCCATATTTAGGATGCATATTACCTGTATCGTATAATCCATTTTCGGTTAAAGAGAATGTATTGCTCTCATCCCAACCTGTGGTTTCTTCGACTTTAAAGTATAAGTTTCCTTGATCAAAAGTATTTTGCTCAATTTCATAATCTAAAGTTTCATCAGAATATTCATCAACAAAAAATGTAGTCCATTGTTGAAATGATGGGGTGGTAAGATTAAGGCTACCTGTACCTGTACCAGGGTTTGAATCAGAAGATGAGCCCCCACCACAAGCACTTAGCATGAATGCACTAAAAATTGCGAGTGATAAATTCTTAAATTTCATAAAAATCCCTATAAAAAATCATAGTAATAAAATTGTTTTTTAAAATAAAGCAGACTAATTATAGCGAATAAATATCAAAATTAAATTTGCAAAATATATAAAAATTAACTATTTAAATATATTTAACAATCAAAATACCATCCACCACAAAATACCAATCAACACCGCCATATGCAAAATCTGTACTGGCGCAAAGTACAGAGAAAATTTGAAACCACCCGTTACAGCAGCATTGACTGACTTGGCTACAGCATGTGCGCCCAGCCCCAAAAGCAGGGCATAGATCAGCCGGGTATTGGATGGATCTCCTTGAATGACCACGCTTGCCATTGCGGCATGAATTTCAAATAAAGATGCGAACAAGGTACCTGCCAGCAAACCTGCATCTCCCAGTAATAGCTCTAGCCCATAAATTCCAGCCTGAATCAATGTCAAGGTGACGGCAATAATTACCGCCTCCTTCAGGCTAAACATCTGACTATCTTCTTCCTTTGCACAGTTCTCCGCTGGCTTGGCTTTACGTAATAGCAGAAATGCACAAGCAGCCAAAATGGCCATCGCAACCAGAGAGGGTAAAATCAGAATTTTCAGCCAGCTCCACGACACCCCTCCAACGACAATAAATAACAATATCAGGGTCGAAATACAGGACATGAGTGCTGCGCCTGCATTGGATTTAGCATCGACCTCACCTTTGCGTACCTGTAGACCTAAATGGGCAATGGTCGCAGTACTGGAGACAAAACCTGAAGCGAGGGAGGATAGCAGGAGGGCATTTTTACTGGATAAAAGCCGTTTGGCCACGTGAGCAAGTGCCTGTACCACCAGAATTAAAGTCAATAGTCTCAAGATCAGGTGCGGGTTGAGGACTTCTCCCCATAAAGGCGTGTCGGGTGTTAGTGGCAGGCCGATCAGAATCAGGGCAAGTAATAATAGCCCATCTCTAAACTCTGCTTCGGTAATCCATTGTCCGGCAATATTATGCAGGGAGTGTTTGGCCATCAGAATAGTCGTCAGCATGACCGCGAGCCCTGCGGCCAAGGGGATATTCCAAAGACAGATTGCCCCAATAAAATACGTCATGAGAAAGGCGAGTTCTGTGGTAATGCCAGGATCTTCAGGCTGATTTCGGATTGAAAAAATCACCATGCCACCCACAATCAGCGCACCAGCAAGTCCAATACTCATACCGAACAGGAAGCATAGCGCACCCAATAAGGCACAGATGGCAAAAGAGCGTAAACCGGCAAAACTGGGTTGATGTTCACGTTGTTTATGACGCTCTCGTTCCAGTCCAATTAACAAGCCACAGCCTAAAGCCGCCATCAGGATGGCCAGAAGCTCCTGAAAAGAGCTACTGCTATTCAGGGGTACCGCGCTAAAATCCAAGTTTCACCTCACCCACCTAACAAAACATGCTGTTTGAAATATAGGCGATTCTTCTAGAGCGCGACAAGCTGGAAATACAGTAAAGATTGAATAACGGTCGAGGCATCCCAGTATTTTTAAATCCATTCAGCAAAAGTCACTGACATTGCTAACTGGGTAATGCGAAAAATAACAAAAACTTGTTATAGTGAAGGCAGATTTGGGGATTGATAACAATGAAATTTGACTTTGAAATTGATACTGCCTGGTGTTTAGACCAACTGTTTAAAGATGGCAAAATCAGTGAACGTGACCGGATGCTGGTACAGACCACCCATCGTCAACGTGAACAATTAAAATGGCATCCTTTACAGTGGCTGGCCAACTTCAATCTTATTGATCAATCCCATCCGCAAACCACATTGACCTTGAACCGCTTATGTCAGTGGCTGGCCGAAAAAACCGGATTAATGTTCTATATCATCGATCCTTTAAAAGCCGACGTACAGGCATTGACCCATGTCATGTCACAGGAATATGCACTACGTAACCATATTCTGGCCGTTGAGATTCAGGCCGATAAAGTTCTGATCGCGACCGATCAGCCGTATAAGACTGAATGGGTCTCTAATCTTGAACAGAATATTTCCCCGAAAAAAATCCAACGGGTGCTGCTGAATCCAGAACAGTTACAACGATATATTGTCGAATATTATCAGGTCAGCCGTGCAGTCAGTGGCTCACAAAAATCCTCGGCCTATGACCGGGAAAATAAAGGCGTCGAAGCCTTGCTACAACTGGGTGATTCGCAAAATCCGGATGCCAATGACCAGCATATTGTCAAACTGGTGGACTGGGTGCTGCAATTTGCCTTTGAACAGGGTGCCAGTGATATTCATATGGAACCGCGCAAAGGTACGGGCAAGATTCGCTTTCGAATCGATGGGGTGTTGCATACCATTTATAACATGCCGGCCAATACGCTGACAGCGGTAATTTCCCGGATCAAGATTCTGGGCCGGATGAATGTGGCAGAAAAGCGTAAACCACAAGATGGCCGTCTGAAAACCCGAACGCCGAAAGGACAGGAAACCGAATTGCGTCTGTCGACCTTGCCGACCGCATTTGGCGAAAAACTGGTGATGCGGATTTTTGATCCGGAAGTTCTGGTCAGAAGTTTTCAGCAACTCGGTTTTGAAGGGCATTTACTCAATGACTGGAATAATCTGACCAGTCACAGTCACGGCATCATTCTGGTCACCGGGCCAACTGGTTCTGGTAAAACCACAACACTGTATTCGACCTTGAAGCAGCTGGCGACGGAACAGGTCAACGTCTGTACCATTGAAGATCCGATCGAGATGCTGGAACCGAGTTTCAACCAGATGCAGGTCAATAACGGTATTGAACTGGGCTTCGCCGATGGCGTGCGCGCGCTGATGCGTCAGGATCCGGACATTATCATGGTCGGTGAGATTCGTGATCAGGATACTGCCAATATGGCGATCCAGGCGGCACTCACCGGGCATCTGGTGTTATCTACCCTACATACCAATGATGCGCCGTCGAGTCTGACCCGTTTGCATGATCTGGGCGTGCAACCTTTTCTGACCGCAGCCACCATTCTCGGGGTATTGGCGCAGCGTCTGGTGCGTAAACTCTGCCCACACTGCAAGCAGGAAAGCTTCCTGAATGAACAGGAATGGCAGCATCTGGCGGCAGACTATCCTTTACCGCGTCCGGAATTTGTTTTTAAAGCCGTAGGTTGTGAGGAATGCCGTCATACCGGTTATAAAGGTCGTGTCGGGATTTATGAATTTATGCCCCTGAGTCTGGAAACCAAGCAGTTGATTGGGGCCGATGCCAATTTGAACCAGTTACGCCAGCAGGCCAAAAAAGAAGGGGTAGAACCATTGCGTATTGCCGGCGCACGTAAAGTCATGGAAGGAATGACCACACTGGAAGAAGTCTTGAGAGTGGTGCCCTTAAATTAATTTTTGAAAATGAGGGTTTCTTAAGATTCAGCTCATCTTCGGCTGTTTTAATTGCATTATCGAAACCAAGCACAGATACACATAGAGGTATATGTAATGAAAATGATGATGAATACCGTTTTAGCAGCCACCCTGATGGGTTCAATCGCGACAGCAGCTGTAGCGAGTAACGAAACTGTGAATCAGCCCGTGGTAAATCAGGCCGCTTTTGCTCAAGTCACTACCGTTAAACAGGCTTTGGGCATGAAAGATGATAGCAATGTTCAGCTTAAAGGCTATGTGGTTAAAGCGGTCGGTGATGAAAAATATCAGTTCCGTGACAGCACAGGCAGCATTACCGTAGAAATTGATGATGAACTGTGGCAAGGCAAACCGATTTCAGCCAAAACGCCAGTGACCATTATCGGTGAAGTGGATATTGACTATAAACCGGCAAAACGAGTTGAAATTGATGTCGAGCAGCTTCGTTTCTAATTCTAATATGAGCAGATGAATTGAATCTGAAGCTTGCTCTGGATTCAAAAACTGTAAAAAACCACATGCAAATCATACAAAAAAGCATGTGGTTTTTTTGAGTCTGGAGATTTTTCAGGGCAAGATAGAGAGATTGGCAAAGCGGAGCACAGCATGCGTATTCTTTTGGCAGAAGATGATCAGTCTCAGGCAGAAAGTATTCAGACCTGGCTGGAAATGGACGGCTATGTGATTGACTGGGTCGAGCGTGGCGATCATGCCATTTTGGCCATCGAACAGCATCAATATGACTGCGTATTACTGGATCGCGGACTACCACATGCGACTGGAGATGACATTCTAAAAAGCTTACGCAGCACACAGAAAGATACACCGGTGATTTTTATTACTGCCCGGGACAGTATTGATGACCGGGTTGAAGGTCTGGATTTGGGTGCCAATGATTATCTGGTCAAACCTTTTAGTCTGGAAGAGCTTTCTGCCAGGGTGCGCGCGCAGTTAAGACTGAAACAGCAAACGCCAAATCATATTCTGAAATGGCAGGATTTAAGTCTGGATACCCAGGCCAAGGCCCTGAACAAGGCTGGACAGCCGATTGATCTGACTGCGAAAGAATTTCAGATTTTATATAAACTGATGCAGCAGCCGGAACATGTCATTACCCGCGAGCAACTGGAGGAATCGCTATATGCCTGGGGGGATGAAATTGAAAGTAATGCCATTGAAGTGTTTATTTACCAGTTACGTAAAAAAATTGGCAGCCAGATGATTAAAACCATCCGTGGTTTGGGTTATCGCATGCATAAACCCGAGGCATAAATATGTCTGCACCAGTCTCCCTGCAAACTCGCCTGATCAAGAATGCCATGCTGAGCTCCATGCTGGCAGGATTGTTGGCGTGGTTGCTGTTACTCGGGGTTTCAAGTTATCAAGCCATTCAGCTGCATGATGATTTGATGGAACAGATTTCCGAGCTCTTACTTGGTGATATCAGACAGGCCAAAGGTGATCAGGTCGATGAAATCAGCGAGCAATTCGATATTCAATATGCGCTATTGCTCAATCAGGATATTTTGACCACGTCCATCGATGATGATTTGATTAACAGTGTGCGGGTTAATGAACACAGTGGCTTTCAGTTTGCTTATAAAAATGGCCGTTTTATCCGGATTTTAACTGCTAAAGAGGATGGCTTGCAGGCCAAAGTACTGCAGCCTTTATCGGTACGTTTTAACGAGTTATGGCAAACCACCTTCAGTTTTGCCGGAATTTTACTGATACTCTGGTTATTGCAATGGCTGATTTTACATGTGGTCGTGAAACGTCAATTACAACCTCTAAATAATATTTCCCGCGCCATAGGTTCCAAGTCGGCCGAAGATTTAAGTCCGGTCAACAGTCCAGATCCTGAAATCACGGAATTGCAACCGATTGTGCAGCAGTTAAATGCCATGCTGAACCGGCTGGAAAAATCACTGCTGGCCGAACAGCGCTTTACTGCCGATGCATCGCATGAATTACGCTCGCCGCTTTCTGCCATTCAGATGCGTTTGCAGGTATTGAAACGTCAATATCAGCACGATGCCCAGTTGCCGCAAGCCCTGCAACTGATTCAGAATGATGTCAATCGTGGTACGCAAGTGCTGGAGAATTTACTCTTATTGGCACGTCTGGATCCTGAAAAAGCAGAGCAGTTGCCGCAACAGGCCGTAAATCTGAAAATGATTGTTCAGGAGGTATTACAGGCGTTGCAGCCTTTTGCCGCAGAGAAACAGATCAAATGGCAGCTGAGCATAGACGACGGCCAGATCATGGCAAATGCAGAATTAATTTTTAGCTGCATTCGTAACTTGGTGGATAATGCAATTCGCTATACCCCAGAACGAGGTAGGATTGAGATAAAAACAGATGTTGATGCCGCAGGGCGTTTGCGCTTAGTGATTGAAAATTCGGGAACAGGCATAGCACGGGAAGTATTGGTACATCTGGGAGAACGGTTTTATCGTGCTTTAGGCACACGTACCTCAGGGTCGGGTTTGGGGTTGTCGATTTGCCGTAAAATTATGCAATTACACGCAGCAGAAATTGAGATTGCGGCCTCTGATTTGGGTGGACTGAAAGTTATACTCAGTTTTGCCAAATCTTAATTCAGTTCGCTAAAAAAGCAGTATGCGCTGATTCATACTGCTGGTTCCCACGTTTATTATGATTAGAGTGTTATCGTTATTTTGTGAGGATCAGGCGATTATTACGGGTCAGGCGTAAACGGTATTCTTCACCAGCATGCATAATTCTAATTTCACGCCCAAGTGCGAAAAGATTATTTGAGTGCAGCATGGGTAGTGCATGATGGCTATCGTTATTACGGCTAAACAAGCTAAAAGGTGCGTTCATTCCATCGACTCCGTGGTATCTGTTTTGGATTGATTTAAATGATAATCATTATCGAATAGGTCTGTCAATGAATAATTCTGTAATTTATAAAATAGAGCAATTTGCTTACAATCTGTAAAACTTCGAGTGCAGTAAAATGATGTCTAAACCCAATATTCATGTTGCGATTGCAATCTTATTTCATCAAAATCAAGTTCTTGTGGGGTGGCGAGAGGCCAGTCAGCATCAAGGCAACAAATATGAATTTCCAGGTGGAAAAGTAGAATCGGGTGAGCAACCGGTTGAAGCCTGTCGACGTGAGGTGCTGGAAGAGGTCGGGATTGATCTGGATCAGTGGCATGCATTCGATTTTATCTGTCATGAATATGAAGATGTCATTGTCAACCTACATATATTTCATGCGTCAGTGTCTGAGTCACAATTGTCAGGAATTCAACCACCCTGGAGCTGGTATGCGCGTGAACAGCTGAGCAGTCTGAATTTTCCCAAAGCCAACCAGTCCATGCTACAAAAGCTGCAATGGCCACAACGTATCAAGATCGCAGATGATCTGGCGATTTTACATCAACTTGATCCAGATCAGATGCTATATTGGCGCGTTGAAATCACACCTGAACGGGTCATACAATTACAACAGCTTCCGATTGAACAGCTTTCCAAGCTTATTGTTAATCAGGAACTCTGGTCACAGCTCAATGAATTACAGCAGCAAACGATTCGAAGCATTCACTTGAAACAATCGCAATTAATGGCTGTGCAACCCGGCCAGTTGATGCGAGGTTATCGTTATATTGCAGCCTGTCATGATCTGGCGGCATTACAGCAGGCTGAGCAGGTGGGCTGTGAAGCGGCTTTGCTCAGTCCTGTACTTGCAACACAAACGCACCCGAATACTTCACCACTAGGCTGGGAACAATTTAAACAGATGGCAGCACAGGTACAGATTCCGGTATTCGCTTTGGGCGGGCTGAAAACAGAAGATCTGAGCTATGCGCAGAGCCAGCATGCTTACGGTATTGCCGGTATACGCAATATCTAGGTAAGCTGCTTTCCATTAGTAAGTACTTAGACAGAGACTAAAGTCCTTTTAAAGCCTGCTGGGCGTTTTGAATCGCTTTGGTATTTTTTTGCTGTTGTGCTGCTTTTAAACGGACCTGCCAAAGCTGTTTCTTCATCGCATTGGATTGTGCATAACTCAAGCCACGCAAGGCAAATGCATCTGCACGTGCAGCTTGATTTTTACGATTAGCGATCATACCCAAATACAGGTAAGTTTCAGGTGCTTGAGGTGCCAGACGTTGGGCTTGTACAGCTGAGGTTTCAGCTTGGGAAAATTGCTGTTTGGCGTATGCCTGCTGGGTTTGCTGCATAAGGTGCTTGAAAGCAGGCAGATTACGGCCATCATCAAATTTCTGGTTTTTAGGCTTTTGCTCAGGAATTACAATTTTCTGGCGTTTGATTTCAGGACGGTCATAAGGCGTAATCACGACGCCGTCTGGGGTCTGTGGTTTAGGCTTTTCTGTTGCAGGTTTGGCTGGAGCAGCTGGCTCTGGCTCAGGAAAGCTTTGGCAGCCCACCAAACTGAGGATGAGCAGGCCAGGGATGATTTTTTGTAACATAAACATAGACTCAATTAATGGCTATAACTTCCACTCGAGATAATACGGGTTTCATTCGCGAGATCTCGTTCTATTTCTGTTTCACTTTCTTGTATATAACGACTGATATCGTCCTGTTCGGCATCAGATGACTGAGGTTCTGAATCGATATCGTAAGGTTCAGTCACATATTGGGAGATACCGCAGGCGGTGGCCTGATTTGGCAAGGCATGACGTGAAATCGGAATATACATGGCACCTTCACAACCTTGGGCAGATAAATGACCGGTATAACGATCCAGCCAATGCCATTGAATTTCATTGGGTTGTGGCAGATTGACAGGTTTCTGGCGGAGCTGTTTCATGACATTGATCCAGACCGGAAGAGCACCCGAGGAACCGGTTAGGCCAGTGACTTTATTGTCATCCAGACCGAGCCAGACCACCGTCATATAGTTACCTGAATAACCGGCAAACCATGAATCACGGCTATCATTGGTGGTGCCTGATTTACCTGCAAGATTCAGATTACTCGGCAGACTGTTATAAGCTGCGCGGCCTGTACCACTCGACATGACCTGTTGCAGACCATAATTCAGGGCATAGGCTGAAGCCGGATCAATGGTTGGTTGTACGCTTAAGCTATAACGGTCGAGTATCCGTCCATTGGCATCGACCACAGAACGAATTGACTTGGTTGGATATTTAAAGCCACCTGTGGCGAAGTTACCATAAATATTCATCACCTCCATTGGCGACATATCCACCGCGCCTAAATAAATAGACGGATAGGATGGAATATCAGAAGTGACACCAAATTTTTTCAGATGATTAATGAAGGTAGACAGACCAAATTCTTGTCCTAAACGTACAGTAGACAGGTTATAGGATTGTGACAGCGCTTGTGACATCGGTACGACACCATGTCCACGGCCACTGTAGTTTTTCGGCGTCCAGGTCTTACCATCACTTTGCACACTAATTTCACTGTCTTCAATCGGACTGGCCCAATGGTAACGATTTGATTCCAGTGCACTCAGGTAAATCACAGGCTTTAATAATGAACCCACCTGACGTTTGGCATCTACTGTACGGTTAAAGCCGGTAAAGTCTTGAGTCGAGCCGACTGCTGCAACCAGTTCACCATTTTCCGGATGCGATACCAAAACTGCACCCTGCAAGTCTTTTAAACGGCCCGGATTAGATTTGGTTAAACGTGCGACTGTCTGCTTAAAACTGTCCTGAATTCGGGTTTGAGCCAAAGGATCCAGCGTGGTGAAAATACGCAGACCCTGATTGGTCAGGTCAGTTTCCTGATAGTCAGTGCGTAATTGACGACGCACAATATCCAGGAAGTCCGGGAAACGTGCAGGGCCCAATGTTGGTTTTGAAATCACGTTCAATGGACGTGCGGTTTCTTTTTCATATTGTTCTTGGCTTAGATAGCCCATCACCAGCATATTATTCAGGACGATATCACGGCGTTTTTTCGCACTTTCAGGATTACGCCATGGGTTATATAGACTCGGGCCTTGTACCAGACCGACTAAAAAAGCCTGCTGGGAAATATTCAGTTCACGCAGTGGCAGACCAAAATAAAACTGAGAAGCCAAGCCATAACCATTAATTGAATAGTTACCATTTTGGCCGAGATTCACTTCATTTAGATAAGCTTCCAGAATTTCATTCTTGTCATAATGTAATTCAACCAGCATGGCCATAAAGGCTTCATTGACTTTACGCTTTAAGGTACGCTCAGGCGTTAAATAGAAATTTTTCACCAGTTGCTGGGTTAAAGTCGAGCCACCCTGACGTTTGCCACCGGTAATATTACTGACAACAGCACGTGCAATACCGCGTGGAGATACGCCATGGTGTTCATAGAATTTACGGTCTTCAGTTGCGATGAGCGCTTCGATCAATGGTTTAGGCACTTTATTCAGTTTGATCAGTACCCGGTCTTCGTTATGCTGTGGATAAATTCCACCAATCAATAAGGGTTCCAGTCGGGCAATACCGCTAGAAGATGGCTTGGTGGCGCTGACCTCAGTCACTTGGTTAGCATTAAAACTCACTTTCAGAACTTGTTCCGGTTCAACCCGATCACCAAAATCAAAGCCACGGGTATGTACATATAAAGTATTTCCCGTAGTGACAAAATTGCCCGACTTGGCATAACTATCCGAGTTTTTATAACCGAGTAATTTTAATTCTTGTTGGAAATCCTGCTGACTGACTGGGGCATTGACGTACACTTCCATTGGACGTGCGAAAACTTTCGCCGGAATATCCCAGCGTTGACCTTCAAATTTTTCGCGTACAATATTATCTAATTTAATCAGGTAAATACTAAATACGACAAAGATGGAAATGACTAAAATCGAGAAAATTAAGGCAAAAAACCCCATGCCACGTTCAGATTTCATAAATACTTATAAGATCCTGTGAAATTGTGCTAATCATGCGAAGCTTTTAATCATTTTGCAATATTTAATCAATAAATGCGCTTAAAATTAAAATCAAAGCCCACAATTTCTCCTTAATTCAAATATATTTCAAATAATTTGCGACGAGCTAGCATCCTGTTATAAATTATCATCCAGGTATAGCTTAATGCTATGATATGCAAGATCCGTAGCGGAGCGACGACACTGGTGCAAATTTCCCATAAAACCTTTCGAAATATCGGGTTAATAGGACGTCCTGATAAATCATCGGTGGTTGAAACCTTATGTCTTATTCATGATCATCTTCTGAATTTAGGCTTACATCCTGTTTTTGATGCAGCGACAGCTGAACTCGTTCCATATAACAATACCCAAACTGTCAGTCGTGCTTTACTTGGTGAAGTCGTTGATCTGGTCATTGTGGTAGGAGGGGATGGTTCGCTTTTGCATGCAGCACGCGCACTGGTCAAGTACAATACTCCTGTGATCGGCGTTAACCGGGGGCGTCTGGGATTCTTAACCGACATTAAGCCAACCGAAGTCATCTTTAAGTTGGATCAGGTGTTAAAAGGTGATTTTCAGACTGAGCGACGTTTTTTACTCGAAGTCGAAATTCGCTCCAAAGGCGAAGTGATTTACGATGCGATTGCACTGAACGATGTGGTACTGCATTCAGGAAAATCGGTGCATATGATCGATTTTGAACTGAATATTGACGGACAGTATGTCTATCGTCAGCACAGTGATGGCCTGATTGTATCGACGCCGACCGGCTCTACGGCTTATGCACTTTCTGGGGGCGGGCCAATTGTCCATCCGAGTATGGATGCGATTGCGCTGGTGCCGATGCATCCGCATACCTTGTCTTCACGCCCGATTGTGGTCGGTGGACACAGCGAAATTAAATTACTGATTCGTGAAAATCGCGTACTGCCGATGGTCAGTGCGGATGGACAACACAGTGTGTCTTTGAATGTTGGCGATAGCGTCCATATTCGCAAGCATCCCTTTAAACTGAATCTTCTGCATCCACCGGGCTATGACTTTTATAATGCCTGTCGAACCAAACTGGGGTGGAATCAGGACTTTGATTATTTTAAGCAGGATTAAATCATGAATATTGAACAAATGCTTGCCGTACTCAATCCTGAGATTGTTGAACGCCTAAGAACAGCAATTGAAATTGGAAAGTGGCCAAATGGTGTAGCCCTAACTCAGGAACAACGCCAGACTTGTATGCAGGCAGTCTATGCCTGGGAAATGAAAAACTTGCCTGAAAATGAGCGCAGCGGTTTTATCGATCGCGGTACTAAAGAAGAAGGCGAGGAATGTGATGATGATCATCACAAGAATGAACCGGAATTCAAGCCAATTCGTTTTGTCTAAGCACTGAGGTCGAGTCAGTCGAAAGATATTTAAAAAAGCATTGTTCAATGAAGGAACAATGCTTTTTTTCTACACATTTCAAAGTTTAAACGGTGTGACGATTCACCCATAATTCTTTGGCTTTTTGCATCGCAACTTCATAGCTTTTACATGCACCCATGCTATACAACGCAATGCC
Organism: Acinetobacter sp. F-1; assembly: GCF_022869025.1. Lineage (NCBI taxonomy): Bacteria > Pseudomonadati > Pseudomonadota > Gammaproteobacteria > Moraxellales > Moraxellaceae > Acinetobacter > Acinetobacter sp. F-1. The sequence continues at coordinate 58,321 of NZ_JAJKFX010000002.1, read as the reverse complement.
CATGGTTTCCGTAACCGCAATCTCGCCATATTCATGGCTTTGCTGACCATCCCATACTGCTTTAAATAAGGCCAGATCCAGTTCTTCCTCAACCGGACTACGATTGTCAGTCAGTTTCGGTAGTTCATATTCGTACAGTTCGCCATCTTTAATACCGCAGATCAGGGTTTTGGCATCCGGATTACGCTCAAATTCGCCCCCTTCACCTTTAATCACCGCACTATTTTTATAACCTAAGCGGAAAGCCGCCTGTTGGTGCGAACCCCGATAAGCCGGATGGAAAATTGCTTGCAGCGTTGCTTTGGCATTAAACGGGTTAATTAAACGAGCCAGCGTATGAATCGGGGAGCGCAGTCCCATTACATTTCGTAGGCCAATCAGATCTGCCAGAATCGGAGAAATCACCTCTAACGGGATATAGGCAAAATGTCGTTGCTGTAATTGCTGCTCCACTTCATCATCATTTTGACAGATTGGATAGCCTAAGCAAGTTAACACTTGTTCGGTATAAACCCGGTTCATGGTATGACCAGCGGCACCATGCATCACAATAGTATAACCATGCTTGGCCAACGTCAGTGCTGCCAGAATAAACCATGGATAATGCTTGCGCTTGCCTGCATAAGAGGACCAGTCCAGATCGACATCCAGCTGCTTAAAGTCAAGCTGGTCGCGTGTGGCCTGAACAAAACCGGCTAACTCATCTACAGACTCTTCTTTGACCCGCAATAACATCAAGAACGCCCCTAGCTGCACATCGAGCACTTCATCTTTCAGAATCATGCTAAAGGCTTGATAGGCTTCATCATAGCTGAGGGAGCGGGCGCCATTTTTTCCTTTCCCCACGATGCGTACATATTGGGCAAAGGGATGTTCGAAATCTTTATAAATATTTCTTTTGGTATTCATAACTTATACAGCTTGCAGCAAATATTGGGGTCAATGAGGAGGGTCTAAAATTAACAAAGCTTTCAGTATACGGAAAACAGGCATTTAAATCTGATTATCGACTAATGTCTAATTCAATGCGAGCAAAAAGCAGGCAATTGCATAAGACTTTATGCACATTTAATGGGATTTTTCAGTAAAATTCAGACAATTTTTAGAGTTTGTTTAAGTTTTCTTAATCTCTTTCTCCCATTTAATACTTTGGTCTGATGCTGCGCGTCAGATTGAATGCGTGGCTGATTTTCATTTTGAACATTCTCTTGAGCCTATTGAGATTTGATCCAGTTCATCTTCAGAGCAGATGAACAGATCAGTGCATTTCTCAAAATGGTCTTTTTATTTTCAGATATCGTTCAAGTAGATTTATTATGGCGAAAAAACCGATTTATAAGTCACTGTATTTTCAAGTGATTGTGGCTATTATTGCAGGTATTCTGGTCGGGCATTTCTCGCCGAGTGGTACGCAAATTATCAATGGTGTAGAACAGTATGTTCCTGGCTTGGGTGAACAGCTTAAACCGCTGGGTGATGCATTTATCCGCCTGATCAAAATGATCATCGCACCGGTGATTTTCTGTACCGTGGTCAGCGGTATTGCGGGTATGGAAAGCATGAAATCAGTGGGTAAAACTGGTGGTGTTGCTTTACTTTACTTCGAAATCGTCTCCACGATTGCGTTGGTCATCGGTCTGGTGGTGATTAACATCGTCAAGCCAGGTGTAGGCATGAACGTTGATCCTGCATCACTGGATACCACGGGCATCAGCAAATATGTCGCTACAAGTGAGTCACAGTCGACGATCGACTTCCTGATGAATATCATTCCAAATACGGTGGTAGGTGCATTTGCGGAAGGCGAAATTCTACAGGTTCTGTTGTTCGCGATCATTTTTGGTTTCGCGCTGCATAAGCTGGGTGATCAAGGCAAGCCAGTCCTGAAGCTCATCGACCAGATTTCACATGTATTCTTCAATATTGTGAACATGATAATGAAACTGGCGCCAATCGGTGCATTTGGTGCGATGGCCTTTACCATTGGTAAATATGGTATTGGTTCGCTTGCTCAGCTGGCACAGTTGATCATTTGTTTCTATATCACCTGCGTACTGTTTATTTTCATCGTACTGGGTTCAATTGCGCGTTTTGCGGGTTTCAGTATCATGAAGATGATTCGCCTGATCCGTGAAGAACTGCTGATTGTACTGGGTACTTCTTCTTCAGAATCAGTATTGCCACGTATGTTGAAAAAACTGGAACTTGCTGGTGCTGAAAAATCAGTGGTAGGTCTGGTGATTCCAACCGGTTATTCATTTAACCTAGATGGAACTTCAATCTATTTGACCATGGCTGCGATCTTTATTGCGCAGGCGACCAATACACAACTTGATTTGTCTCATCAGATTACCCTTCTTCTGGTACTGTTGATTTCATCTAAAGGTGCGGCAGGTGTCACGGGTTCTGGCTTTATTGTGATGGCGGCAACCTTGGCTGCTGTGGGCAATATTCCTGTTGCAGGTCTGGCCTTGATTCTCGGTATTGACCGTTTCATGTCTGAAGCGCGTGCCTTGACCAATCTGGTGGGTAACTCTTTGGCGACTTTGGTTGTTGCAAAATGGGTAGGCCAGCTCGATATGGACAAGCTGAACTATGCATTGGCAAATCCATCAGAAATTGATGAAAAAATGGCGCAAGAAGGCAATAACGCCCATTAATTCTAATGTTTGAAAGAAAAAGGAAGCTTCGGCTTCCTTTTTTATTGACTGCAAAGTTAGTAAAAGATAGATGCCAGTACATGACAGTAAAGCTGAAAGTAGATAGTCTGTAAAACAGGAAATAAAACGATAAACAGTATAAGGACAACCGAATGCTTGCCTACGATGCCGATCTAGAATTATTCCGCGACAATTTTAAACGCTTTATGAATGAACATGTCGCACCGTATTATCAACAATGGGAGCACGAAGGCCTGATGCCACGTTCAGTCTGGAATGCACTTGGTGAAAATGGTTTCTTGTGTGTCGATGTTCCGGAGGAATATGGCGGCTATGGGGTGCCAACCGATTATTCATTGATGCTGATTGAAGAGTCTGCACGTGCCGGATACAGTGCCATTTCTACAGGATTGTCCTGTCATTCGGATATTGCTGCACCCTATATCTTGCACATTGGAACTGAAGAGCAGAAGAAACACTGGTTGCCGAAAATGGTGAGCGGTGAAGTGGTCGGTGCGATTGGTATGACCGAGCCAGGTGCCGGCTCAGACTTGCAAGCCATGCGTACCAGTGCCATCTTGCAGGATGATTACTATGTATTAAATGGCTCAAAAACCTTTATTTCCAATGGTCAGCATGCCGACCTGGTGGTACTGGCAGTCAAAACCGATCCGCAAGCGCGTGCCAAAGGCGTTTCTTTGTTACTGGCCGACACGCATCTGGAAGGCTTTAAAAAAGGCACTAATCTGGACAAGATTGGCCTGCATGCGCAAGATACTTCGGAACTGTTCTTTGACAATGTCAAGGTGCCGAAAGACCAGTTACTCGGTCAACCGGGGCAGGGTTTTACTTATTTGATGCAGGAATTACCGCGTGAGCGTACCGCCATCGCAGCAACAGCCTTGGGTGCAATTCGTGGTTCTATTGATGTGACCACGCAATATGTGAAAGAGCGTCAGGCTTTTGGTCAGGCCATCGGTCAATTCCAGAATACTCGTTTTGTTTTGGCACAAGCGAAAATTGATGAATTGGCGACCGCAGCTTTTTATAACCAGAATCTTGAGCTTTATATGCAAGGGAAACTGGATGTCGAAACTGCAGCGGCATTGAAAAGTTTTTCTACCGATATGCAGATGAAGATTGCTGACAATCTGCTTCAGCTCTTTGGTGGTTATGGCTACATGACTGAATATCCAATTTCACGCTTCTTTGTCGATGCCCGTATTCAACGGATTTATGGTGGTACCAATGAAATCATGAAAGAAATTGTAGCGCGTGGTCTGTTAGGACGTTAATTTATTGATAAAAAAAAGAGTCCTGTTAAGGACTCTTTTTTACAGGCAAAGTATAGCAAAGAGACAGTGATTCTGTTTTAAATTTTATGATTTTAAGACATTCAAACATTCATGAATAAAAATGGGCAAATCGTTGGGCAGGCGCGATGAGATCAACTGGTTATTATCATTTACCAGTTCTACATCATAATAGGTTCCACCCGCATGCTGTACGCGACTCGCATGCGCCCGGATACTGGTAATAATCCGATTTTTCAGCACATCTGCTTCACACAGTAATAAGGATGCATCACATAAACTGAAAATAGCTTTTTTGGCCTGATTGAAGGCATGGATGAACTGTAGCACCCGAACATCGGTAGAGAGAGAAACCGCAGATTCGCCCCCTGGAATCAGCAAGGCATCAAAGTCATCAATACTGATTTGTTCGATGCCACGGTCGATGGTCACGGCAGAACAGCCATGCAGCCCATAGACCACTTTGCCTGCGTTAAGTTCGATATTGCAGACGCTATGATGGGCAGCCAGCAAGGCAGCCACTGGCTCTAGGTATTCTTGGTCTTCAAAATTATTTGTTATAAGTACTGCTATTCTTTTTGGCATGATTGATCCCCCCAACTCATGATTTAAATTAGACTAGCTGTTAAAGGTTGAAAAAACGTCTCTACTTTGTAACAGAGTAGTAATTTCATGTAAAAAATTTAGGAAAATCAATATTAAATAAGAGAGATGAGCGTGAGGAGCGTGCATTTTATTGTGAAAGATATCTCAGATTTTAATAGGTCAAAAAAGACAAGTACAAAGCTATTATTTTAATTTTCTTATGCTTAAAACCGCTATATAGATTAAGAAATAGTGATATTTCATATTCATTAAAATCAGTTAAGATGGACAGGCTAAGTTTACAATTTGATAATGTAAATCAAGCCAAAATGCTGAACTAAATGTTACCAGATATGACTAAAAGCGATGAGTGGTTAAAACCAACTGTCTGTTTTTAAGACTTAATCTAGCAATGTCATATTGCGTAACATTTTAAAGCTCACTATTGTTATACTGAACAGATAAGGTTTATGAAGGGCGACATAACAATGATCAACGACGATCAAAACACCACGACTTCTCTTGATTTGGCAAAAATTCGTGAGGATATCGATTCTGTTGATCAGCAAATCCAGCAATTGATTAACCGCCGGGCACGTTTGGCTGAAGCAGTTGCAAAAGCAAAGTTTGCTTCAGAAGAAAGTCCGCTGTTTTACCGCCCAGAACGTGAAGCACAGGTGTTGCGCAATGTCATGGAGCGTAATGAAGGGCCATTGTCCGACACCACCATGGCACGTCTGTTCCGTGAAATCATGTCCGCTTGTCTTGCGCTTGAAGCTCCGCAAAGTATTGCGTTTCTAGGGCCAGTCGGAACCTATACCCATTCTGCGGTACTCAAGCACTTTGGTCATGATGCGGTGGTTCGACCTTTACCGACAATTGATGAAGTCTTCCGTGAAGTCGAGGCGGGCAGTGCCCATTATGGTTTGGTGCCGGTGGAAAATTCCTCTGAAGGTGTAGTCAATCATACCCTGGACTGTTTTAAAACTTCGAACCTGAATGTGATTGGCGAAGTTGAATTGCCGATTCATCATCAATTTCTGATTTCTGAAAATACCCGTAAAGACAGTATTAAACAGATTTATGCACATCAGCAGACTTTGGCGCAATGTCGTAAATGGCTAGACGCGCATTATCCGGGTGTAGAACGTGTGGCTTTAAATTCTAATGCTGAGGCTGCGCGCCGTATTCAAAATGAATGGCATTCTGCTGCGATTGCTTCTGAAATTGCATCAAGTATTTATAATCTTGAAATTATGCATGGCAATATTGAGGACAATCCGGAAAATACCACACGTTTCTTGGTGATTGGCCGTGAAAAAGTGCCTCAAAGTGGCAATGATAAAACCTCATTACTGATTTCTGCACATGACCGTGCTGGTGCATTGCTGGAAATTCTGGCGCCATTTGCCAAGCACAATATCAGCTTGACCAGTATTGAAACGCGTCCAGCACTTCCGGAAAAATGGGCTTATGTGTTCTTCATTGATCTTGAAGGTCATATTGAGCAGGAACATGTCAAAGCTGCAATTGCAGAAATTCGTCCTTTGGTGAAAGAAGTTCGCGTGCTTGGTTCATATCCTGCCGCTGTACTTTAAGTCAGCTATCCGTGGTCAGGGCGAGGGTGCTGACCACTGTTTTATACCTAAAATTGGAAGTCTAAAATGTCGTTTGTTCCAGCCAATTCAGGCATCTCAAAATTAAAGCCATATCAGCCAGGTAAACCGATCAGTGAACTTGAGCGTGAGTTGGGTCTTACCGATATCGTCAAACTGGCATCCAATGAAAACCCGCTGGGTTGTTCAGATAAAGTCAAAGAAGCAGTCGCTGCGGAAATTGCTGAAATTGGCCGTTATCCAGATGGAGGTGGCTTTATCCTGAAAGATCAGATTAAAACTCAGTTTGGTTTTAATCATGATCAGATTACGCTGGGCAATGGTTCAAACGACTTGCTAGAAATGTTTGCCCGTGCCTTCGTTTCTTCAAGCGATTCTGTGGTATATAGCCAGCACGCATTTGCGGTTTATGCACTGGTCACTCAAGCCATTAATGCACAAGCGATTGAAGTACCTGCCCAAGGTTTTTCACATGACCTTGAAGCGATGGCAGCAGCAATTCAGGACAATACCAAACTCGTCTTCATTGCCAATCCGAACAATCCGACCGGAACCTGGTTCGAAGAAGCTGAATTTGAAGCTTTCATGCAAAAAGTCCCTGCAAATGTAATTGTGGTGCTAGACGAAGCGTATGTGGAATATTTCCCGGAAAATTTCAATAGCCTGAAATTCCTGCAACAATATCCAAATCTGATTGTCAGCCGTACTTTATCGAAGTGCTATGGTCTGGCTGCACTGCGTGTTGGTTTTGCCTTGGCATCGGTTGAAGTGACCGATTATTTAAACCGTATTCGTCAGCCATTTAATGTCAATCATTTGGCCATGGTCGCTGCGGTGGCTGCACTGAAAGATGAAGACTTTATCGCGCGTTCTCGCGAAGTAAATAAAGCCGGTATGGCGCAACTTGAAGCAGGTTTTAAGGCTTTGGGTCTGAACTATGTGCCTTCTCGTGCTAACTTTATTCTGGTTGATGTACAGGCAGACCCCGCAGCAACCTTCAACGGTTTGCTGAAACAAGGGGTGATTGTACGTCCGGTCGGTATTTCCAGCCACATTCGTGTATCGATTGGTACTGAAGCAGAAAACGCGAAATTCTTAAGCGCGCTTGCTACAGTATTGGGTTTAGAGGCAAAAGCTTAATTCATGTCGCAGCCATTGTTTGAAAAAGTTGCATTTATCGGGCTTGGACTGATTGGTTCAAGTCTGGCGCGTGTCATTCAAGCCGAGCACTTGGCCAATGACATTGTGGCATCGACACGTTCGTCCAAGACTTTGGAAGATGCCAAGGCACTTGGTCTGATTTCTGAAGGCTATGCCGATCCTGTAGATGCAGTCAAAGGTGCAGATCTGATTGTTCTGGCTTTGCCGGTACGTGCCACACAAAAAGTACTTGAGCTGATTCAGCCGTATTTGACAGAAAATGTCATTATTACTGATGTGGGAAGTACCAAAGGTAATGTGGTCGATGCGGCTAAAGCGGTCTTTGGTGACCAGCTTCCAGCAGGTTTTGTGCCGGGTCATCCGATTGCAGGTGCAGAGCATACCGGTGTACATGCAGGAAAAGTCGATCTATTTGCCAATCACAAGGTAATTTTGACGCCACTGCCAAGCAGTAGCGATTGGGCCGTGGAGAAGCTGATTCAACTGTGGCAAGCGGCCAAAGCCGAAGTGATTTGCATGGATGTGGACAAGCACGATGAAGTGCTGGCACATACCAGTCATCTTCCGCATTTAATGGCGTTTAATCTGGTCGAACAACTGGCCAAACGTGAAGACAACTTAGACATATTTCGTTATGCTGCCGGTGGCTTCCGTGATTTCTCGCGGATTGCCGCCAGTGATCCACAAATGTGGCATGACATCTTTTTTGCCAACAAAAAAGCAGTTCTGAATGCCGTAGATGGCTTTGAACAGCAGCTCGCGATGATTCGCAAATTGATCGAAGATGAAGATTCCCAAGCATTGATGGGCTTATTGGGTCATGCGCAGGCAGCTCGCCAGCATTTCAACCATATGCTCGCCAAGAAACCTTTCATGGAGAAAAATAAAGTGACACAACAATTTACCATTCAGCCGGGTGCCAAGACATTTCAAGGTAAATTTACCGTGCCAGGTGACAAATCTGTGTCACATCGCTCGATCATGTTTGGTGCCATCGCTGAAGGTACAACACATGTGACTGGTTTCCTTGAAGGTGAAGATGCACTGGCAACTTTGCAGGCTTTTCGTGACATGGGCGTCAGCATCGAAGGCCCTAAAAATGGTGAAGTCACCATTCATGGCGTCGGTATGCATGGTCTTAAAGCGCCACAGTCTGCCATTTATATGGGCAACTCAGGTACTTCAATGCGTTTACTGTCCGGTATGCTGGCAGCGCAGAAATTTGATTCAGTGATGACCGGTGATGCATCCCTATCTAAACGCCCAATGGAACGTATTGCCAAGCCTTTACGTGAAATGGGTGCACTGATTCAGACCACGGGTGAACGTGGAACTCCGCCTGTCTCGATTACAGGTAACCAGCAACTACAAGGCATTCAGTACGATTTGCCAATGGCATCAGCGCAGGTAAAATCAGGTATTTTGCTGGCGGGCCTATGGGCAAATGGCGAAACCGCAGTGACTGAACCTGAACCAACCCGCGACCATACTGAGCGTATGTTGCGTGCATTTGGTTATGAAGTGAAAACTGAAGGCAACCGGATTTCATTACAAGGTGGCGGTAAATTGGTCGGTACTAATATCCAAGTACCTTCGGATATCTCATCGGCAGCGTTTTTTATGGTCGGCGCTGCGATTACTGAAAATTCGGATGTGACCTTAGAGGCTGTTGGTATCAACCCGACCCGTACTGGCGTGATCGAAATCCTGAAACAGATGGGTGCGGACATTACCGTTGAAAATGAACGCATTGCTGGCGGTGAACCGATTGCAGATATCCGTATTCGTGGTACGCGTACGCTTAAAGGCATTCATATGCCTGAAGATCAGGTGCCATTGGCGATTGATGAATTCCCGGCGCTGTTTATTGCTGCTGCCTGTGCCGAAGGTCAGACGATTTTGACCGGTGCTGCCGAGCTTCGCGTAAAAGAATCGGACCGTATTCAGGTGATGGCAGATGGCCTGCAAACCATGGGCATTGACTGTACCCCAACTGAAGATGGCATTATTATCGAAGGGAAGGGCAAATCAGGTGACTGGTCGCCAATCTTTACCGGTGGTGAAATTGAATCGCATCATGATCATCGCATTGCAATGAGTTTTTCGATTGCCGGTTTACGTAATTCGGAGCAGATCAAGATTGTCGGTACGGAAACGGTAGCCACCAGTTTCCCGACCTTTACAGAACTGACCTCAATTGCAGGTTTGCCTATTCAAGTTTCAGAATAATTTTTAAAATTATGTGAAACAGCCAAGCTTTTGCTTGGCTGTTTTGTTTATATTGCTTATGCTAAACCCATACAAGAAAAAAGCCATTAGGATGTAGCGATGCGAAAATTAAAATTCATGGCCAATACACAAAGCCAGCAGCCCCGGGATGGTCAGGAAACCCAGGAATATGTAGCGCATTTTCTTGCCGAAACATTAGGTAAACATGGCTTTCAGACCTTAAGTCAAAGTGGTGCTCAGGTTGCGGTGAGCGTGGATGAACATGCATTGCCCTTATCTGTGAGTTGTGAAACCAGAGATGAGCAGGGGCATCTGGTCTGTGAAATTGCCTCATATCCTGAAGAAGAACAAGATTGGCTCGATCGTATTACCGAACGAAGTCTGCTCAATCAGCTTGCACAAGCAGTAGAAACCTCGCTCAAAGAGCAGGAAAGCTTTAGCGAGTTTGAATGGAAGAACTAATTCATAACTCCACTATAATTTGATCTCAACGCCAAAGTGAGTGTCTGATACTCAGCTAGTTTCGTGCATCAGATGCCTGAGAAGCTTATGCCGCGATTATCCCAAGTTTGACGCGTTTTATGACATGGGGTCTGCCAGAATCTGAACAAGCATTTGCAACAATATGGCAAAAATGGCTAGAGAATATGGCAGCTCATGAAGAATATGTGTTTGTGATACGCCATGCGGAAAGTCTGAAATTTATGGGGCTTTGTGGTTTAGATCGTTTAAAGGATGAAGTGCCATAGCTTGGAATTTGGATCAAGGAAAGCCCGCATGGTCATAAATATGGTTGTGAAACGGTTGATGCTCTGGTTGGTTATGCCCTTGATGACTTAAATCGTCAGCGATTAATTTATCCTGTAGCCGAAGAAAATTGAGCGAGCCGAAAAGTCGTTGAACGTTTGGGTGGAAAGATTGTTGATATAGTACAACAAGCTAAATGTCGGGCAATGATTTATCACTTAGCTGAAAAACTGCTGTGAGAAGCATAAAAAAACCCATCATCTGACGGGTTTTATTATTTAGCCAAGCGCTAAGTAGCGGGTCATTGCAATCCGCAATTGCTTTAAATAGCCAGTAAAGAAATGATTGGCACCAGGCAATACGGTCACTAAATGACGCTGTGGTTTTGCCCATTCAATCATATCCGACAGCAGGGTTACTTCATCACCCTCACCATGAATGAACAGAATATCACCTTTAATTGCTGGCGTAACATAATGGCGAATACCGGCAACTGTTGCAGTTGGCAGGCCACATAAAATAGTTTGTTTGGGTTGCAGTTCTACAGGTAAGGCTGCATAGCTCTTTGCCATGACATGCGCACCAAAACTAAAACCGCCCGCATAAAAAGACAGCCCAATATGCTGACTGCGAGCAAACCGAATGATTTCTAATACATCATCCGTCTCACCGAAGCCCTCGTCGTGTATACCTTCACTTTGACCAGAACCGCGAAAACTCGGACGATACACAACACAGCCACGTTCCATATACATTTGTGCCAATAGAACGGGAACCTTGTGCTGGGGCGTACCACCTTGCAAGGGATGGGGGTGACAAACTACCGCGAATCCTTTCACTTCACCCTGAGGATAATCCACAAAAACTTCAATCTGACCCGCAGGTCCTTGAAGGAAAATTTGCTCGGACATATAAATACCGATGATTAACAGGAGAATCGCGCATTTTAACGATTATGGTGAATAAAAACATGAATTGGAATTAAAATAAGCAGACTGATATAGTTTGATTAATCATTTTTTGACCAGGTTGCCATGCTCGCTTTAATTTCTCCAGCCAAAACGCTCGATTACGATACCCCATTACCCACTGACCAATTTACTCAAGCCAGATTATTAGAACATTCGCAGGATTTGATCAAAGCTTGTCGCACACTTTCTGCAACAGAAATTTCCAGTTTGATGAGTGTCAGTGAAAAAATTGCCAATTTAAATACAGCACGTTTCCAGGACTGGCAACCAGATTTTAATTTAGCCAATGCACGTCAGGCTATTTTTGCCTTTAAAGGAGATGTCTATACCGGTCTGGATGCTTATAGCTTAAAGCAGGAAGATCTGCACTTTGCACAACAGCATTTGCGTATGTTGTCTGGTTTATATGGGCTTTTGCGTCCCTTGGATCTGATGATGCCCTATCGTCTGGAAATGGGAACCAAATTGGCCAATTCTCGCGGGCATAACTTATACGACTTCTGGGCACATCACATCACTGATCTGATCAATCAAGATTTAGCAGCAGCCCAGTCTGAGATCTTGGTGAATATTGCTTCTGATGAATATTATAAATCGGTGAACGAGCGCAAAATTCAGGCAGAGATTATTAAGCCAGTATTTCTGGATCAGAAAAATGGCAAATATAAAGTGATTAGTTTCTATGCTAAAAAAGCACGTGGTTTGATGGCACGTTTTATTGTTGAAAATAGAATTGAACGTGCCGAAGAACTCAAAGCATTCAATACCGATGGTTATTATTTTGATGCCGATAGTTCACTTAAAGGTGAATTGGTATTTAAACGTGATGAACAAATCAGTGCATAAATAACGTTATTCCGCTACCGCATAGAATAATTGGTTTCTAGGCGGTATTGGGAGCTATGAGTATTGAAATGTTATTTATCCAGCTTTAATCGTTTTTTAAATATTGAGTGTCACGGGGGAGTTGATTGGCTGCACTTCGGTACAAATGTGGTTTTTAGCGTCTTTCGCAAATTTTAAGCGAGATAAAAAATTAGAATTATCGCTGAACTCATTGAAATAATGCGTAAAATCTCATTTATCGAGTCGTTTTTTACAGAAAATTGAAACTGATATTTCTGGGAAAAGCTGAATAAAATAGCTCAAGTTAATATATTTTAAATCAGGGAATTTTCATTAATTTTTATATTTTTATATTTTTATTTTCAATAGAAATTTTTATTTAAACAAATAAGTATTTAATATTCAAATATTTAATTTATTAACTTTGGGGAGCATTTAGCGCAATAGATTTTTGAGAAAGAATGAAAAATTAATTAAGTAATAATAAATAAAACGATAGAAAAATATCGCTAAACGGTTTAAGAAGTGCATTCTATCGGGTTAAATGTAAAGTAAGTCACAAGTTTATTAGGTTTTTTGTTAGCATAATTGCACAGTGTTACAAAGCAGAATAATAAAAATGAAAATACATGCTATTCCTGTTTTTGTGTTAATGGTCAGTGTATTAGGATTCTGCGTGCATAAACAGGCAGAAATCAGAAAATACGAAAAAATCCGTCATGTCTTGAATGAAGCGCGTGACTCCAGCAAATTGTTAGACTCTAATCGGCATCGACATTAACACATGCATCAATTTTCTTTTTTTTCAATTTAGCGTAATTAATAAAATTAACTCAATAATAAATATAATAAAATATTAAAAATATTCGAATTAAATAGATTGATTTTAAATAAAGTATAAAATCAAAGAAGCAATCAGAAATCAATGTGTTATAATTTGCCACCTATAAAGATGAAGCAAACTTCATCTTTCTAAGCATTTGATTTATATCATTAAATAGAGCTGCATAAAAGTTATGCAGCTTTTTTGTTTAGATTTTTTGGGGTTTTTATAGCATAGCCCTGGGGCTGTAAGCTGTTCAAACATTTGAACCCGTCAAATGGCTATACTGGCATATTCGTTGCTAACACATCCTCAAAATAAATGAATTTTTTGTGAAATTTCATTTATTTGACGGCGTGCTTGAAGCATAAAGTTTACTCAATAGGGGCTAGGTCATGACGACTCCTAATCCATCTTCAGAAAATATGCTTGAACGTCTGTTTAAACTGAGTGAAAACAAAACCAGTTTCCGTACAGAAGTTCTGGCTGGTGTAACTACATTCTTAACCATGTGTTACATCATTATTGTCAATCCAATGATCTTGTCCGAAACAGGAATGGATCATGGGGCTGTCTTTGTAGCAACCTGTCTTGCAGCTGCGATTGGCTGTTTAGTCATGGGCCTGATTGCGAATTATCCAATTGCGCTGGCACCAGGCATGGGCTTAAATGCCTTCTTTACCTATTCTGTATGTCTGGGAATGGGGGTGCCTTGGCAAACCGCCTTGGGTGCAGTTTTTGTTTCAGGTCTGGTCTTTATTGCCATTAGCCTGTTTAAAATACGTGAAGCCATTGTCAATGCAATTCCAATGTCGCTCAAGCTCGCGATTGGTGGTGGTATTGGCTTGTTCCTGGCATTGGTTGCACTGAAAAATGCCGGAATTATTGTGGATAATCCAGCCACACTGGTGGGCTTGGGTGATCTGAAACAACCTTCTGTATTATTAGCACTTTTTGGCTTTTTGTTGGTTGTGGTAATGCACCAGTTTAAAGTCCGTGGTGCGATTATCATCAGTATTCTGGTGGTGACTGCCATTGCAACGGCACTAGGTTATAACGAATTCCAGGGTGTAGTGGGTCATATTCCATCGCTGGCTCCAACATTCATGCAAATGGATTTTGAAGGCCTCTTTACTGCCAGTTTAATTGGGGTGATTTTTGTTTTCTTCCTGGTCGATCTGTTTGACTCTACCGGGACGTTGGTCGGTGTTTCGCATCGTGCAGGTCTGTTAAAAGACGGGAAATTACCACGTTTGAAGAAAGCCTTATTTGCTGACTCATCAGCGATTGTTGCTGGTGCGGCACTGGGTACTTCTTCAACTACGCCTTATATTGAATCTTCTGCGGGTGTGGCAGCAGGTGGTCGTACCGGTCTAACCGCCGTGGTGGTTGGATTACTATTTATTGCCTGTTTATTCCTGGCACCGCTTGCACAATCAGTTCCGAGTTTTGCCACTGCGCCAGCATTGTTATTTGTTGGTGTGTTGATGATTCAGGGTATCGTCCATATTGACTGGGAAGATATTACTGAGGCAGTACCGGCATTTTTAACCATCGTATTTATGCCATTTACTTATTCGATTGCGGATGGTATTGCGATGGGCTTTATCAGCTATGCACTGATCAAGTTGTTGACTGGTAAGGCTGCGACTGTACCGTATATGGTCTGGATTATTGCCGTTCTATGGACGCTTAAATTCGCACTGTTTGGTGGCTAATTTTTCTACATTCAGAAAGGGTGTAAACTGAGTTTGCGCCCTTTTTTATTATTTAAAGGTTTCACGAGGAGAAGTGATGAACCGTCTTGAGTTGATTCGCGCTTTGCCAAAAGCCGAGCTTCATGTTCATATTGAAGGCACTTTTGAGCCTGAGCTAATGTTTGCAATCGCTCAGCGTAATCAGATTGCCATCCCGTATAAATCTGTCGAGGAAGTTAAGCAGGCTTATAATTTCCATAATCTTCAGTCCTTCCTGGATATTTATTATGCCGGGGCCAATGTACTGATCCATGAACAGGACTTTTATGACCTGGCTTGGGCCTATTTTGAAAAATGTGCCGAAGACAATGTGGTGCATACAGAAATGTTCTTCGATCCGCAAACGCATACCGACCGTGGAATTGCTTTTGCGACCGTCATCAATGGCCTGCAAAAAGCCTGCGATGATGCCAAGGCCAAGCTTGGAATCAGCTCACATTTGATCATGTGTTTCCTGCGTCATTTAAGTGAAGAGGCGGCCTTTGAAACGCTGGAGCAGGCATTGCCCTATAAAGACCAGATTATTGCGATTGGTCTGGATTCAAGTGAAGTCGGGCATCCACCTTCTAAATTTGAACGTGTCTTTGCCAAAGCGCGTGAAGCAGGGTTTTTGGTCGTAGCACATGCGGGCGAAGAAGGCCCGGCAGAATATGTCTGGGAAGCTCTGGATTTACTGAAAGTTAATCGTATTGATCATGGGGTGCGTTCAGAAGAAGATTCTGAGTTAATGCAACGGTTGATTCGCGAAAAAATGCCCTTAACGGTGTGCCCGCTGTCAAATCTGAAGCTTTGTGTGGTCGAGGATATGCAGCAGCATAATATCCGTCGTCTCTTGCAGCAGGGTGTCCATGTTACAGTCAACTCAGATGATCCATCCTATTTTGGTGGCTATATGAATGACAACTTTATTGCCATTGCTGAAGCGCTAGACTTGAGTAACGAGGAATTAAAGCAGTTGGCAACGCACTCCTTTGAAGCGTCGTTTATTCCAGAGGCTGAAAAAGAGAAATGGATCAACCAGATCCGTGCCTTGATTTAAGTTTTTACAAAAGGCAGAGTTCGCTCTGCCTTTATCATTTTTATAGGCCAATATGAAATTGAAAAGTTTAATTCTGCTCCTCAGCATATTGTTGATTTCTGCCTGTTCTAGTGCGGATATGACATTGACACAGCGTACTTTAAAACCTTTGATTGAATATCAATGCAGTAAAGAGCTGCAAAATTCCAAAGTTTGGAAAGTTTCGACCTACTTAATGCAGGACACCAGTAAAGTTGAACTTGAGAAAAATGTGTGTTCATGTGTGGGTGAGCATGCGTTAAAAGATGTGCCTGCCAAAACTTTGTTAAAAGCCACAGTTGATGAAGCAGCCAAAAAAGAACTGACGCAAAAAGCGATTGCAAACAGTCTCAGAAGTTGTCTCAAGGAATTTATTTAATGAAACAGCCTGCAAGCACAGACTGGAAACATTATTTAGCCCATATTAATGGTCTAATTATTTATCCTGCTGGGTCATACTTTTTAATACATGATCTTTATCGATAAAATGATGTTTAAAGGCTGCGGCAATATGGCCAACCAGTAGAACGCCGACTGCCCAGGAAAGCCAGATATGCAAGGGCTTAACAATAGCGGTCACAGCCGAGTTTTCGGCAATGAGGGGTGGCAGGTTAAATAAATACAGCACCGGTGCTGGATAACCCAAACTCCAGCTATACAAACAACCTGTAAGGGGTAGGGCAATCAGCATGAAATACAGCGCCAGATGACCAGCATGTGCCAACGTTTTCATCCGCGGTGACATACTCTCAGGCAGTGACGGTGCAGGATGGGTATAGCGCCAGAAAATCCGAACAACGAGCAGGAAAATAATGGTGGTTGCAATATTTTTATGCAGTGAAATCACATCACCCTTAAAGCTGCCATCAACGTCATAACTTAAAAAATTACCACTATAAAAACCGATGAGCCAGGCCGCAATAAAAATAACCGCCATGATCCAATGCAGCCATTGCGCTGTTCGTGTGTAATACAGTGATTTATTCATCTAGATATTCCGTTGCTCTTCAATAAGGCCGAACCTTAGCAAAGGGTGAATCAATTCAGCAATTCCAAATCTGCAACGCTATGGTGGCTTTCATGCAACATCTATTAAATTGGTTGGCTGTAGATTAAACATGCTTAGTGATTTTTAGATTTCTTATTCAGGTGAATTTCGGCACAATAGCGACAGTCTTCATCTATGAATGAATAAGGAATATATCTGTGAAAAAATTATTGGCTGTACTTGCGCCACTGACTCTGGTTTTATCAGCGTGTACAGCGACAGGCACTTCTGAGGCGCCAAGTACCACTCAACAACTGGGCGGCACTGCGCTTAAAATCGCGATCAATGCAAAATGCACCACTGAACTGAATAATATTCCAGCGTGGCAAACGGCAACACGTTTAATGACCACAACACAAAAGCAAAATATCCAGTCTGAAATTTGTGGCTGTGTCAGCGAAAAAGCACCGCAAAATGTGACAGCGGTTGATTTGGCGACTGCTGCGATTGATCCGGTGGCACGTACCACAATCGTGGGCAATGTGGTTGCAAAAACCATTAACGCTTGTGTGGCTGAAGCTGTAAACTAAGCCAGGATTAAATTGAAATAGGCTGACAGGTTCAGCCTATTTTTTATGGGAAATGACATGAAAATTGCTGGTGTAGATGAAGCAGGGCGTGGACCGCTGGTCGGTTCAGTGGTGGCGGCCGCGGTAATTTTAGATCCAAATAACCCGATTGAAGGTTTAAATGACTCTAAAAAACTGACTGAAAAGAAACGTGAAAAACTTTTTATCGAAATTCAGGAAAAAGCGCTGGCTTGGGCAATTGCTGAGGCGTCAGCAGCAGAAATTGATGAGCATAATATTCTGCAGGCATCCTTACTGGCAATGCGCCGTGCTGTAGAAGCTTTAGCGATTCAACCTAAGCATGTGCTGGTCGATGGCAATAAAGTCCCTCAGGGGCTAACGATGAGCTGTGACGCGATCATTGGTGGCGATGCTTTGCATGCAGAAATTTCTGCTGCCAGTATTCTGGCCAAAGTTACCCGTGATCATCAAATGATTGAGATGGATCTAAAGCATCCACAATTTGGTTTTGCCAAGCACAAGGGCTATCCAACCAAAGCACATTTTGAAGCGATTGCCTTGCATGGGGTGATTGATGAGCACCGTCGTAGTTTTGGGCCGGTAAAAAAGGTAGTTGCAGCATTGCTGGAACAGCAGGGCGCAGAACTTTAATTCTTATTTAATTTAAAGGTTCTGAATATTGAAATGTGTATTCATTAAAGTATAGATCAATTAAAAGCGGCTTCAAAGCCGCTTTATGATTTACACAAAAATTAACGGTTAAAGTTATTTTGTGTTTGGTTTTCATCTTCATACGAAGGTTGGAAATCCTGATCGATATGCTGAAGATGTTCATGCATTGCACGTTCATGCTGGATACGCTGGTAAATCTCTTCACGGTGCACAGAGACTTCTTTCGGAGCATTGACCCCAATACGAACCTGATTACCTTTTACACCAAGCACAGTCACGCTGACTTGGTCTCCAATCATTAAAGTTTCCCCGACACGTCGAGTCAAAATCAGCATGTTTCTCTCCTTGCAAAATGCAAAACCTGCAATCTATTGAATATAAAACAAAAACACAACCAAAAATTAAAAAATAAAATCTGGATAGAAATTCTGTCATCTGGGTGAAAGATTTTAATCTATCTCAGTTTTTCAAAAATCCTCAGGCTTAATATAACAGAGCCACTATAAAAAAAACTATAGTGGCTCTGAATTTTTGTAGAGATTTATAGAATACTGTCAAACAATGACAATATTTTGTCATTCCTCTTAAGCGCGTACGCTTGATTCACCTTGTTCGCGGTCTAGACCGAAGGCGGTATGCAGTGAACGAACTGCAAGTTCCAGATAGTTTTCTTCAATAATCACTGAAATTTTGATTTCAGAAGTAGAGATCATCAGGATGTTAATACCTTCAGCTGCCAGTGCGGTAAACATTTTGCTTGCAACACCTGCATGTGAACGCATGCCTACACCGACGATAGAAACTTTGACGATATCTGAACGGGTAGCGACTTCACGTGCACCAATTTCCTGAGCGGTTGCTTCGAGAATGGCTTTGGCCTTGTTCAATTCGCTGCGGTTGACTGTAAAAGTAAAATCAGTCGTACCATCTTCTTCAACGTTCTGGATAATCATATCCACTTCAACATTGGCATCACCAATCGGGCACAAAATTTTAGAGGCGATGCCCGGTTCATCAGGTACACCTAAAATCGTTAATTTTGCTTCGTCACGGTTAAATGCGATACCGGAGATAATTGGCTGTTCCATATTGTCTTCCAATTCAGTCGTAATAAGTGTACCCACGTTTTGCTTAAATTCTTCGTCGAATGCGCCATCATTGTCATTGTCGAAGCTGGATAATACGCGTAAAGGTACTTGATATTTACCGGCAAATTCAACTGCACGAATTTGCAGGACTTTTGAACCCAGTGACGCCATTTCAAGCATTTCTTCAAAGGAAATACGGTCAACTTTCTTGGCTTTGGGTGCAACACGTGGATCAGTGGTATATACGCCATCAACGTCTGTATAAATCTGGCATTCATCGGCTTTTAGTGCAGCAGCAATCGCGACACCTGAAGTATCAGAACCGCCGCGGCCTAAAGTGGTGGTATTGCCATGCTCGTCAAAACCCTGGAAACCTGCAACTACAAGTACACGGCCAGCATCCAGATTCGAGTTCAGGACTTCAGTATCAATTGATTCGATACGTGCCTTATTGAATGAGCTGTCGGTTTTCATGCCAACCTGGCGACCTGTCAGTGATTTTGCTTCAACGCCAATAGAGTTGAGCGCCATCGCTAACATAGAAATCGTAACCTGCTCACCCGTAGAGACCATCTGGTCTAGTTCGCGTGGGTCAGGGGTTTCGGTAATGGCTTTCGCGAGAGCAAGCAGACGATTGGTTTCGCCACTCATCGCTGATACAACCACAACCACCTTGTGGCCATGGTCATGCCAGCGTTTCACACGACGAGCAACATTTAAAATGCGCTCGGGAGTACCCATAGAGGTACCGCCATATTTTTGAACGATTAGTGCCATAGTTGTTCCATATAAGCCATGACCCTGATAGTCCTATCAGGGTCAGTTACACAAAATTGAAGTTTTATTTTGCTGCCAGCCAGGCAGTTAAATCTGCCATCACCGGAGCAAACTTCTCGTTAAGTGGCGCGCCACCTTGTGCCAAGTCAGGTTTACCACCACCTTTACCACCTAGCTCAGTTGCCAGATGTTTGATGATGTCACCCGCTTTTATAGATGCAGTAAAGTCTTTTGCTACAGATGCGATCAAGCTCACCTTGTCACCCTCTACACCTGCAAGCACAATGACTGCATTTTCTAATTTTGATTTCACACCGTCATGCAGGTTGCGTAGTGCTTTCGCATCCATATTTTCAACGGTTGTAATCAAGGTTACACGACCTGCAATGGTTTGAACTTGGCTTAGAAGTTCACCGGCTTGCAGGCTAGCAAGTTTCTGATTCAGTTGTTCGATCTGTTTTTGCAAGCCAGAGGCAGTATCAACCAGTGCTTCAACTTTTTCTAAAGTCTGGTCTTTTTGCGCTTTGAGCAAACCGTTAATCGTATTGATGTCACGATCGGCTTTTTGTGCAACTTCAACTGCTTTGGTGCCTGTCACTGCTTCAATACGACGTATACCTGCTGCAACACCACCTTCAGAAGTGATCTTGAACAGACCGATGTCACCGGTACGTTTTACGTGAATACCACCGCAAAGCTCGATGGAGAAATTTTTCTCTTCAATCACTGACCCCATTGACAATACACGGACTTCGTCACCGTATTTTTCGCCGAACAGCATCATCGCGCCTTTGGCTTTGGCAGATTCAATATCCAGCAGTTCAGTAGACACCGCAGTATTGGCAATTACTTCAGCATTGACCAGACGTTCAATTTCTTGCAGCTGTTCAAAGCTAACCGGTTGATCATTGGCAAAGTCAAAACGTAACACATCAGATGCGACCAATGAACCCTTTTGTTGTACATGTGAGCCCAGAATTTGACGCAGCGCAGCATGTAGTAGGTGAGTTGCAGAGTGGTTGCGTGCAGTTGCTGCACGAATCTCGGCTTGCACTGTTGCTTCTACATTTTGAGTAACTTTCAAGTTACCCATGGTCACGATGCCTTGGTGTACAAATGCACCACCAGATTTTTTCGTGTCCTGAACTTCGAAAATCCCGGTATAGTTTTTGAAAATACCTGTATCACCGATTTGACCACCGCTTTCTGCATAGAAAGGAGTCTGGTTGAGTACGATTAAAGCTTCGTCGCCTTCAACGACTTCATCTACTTGCTCGCCATCTTTATAGATTGCGATGATTTGGCCTTCGCCTGCAGTTGCATCATAACCATCAAATTGAGTTTCGCCTTCAACTTTGACAACACTGTTGTAATCGATCGCGAATTTACCTGCATCACGCGCACGTTGACGCTGTGCTGCCATTTCAACTTCAAAGCCAGCTTCGTCAATGCTTAAGTCACGTTCACGTGCGATATCCGCAGTTAAGTCCGTCGGGAAACCGTAAGTGTCGTAAAGTTTGAAAACCACTTCACCCGGAATCACAGAACCTTTTAACTGTGCCAATTCGCCTTCAAGCAATTTCAAACCTTGCTCAAGTGTTTTGGCAAATTGTTCTTCTTCTTTGAGCAGTTGAGCTTCGATACGTGCTTGTTGTGCTGCAAGTTCTGGATATGCTTCGCCCATCACTTCAATAAGCGGCTGCAACATTTTATGGAAGAATGAACCGGTCGCACCCAGTTTGTTACCGTGACGCACTGCACGGCGGATGATACGACGCAGTACATAACCACGACCTTCATTTGAAGGATTTACGCCATCAGCAATCAGGAATGAACATGAACGTGCATGGTCAGCAACCACTTTAAGTGAAGCAGGGTATTGTACAGGTGTGCCTTTTTCAGCCGCTTCAGCTTCAAGTGCAGTAGTATCCAGACCAATGATCTCAGCCGCAGATTTGAGTAAGTGCTGGAACAAATCGATTTCGTAGTTTGAGTTGACATGCTGTAAAACTGCAGAAATACGCTCAAGACCCATACCAGTATCTACAGAAGGCGCTGGAAGCGGATGAAGTACGCCATCACTCGTGCGGTTAAACTGCATGAAAACGTTGTTCCAGATTTCAATGAAACGGTCGCCATCTTCTTCAGGTGTGCCCGGCAGGCCACCCCAGATGTGATCGCCATGGTCAAAGAAAATTTCAGAACATGGGCCGCAAGGACCTGTGTCGCCCATCGCCCAGAAGTTATCTGATGCGTATTGACCACCTTTGTTGTCACCAATACGGATAATGCGAGATGCATCTAGGCCGATTTCTTTGTTCCAGATGTCGAATGCTTCGTCATCGGTATGATAAACAGTGGCATAAAGCTTATCTTTAGGTAGCGCTAACCAGTCATCGCCCGTCAAAAAATCCCAGGCAAATTTGATCGCATCACGTTTGAAGTAATCACCAAATGAAAAGTTACCTAACATTTCAAAGAAGGTATGGTGACGCGCGGTATAACCGACATTATCCAAGTCGTTGTGTTTACCACCTGCACGTACGCATTTTTGTGATGATACGGCACGGACATAATCGCGTTTTTCTAGACCTAAGAAGCAATCTTTAAACTGGTTCATACCCGCATTGGTGAACAGTAAAGTTGGATCATTGGCGGGTACTAGTGAACTCGACGCGACACGTGTATGCCCTTGCGATTCAAAGTAACGCAAAAATGCTTCACGAATTTCAGCTGATGTCATAAAACGAGTACTCACAACCAAGTCACTCCATAATTTCCGATTTGGCTAAAACACCACAGTCTGACAAGCACATGAGAGCTCTGCTGCAATGCGGGGCTTAAAAATTTAAAACGCCAAATTATAACGGAAAAAGCGGTATGCACCAATCATTTTAAAACCAATTGCCAAGGAATTATTGACTCGGGTTTAGTGCTGAATTCATAAAATGAATTTTCTATTCAGAACAATTCGGTTATATCCATCTATTTACACAGCATCAGAATTTTAAAAGATCTGAATACTGGGCGATGTATCAGAAATAAAATAATCGAAAATCAATATTTTCACTGAAGTTTTTCATGTACTGCGCAAGAAATCCTTTAACATAGAGGAGTTTTAAAATAGGCATATAAAAGGTTGAGTCATGCAACGAGTGGCAATCAATGGATTTGGGCGTATTGGACGTAATGTATTGCGTGCCTGGTTTGAAAATCCGAAAGATTTTAAATTTGAAATCGTTGCCATTAACGATATTGCTGATGTTGAAACCTTAATTCATCTGTTTAAATATGACTCAACCCATGGCCGTTTTCCGGGACAGGTAGACGTCAGCTATGATGCCGAACATATTTATCTGCATCTCAGCTATCAGGATGCCAGCTTAAAAGTTCAGGTTTTGTGTGAAGCCAACCCGGCGCAGCTTCCCTGGCAAAAACTTGAAGTAGATGTAGTGCTGGAATGTACCGGGCTGTTCCGTTCCCGTGCAGCTGCGACCCAGCATATTGAGGCAGGGGCGAAACGGGTGATTATTGGCGCCGCACCTTTTGATACTGTAGATGCTGCGATTGTGTATGGTGTCAATCATCACGAAGTCAAAGCCACCGACCAGATCATTTCCAGTGTGTCCTGTACCACTCAGGCCTTAGTACCGCTGGTCAAAATTCTCGATGATGCTTTTGGCATCAGCAGTGCGTTAATGACCGAAATCCATGCGGTGACCGCAGATCAATCTGTGCTGGATCAGGCGCATCGTGATTTGCGTCGTGCACGGGCAGCAGGACACAATATTATTCCCACCACATCTAGTGCGCTGGGTGCATTAAAGCGGGTTATGCCAAAAATGGAAGATCGGATTGACGGTTATTCAATTCGGGTGCCGACCATTAATGTCGCAGCAATTGATCTGACCTTTGTTTCCCAGTCACCGATTACCGATCACAAACTGAATGAAGTGTTAATTAAGGCGGCGCGACAGGATTTTGCAGAAATCATGTCAGTAACGGATGAACCTTTGGTGTCGAGTGATTTTAATCATTCCCCTTATTCCTTGATCGTTGACCTGACCCAAACCCTAGTGGTGGGGCAACAGGCCAAGGTCTTTGCCTGGTATGACAATGAATGGGGTTATGCCAACCGCTTGCTGGATTTATGTGAATCTTTTCATTAAGTTTGACTTTGCTAAGCCTGAAAAGTGCCGATATACGGTGCTTTTTTTGCTTTAAACATTCTTGATATGCGTTGTTTTAATAGAATTTGCGCGTAATTGATCGAAAAGCAGCGCGAGTGTTTGAATTATTTGCATCATCTGCATGATTTTTCGTTAAGATAAAGCCAATAAAATGAAATAAGAGCAAGCATATGATGTTGGTTTGGGGATTTATTATACTGCTCACATTGGCAGTGATTTTTCTAATCTGGCTGCAGTTCAATCAGAATGATGGTTCAGGTGTCATGGAGGGCGTGCCGGTAGAAGAGAAAGTCGCGCATCTGGAAGAAAATTTAAAAAAGACCCTGGAAATCATGCAGGACTTGGCTAAAAAAATGCATGTACAGCAGGAAGTGCTGGATCAGACTACAACCAAACTGCAGCAGGTCGAGTTGCAAAATGCAGAGCTGGTCAGCCTGCTCACCAAGGTCGTAGACCCACAGAAATAAACAGAATCCCTTTAGAAATCATATAAAGGATTCTGTTTGAGGGCTAGACAAGAAAAGTTCTTAAGACGGCTGCAGACACCATGCTGATGGCAACTGTGGGGAGCAAGCCAAAACGCGTAGCGGCAAACAGGGTTAAAGCCAAAGCGATCAGATCTGCAGGGTTGTCGCGTACAAAATACGGTGCGATGACTGAAATCAGGACACAGCCGGGCACAACGTCCATGATTTTACGCTGACGTTGTGTCAGCGTTTTATTTTTTAATAAGACATAGCCCAGAATCCGGGTCAGATAGGTGGTTGCCGCAATCAGCAGGATGGCCAGTAATGTACTCATCTCAATCATGCTTCCTCCTCACCAATCAAGAAAAAAGCAGACACAATGCCGGCTAGGGCACCTATCGGCACATACCAGCCAGCAGGCAAATATAAATAAGCCAGGGCAGCACAGATCAGGCTTACTAGCCATGGCCGGGCTGCACTCAAGCCTTTCCACATGCTTCGCATCAACACCAGAAATACAGCAGGAAAGGCCATATCAAAGCCCCAGCGGTTGATATCGCCTAAAACAGGTCCAAGCATCGCGCCCAGTGTGGTAAAACCGACCCACATCAGATAAAGACAGAAACATAAACCGGCATAGTAGGGCATGCTAAAAGCAGCCCGATAACCCCACTGCGCCTGTTTTCTTTGCGCATCCGCCAGACTTAAGGCCCAGCTTTCATCAACCATAAAAAACAGGGCCGGCAATACTTTGCGATTCGGGAGATGTTTTAAATACGGGACTAGGCTTGCACCCATCAGCAAATGCCGGCTATTCACCAAAAAGGTAATAAACAGCAGCATGAATAAATTGGGTGGACTGGTCCAGACTTCCAGAATGGCAAATTCAGAACCGCCGGCAAAATTGAGTCCAGTCAGCAAAGGCACTTCCAGCACACTGAAATTTTTCTGAATCGCAGTCGCACCTAGCACCAAAGCAAAGGGAATAATTCCTAAAAGCATAGGAATAGAATCTTTCATGCCGCGCTGAAATTCGCTGAAATCTGTATGCGCGAGCGCGGGCGTGCTGCTTTGTCTGAGCAAAAGCATGTCAGTGACCTGAGGACTTCAATATTGAACCGTATTTTATAGCGATAATCGGGCTATTTGCTGTTGTAGTGCATGCAATTTAAATTTGATTTGGAATTAAATTGCGCTAAATTGGCTTCAAGGAGTTTTAAATACTAAAGTAACAAGATGGATCAAATTGATAAACGCATTTTGCATGAACTGCAAAAGAACGGAAAATTGCAAAATAATGAACTGGCACAACTGATTGGTCTGTCTGCATCTCCATGTTTAAGAAGAGTCAAGCAACTGGAAGATGATGGGGTCATTGAACAGTATGTCGCCTTACTCAATCCGCAAAAAGTCAATCTGGCAATGAGTGTATTTGCACGGGTTTGGCTTAAATCTCAAGAAGCCGCCGTGGTCGATCAATTTGTTGAAGCGATCAAGGAGATGCCGGAAGTGGTGGAATGCCAGTTAATGGCGGGAGATTGTGATTTCTTTTTAAGAATTGTGGTGGCCGATCTGGATGCCTATCGTAAATTTCAGATTCATCATTTGACTCAAATTCCCTGCATCCAAAGTGTAAAAACCGAAATTCCATTGCAAACGGTAAAAAGTACCACCGCATTGCCATTGGTCTAAAATGATTTTTTGTTTATAGCGCGTGTTGGTCATACACGATAAAACGCTGATAGTTGACGCAATTGTGGC
This sequence comes from Acinetobacter sp. F-1, assembly GCF_022869025.1. Classification (NCBI taxonomy): domain Bacteria; kingdom Pseudomonadati; phylum Pseudomonadota; class Gammaproteobacteria; order Moraxellales; family Moraxellaceae; genus Acinetobacter; species Acinetobacter sp. F-1. Next base: position 32,023 of record NZ_JAJKFX010000002.1, on the reverse strand, counting down.
TCATTGCATAAGAGAGTAAAAATTATAAAATTTTGCGATGCACAGCCAAAACTATCGTGCTAGACTAGGAGAAATCGGGTGTGCTCCCGATTTTTTTATGCGGATTCGTTCCGCGCTGACAAGAATTTAGGTTTACAACATGCCCATTTCAGAGACATGGTTATTACCTGATGGTGTAGCTGATGTATTACCAGAACAAGCGCAAGTCATTGAAAGTTTGCGCCGTAAATCACTGGATTTCCTTGCATCTCGAGGTTATCAGTTGGTGTACACGCCATTCATTGAGTACATCGAATCTCTCTCTTCTCTCTCAGAATCGAATCAAGATTTAGACTTAGCCACTTTTAAAGTCATCGATCAGCTTTCTGGTCGTTTGCTTGGTGTGCGTGCCGATATGACACCACAAGTGGCGCGTATTGATGCACATGTACATCCAGTGGAAGGTGTGGCGCGTTACTGCTATGCAGGTACCGTTCTGCATACCAAACCACGCGGTTTTAATACCTCGCGTGCGCCTTTGCAGTTAGGCGCCGAACTGTTTGGTTCAGACAGCATCGATGCCGATGTAGAAATGGTCGATTTAATGATCAGTCTGATTCAGGAAACAGGTCTGGCAGACGGAATCCATCTGGACTTGGGTCATGTCGGCTTATTCCGCAGTCTGGTGGCTCAAGCAGGTTTGAACAAAGTTGCTGAACGTAAACTGTCTGATTTATACCAACGTAAGGCCTTGCCAGAGTTGGAAGAATTTACGGCAGAACTGAAATTTGGTCAGGACTTTTATGCACTGGGCCGCTATGCCAGCGATCTGGACGCATTACAGGCGAATTTAAGTGCTGAAGTGTTGGCGAATCCAGCCTTCAAGCAAGCTTTTGATGCCTTACAAATTACCAAAGATCAGGTTCAAGCCCGTTGGCCAAACTTGAGTATTGGGATTGATGTGGTTGAATTGCGTTCATACCATTATCATACTGGTCTGATGTATGCAGTCTATGCACCGAATCGTGCAGCAGCACTGGCACAAGGCGGTCGTTATGATGGCATTGGTGAACATTTCGGTCGTGCGCGTCCTGCCACAGGTTTCTCTTGTGACTTATATGCGTTAAGCGCAGGTCAGTTTGACGCTGTACACGTGGTAGTTGCACCTAAAGGTGTCGATGCAGAACTTCTGAATGCGATTCAGAGTATTCGAGCACAAGGCTTAAGTGTAATTCAGTTACTCGGTAATGATGATTTAAACTCAATTCCATATGCGACGCACCAGCTGGTGAACGTAGATGGTGAGTGGACAGTCAAAACGATTTAAATTGCTTGGCTCAGTGTTCATGTCACTGAGCGGGGCTTTCAACTTTAACAGCATGATGCAATGAGGCTATTATGGGCAAGAATGTTGTGGTACTTGGTACCCAATGGGGCGACGAAGGTAAAGGTAAAATCGTCGACCTGCTCACAGATCAAGCGGCAGCGGTCGTTCGTTATCAAGGCGGACATAACGCAGGTCACACTCTGGTGGTGGGTGGTAAGAAAACTGTCTTACACCTCATTCCATCTGGTATTTTACGTGAAAACGTATTGTGCTTAATTGGTAACGGTGTTGTTCTTTCTCCTGAAGCGCTCATCAAAGAGATGGACATTCTTGAAAAAGAAGGCGTTCCTGTTAAAGAGCGTTTACGTATTTCTCCAAACTGTCCACTGATCCTTCCAAACCACATCGCACTGGACCAAGCACGTGAGAAAAAACGTGGTAATGCGAAGATTGGTACAACAGGTCGTGGTATCGGTCCTGCATACGAAGACAAAGTGGCGCGTCGTGCAGTTCGTGTTGCTGATCTGGTACGTGGCGGTGAACATCTTACTGCCCAGTTAACTGAGCTTCTGGATTACCATAACTTCCAGCTTACTCAATACTATGGTGTTGAAGCAGTTAAGCTAGAAGACGTACTGGCACTTTGCGACGAATGGCGTAAGGTTGTTGCGCCGTTGGTTGTAGACGTAACAACTGAACTGCATAACTACCGTAAAAACGGTGACAACATCATGTTTGAAGGCGCGCAAGGTTCACTTCTTGACGTTGACCATGGTACATACCCGTATGTGACATCTTCAAACACCACTGCTGGTGGCGTAAGCTCAGGTTCAGGTCTGGGTCCTTTGCACCTTGATTATGTACTGGGTATCACCAAAGCCTATACCACTCGTGTCGGTGCAGGCCCATTCCCAACGGAATTGGTTTATGACGCTGCAAACGATGTGGGTGATGCGGTTGGTAAACACCTTGGTACCATTGGTAATGAATTTGGTGCGTCTACTGGCCGTCAACGTCGTTGTGGGTGGTTCGATGCTGAAATTCTACGTCGTTCAGTAGATGTAAACTCACTGTCTGGTATTTGCCTGACTAAACTTGATGTTCTTGATGGTTTAGAAGAAGTGAAAATCTGTGTCGGTTATGAAGCTGCAGATTCTGGTTGTGTCGGTTCTTCTGATGCGCTTGCATTCGAAACTTTAAAACCAATTTACGAAACAATGCCAGGCTGGTCTGAGTCAACTTTCGGTGCAAAATCGCTGGATCAGTTGCCACAAGCTGCATTGAACTATGTAAAACGTCTTGAGCAACTGATTGAATGTCCAATCGACATCATTTCAACCGGTCCAGACCGTGAAGAAACTATCGTTCTTCGCCACCCGTTTGATGCTTGATCTTCATTTGATTAAAGCTTGAATGATAAAACCCATCTCCGGATGGGTTTTTTATATCCAAAAACTATAAATTTGGCTCAAGACTAAAGTTGCATCGGTGCTGTGACAAAATGTGCTTTAACATAGCCATATATAAAGAAAGAAAAAATGAGCGAAAGGATGCAAAAAAATATATCGGCGACCATGTTTTATTCATTGTTGTTCGCCATGGGCGGGGCACCCACCATCGCTATGATGATTATTCGCGCGCAAACTCAAAATCCTGAGATTATTTATAATGCACTGGTCGGCCTGAGTGTCATTATTGCCTGTGTGCTGGTGCCTGTTATTTTATTGCAAAACGCCTATTTATTTTTTAAACGTAAAGATGAAATTCTGGAACAAAAAATAAAACCCTTAAGCCAGGTTTATCTGGGCTTGAACATTATCTGTCTGATTTATTGGTTGGCGATACAGTACTTGGCTTAAAAATTACAGAATTTATAAGAAGATGGAGTAATTAAGCGTTTAGCTCCTGTATGCTTTCACTTATAATTTTTACAATGTAAATTAAGCTTGGGCTAAGGTAGAGTTGATTATAATGAAGAATAAATTTTTATTGGGTATGGCGGCTGCCACAGTCGTGACATTGTCGGGTTGTACCACTATTGCGGATATTGCCGGGGCTGATTCTGCGACCTTAAATGCATCTGCGACACAAAGCTATAATGCCATGGTCACTGATGCCAGAAATAAAGGTCAACTGGACACCAGTTCAGCGACCTATAAACGTATTAATACCGTATTTAACCGTTTAAAGCCGATTGCGAACCAAATGAACCAGACTGGTACAGCATTCCAGTGGCAATTGGCTGTGCTCAAGTCCGATCAGGTTAATGCCTTTGTTGCACCGGGTGGTAAAGTGGTATTTTATACCGGTATTGTGAATAAGCTGAATCTGACCGATGCTGAAATTGCAGCAATTATGGGTCATGAAATGGTACATGCCTTAGAAGAGCATTCTAAGCAGAAAATTGGTGCTCAGGCGCTCACCGACCTGGCTTTAGGCATTGGTCTGAATGCAGCTGGTGTGGGCCAGGGTGGCGCAGCAGCAGCGCAATTAGGAAGTCAGATCGGGATTGGCCTGCCATACTCGCGTAATCTGGAAAGCCGTGCTGACCAGGGGGGCTTGATGCTGATGGCACGCGCAGGTTATAACCCGAATGCAGCGATTACCTTGTGGGAAAAAATGAACAAACTTGGTGGCAGTAATGGCGCAACCTTCCTGTCTACGCATCCATCGAACAGCCAGCGTATTGGACAAATGCGTCAACAGTTACCAGCAGCCATGCAGATTTATAATCAACGCAAATAATCCAGCGATTATTCTCTAAAGGGATCTCTTGATCGGATTTAAACAGCAGGGCCATGGTCCTGCTTTTTTATTCTCCATTTTAAAATGAATATTTTGGCGGCAATAAAAAAGGCAAAGTTTTCACTTTGCCTTTTTTACACTCGATCAGAAGATCTTAGTGCTGGTGACCACCTGCACCGTGTACATGACCGTGATCTAATTCTTCTTGAGAAGCTTCACGAATCGATACAATTTCAACTTCGAAAGTCAGGTCTTGACCAGCAAGCGGGAAGTTCGCATCTACAACAACATTATCGCCTTCAACTGCTTTAACAGTTACGATTTGCACGCCGTCATCAGTTTGAGCTTGGAACTGCATACCTGCTTGAATGTTGTCTACGCCTTGGAACATTTGCGCAGGAACTTCTTGTACAAGGTCAGGGTTATATTCGCCATAACCTTCAGCAGCAGGAACATTAACAGTGAATTTTTCACCCACAGTTTTGCCTTCTAACGCGTTTTCTAAACCTGGGATGATGTTACCTGCACCGTGCAAATAGGCAAGTGGTTCACCTTGAGATTGGTCGAGAGTTTCACCCTCTGCGTTAGTCAATGTGTAGTGGAAAGAAACCACGAGGTTATTTGCAATAGCAGTCATGTGAATTGATCCATTCAATTTTTTAAGGGTACATCATAAAGTGAAATTGCATTTTTGTAGACTAAAATTAGCAAAAAAACGCAATTTGACAATTTTATTGACGATTTTTTCATTGATTGGGCCAAATTCTGGAATTTCAATGCAATTTAAGCTTTGGAGAAATTTTTCGTGTAACTAAATCTTTTGCAGTCAAAATACCGGCATGGGCATAACCATGAATGGTCGCCTGATGAATCCGGTATAAAGAGACATACATGGTTTTGGCGACAAAGCCTTGCACATTGACCTGACCCAGCAATTCCCCCACAGCTTTATTCTGACTTAAGGAAATCAGGGAGCCTTTGTCAGAAAACTTAAACATTGGCAAATAGCTATCTCCATTGACATGGGCTTTTAAAGCATTGGCCAGAAAGCTGGCTTGCTGGCTGGCCACTTGAGCTCGTGGGCCCAAGACGGGTTGATCTGCTGCGGGCTGGCAATGCGCACAATCACCAAATGCAAAAATACTTGGATCAGATTTGGTTTGCAGCGTGGCATAAACTTTGAGCCGATGAATATGGTCTTTTTCCATGTCGTCGAGTTGTGCCAAGACTTCCGGCGCTTTGATCCCTGCGGCCCAGACTTTGATTTCAGCATCCAGACTGGAACCATCGGCAAAATAAATCTTGTCTTCATCGACCTTGGCCACTCGATGACTGGTCAAGACTTCAATACCGAACTGTTCTAACTGTTTCATGGTATTTGCAGCAACTTTAGGCGAGAGTGCAGTCAGAATACGATCCGCGGCTTCAATCAAGGTGATTTTGACTTTGTTGGGATCGACCTTGTTTAAGCCATATTGAAAGAAATTCTGTTTGGCTTCTACCAGCTCCGCTGCCAGTTCTACCCCAGTCGCACCGGCACCAATAATGGCAATATTCAGCTCACGGCTTGAAGTCTCATGTTGAGCATTTAAATACAGGTGCAGCAGATCCTGCTGAAAGATATCTGCCTGCTGCCGGCTGTCGAGAAAATGACAGAACTGTTTGACCCCTTCGGTATTAAAGTCATTTGAGGTTGAACCTAAAGCCAGTACCAGTGTGTCATAGCCAATGCGCTGATTTTTCTTGGGCTCACTCTTTTTAGAGAAATATTCTGTTTCGACGATGATCTGTTTCGCTTCGCGATCCAGACTGGTGAATGTCCCCAAAACAAATTCATAATGATGCGCGGCAGAATGGGCAAAATAATTGGTTTCTTGCTGATGTGGATTTAAGGTACCTGCGGCGACTTCATGTAGCAGCGGTTTCCAGAGATGTGTCAGTTTTTGATCAATCAAAATAATCTGGGCTTTGCCGTTTTTACCCAGGCTATCACCCAGTTGTGTCGCCAGTTCCAGACCACCAGCGCCACCACCCACAATCACGATTTTATGTACTGTCATGCGTTCTTAACCTGTTTATTTTTTTAATAAAAATAAGAGAAATAGAGAGAAAATATACTATGGCATGTGCTAAATCGCGTCTTGATTAAAATTGTTATACACATTACAAAACGTAGCAATTCTGTGAGAGCGGGTAATAATTGCTGCGTTTCGGGCGGGGTGCCTCATTTGGGATAGATCATGAATCAGCTAGAAGGCTACATCAGCGCTTCTAGCTTGAAGAATTACTTGATATTGAGAGGATTATTGATCTAGAGGATACAGTTTTACGCCGGGTGTTGAGTCTGAAAAGAAACTGAATAAACCTTGCAGCCAGCTAAAGAACTTCTGCAATGGGTTGGCTTCTTCAATTTCGACATGATCTTCAATTTGAATGGTGCGAATTAACTGATTATTTTGATAAATCTGAATCGTGGCCAAAGGCATCATGCTGGCTAAGGGCGCAATGAGTTCAGATGCCTTCATTTCAACATTGATATGGGTCTGGGTTTCCTGAAGTGGCTCGATACTTTTTAAAGCGCCATCACCTGTATTTAGCATGACGCGCTGATGGGCCTGATCAAACTGATTCAGGTCAATGCTATAGCTCTGATCATAAAGCGAGGTAGTAATAATCTGCGGCTGCTTGGTTTGTACCTTAAACATTTTTAAGGTGGATTTAATTACAGGTAATTCAGCCAACAGTTGCTGATCTTTGATCGCGACTTCATTGCGGGTATAGGTATAAGCCAGATTCATCAGTTTATGCGATATCTCAGCGCGCTTTGTGGCGCTTTTAGTGCCTAGCACTACCACAATCAGACGGCGCTTCGGCATTTCAAAGTCTGCTGTAACACGATTGGCTGTCAGCGCCAGGTTATAACCGGCCGCACGGGTAAAACCGGTTTTTAAACCATCTACGCTTGGGTCGACCTGAAGTACACGGTTGGTGGCACGATGGAAATGCTGGTTATAAGTGAAACTTGGCTGTTTGGAATAATACAGATAATCCGGGGTTTCATTCACCACCGCCATAGAGAGTCGGGCCAAATCGGCAGCAGTCGAATAATGCTCGGGCATGGTAATGCCGGCCGGATTCTGGAAATTGCTATGCTGCATGCCCAGTGCTTTGGCTTCCTGATTCATCCGCTCTACAAACTGGGGAACACTCCCCGAGATTTTCTCAGCCAGCGTCAACGCTGCATCATTGGCAGACATGATAATCAAACCCGCCAGAAGCTGATCGACTGTAATCAGATCACCTTCTTTCAGATACATCTGTGACTCATCCCACATGACATTTTTAACCACAGATGTGGCAGTTAAAACTTCATTTTTATCTAATTTTCCGGCCTCAATTTCCTTTAAGGCAATATAAGCCACCATCATTTTGGTCAGCGAAGCCGGCGCACGTTGCACATCGGCATTGTGTTCTGCAATGACTTGACCAGACTGTGAATCCAGAATAGTCCAGGCTTCAGCTTCAACGCTTTCAGGCAGAATATTGAGTAAGGCAGCATGTGAAAATGCAGAAATAAATAAGCTGAATACCGCAATCAGTGAGATGATGTATTTCAAGGATGTTCCTTAATAACCCGTCGGGCGTTGAACGATTAAATTTTCAGGCATGCTATGCCTTTTTTATACAGATAGCTAGTCGTAAATGTAGACAAATAAGACAGCTAAACCATCTTGGCTTAAAAAATGCTAAGCTAAGCTATACCTCATTTATTTTCATTTTATATCGCCCATTATGTTGCATTATCAAATCGAATTTGACGATTATCGTCAGCACCTTATTCACGTGACTGTTCGCTTTCTGGCAGACCCGACGCAGATCTTATCATTACCGACCTGGATTCCGGGAAGTTATTTGATTCGAGAGTTTTCCAAACACATTGAGGCGGTCAAAGCTTATGATGAAGATGGACGTCAACTGCAAATCCAGAAATTTGAAAAGAACAAATGGCGTTTATTCAATACCGATCATGAGCTGATTACGGTTGAATATGATGTCTATGCCTACGACCTGTCTGTTCGTGGTGCATATGTGGATCAAAACCGTCTCTATGTCAACCCGGCCTGTGCATGCTTGGGGCTAGAAGGTCAGGAAAATAAAGAGATTGAATTAGAAATCTTCCTGCCAGATGAGTTAAAGCATTTCCAACTGGCAACCGGCATGCAATCCAAAAGTCTGGTCAAGGGCCGTTTCACCCTGAAAGCCAAAAACTATGCTGAATTGATTGATGCACCGTTTGAACTGGCAGAGCAAACCCGTTTCAGTTTTGAAGCGAATGGTATTCCGCATGAGTTTGTGGTGTCCGGCAAGCATGCGATGAATGCAGCACGTATGCAGCAGGACATTGAGAAAATCTGTAGCACAGAAATCTCCATGTTCGGTTCAGCGCCATTTGCTGACTATACTTTTATGACCATGGCAACCGGAAATAGTTATGGTGGTCTGGAACATCCAAACTCGACCAGCCTGATTTCACCGCGCGATGACTTGCCGAAGGCCAATGAGCCTGAAGAACCTTCCAAAGATTATCAGCGTTTCCTCGGCCTATGTAGCCATGAATATTTCCATTCTTGGTTGGTGAAATTTATTCGCCCTGAAAATTTTGTCAATTATGATTTGAACCGTGAAGGCTATACGTCTTTGCTGTGGATCTTTGAAGGCTTCACTTCTTATTATGATGATTTGATTTTGCTACGCAGTGGCGTGATTAACCAGGAATCATATATTGCTTTATTAAAAGCGCAGATTGATCGTTACTTGCAGAATCCGGGTCGTGCGATTCAGTCGGTGTCTGAATCCAGTTTTGATGCCTGGGTGAAATTCTACCGTCAGGATGAAAACTCGAATAATGCCGGCACCAGCTATTACAACAAAGGTTGTTTGGTTGCATTGTGCCTAGACTTAGGTTTGCGTTTACGCGGTTCAAGTCTGGATGCCTTGATGCGCCGTTTGTATGAAAATGCACAAAAGGGTGTTCAGGTACATGAGCGGACGATCTTTGAATTATGCAAAGAGCTGACCGGTGATGATTGGTCAGAGCAGATTAATCACTTGATTAATACCACAGATGAATTGCCACTGGATCAGTTATTGCCTGAGTTTGGTATCGGTTATAACCTGAAAAATGACAAGTCATTGCCTTTCGGTTTAAAACTGGTAGATAAGCCGGAAGGTGTACTGGTTCAGTCGGCGCGTCGTGATAGTACTGCTGTAGTAGCTGGCCTTTCTGCCAATGATGTGATTATTGCCGTTGATGGTTTAAAAGCAACGATGAAGTTAATGGAAAGTTATGCAAAACAGGAAGGTGTTTATACCATGCATGCTTTTCGTCGTGACGAGCTGATGAGTTTTGACGTTCAGGCAGCTGGTTCTGAACTGACCGAAGTTGAACTGAAAATTGAAGATCAGACTAAAGCTGAAAAGTGGTTGAAAGCTTAATTAAATTTCAAACTTTAAAAACCGATGCTTAGGCATCGGTTTTTTATTGCATCAAGTTTTGAAAATTATCTGATGATCAGTCGAGACGTACCGCGGAACTCTGCCACAATTTGATCATGCTGATTTATCACCTGAATATCGTAAATTCCGCTACGGCCACTGCTGGCCCTATGTTCTGCTACAGCAGTCAATGTATCGCCAAGAACTCCTGATTTTAAATAATGAATTCCACAATGCTGACCAACAGCCGGATGTTCACCTGTATTACAGGCAATGGCAAATGCCGCATCTGCAAGTGCGAAAATCACTGCGCCGTTACAGGTCTTGTGACCCTGTAAATGTTGTTCAGTGACTTTCAGCGAAATTTTTGCGTGATTGTGACTATAAGCAACAAGGTGTGCACCAAGATGCTGGATTAATCGATCCTGATTAAACATCTGGTTGACTTGCTGATCCATTGCAAAGCTCCTTGTTTGAGATACGTTTTATTTTTAAATTCATTTAATATGAGTCATGAATAGCATTCCAGCACAAGAATAACAAGTAAAAGAATAAGGCCCAATAAGATGGGCCTTAAGTGAAAGAGCTTAGTTACCGCGATAAGTCGAATAACCATAAGAGCTCAATAACAGTGGAATATGATAATGCTCTAAAGCACCATCAATCATAAAGACCACCGGTACTTCAGGGAAGAATGTCCGCTGATTATTGGCCTTAAACCAGTCACCCGTTTTAAAGGTCACTTTATAAATACCCTTTTGCAGATTGGTATCTTTTGGATATAGCTCTTTAATACGGCCATTTTGATCTGTTTCAGCTTCATTGAGCTTGACCCATTTCTCACCTTGCTGTGCTTCCAAAGTAACTGCAATATTTGCGGAAGGTAAACCTGTTTCCTGATTCAGAACATGCACACTAAGTGGATTCTGTGCAAAGGAAAGCGTGGCTGCGGTGCTCGCAAGGGTTGCTAGCAGGATTTTTTTCATGTTGTATTCCTCAGTAGATGGATGAAGTAATATTGAATAAAAGAAACCAATAAGACTTATTTAAATAGATTAAAGCTGTTTTAAAGTGCTTTGAATGCCGCTATTGGCACATTGATGATCCTGTTCCGAACCGCCTGCACCCGCAACACCTACAGCACCTAAAATATGATTCTGGTACATAACAGGTACACCGCCGCCCAGTAACAGCAGTTCAGGCAAACTATTCAGGTTCTGTGCGTCCGGATTGTTCTGGGCATTGCGCATAAAATCCAGCGTACTGGTTTTCGTTGAATACGCGGTAAAGGCCTTGCGTTCTGCTGCGATCAGGTTGTGAATGCCGACAGATTCATGGCGTTGACTAGCCAGCAGATTACCACCCTGATCCAGAACCACGACTGCTGCGGGCTTGGCCTGTTTCTGGCAGGCCAACATGACATTGCTGGCCATAAGCTTTGCTGCTTCTAGCGACATGACTGGTGCTGTTTTTAATTCTGCATGTGCCAGTGAGCTGAGTAGTAATGAGCTGCTGAACAAGGCTAGGGTTGTTTTGGTGATTGAATTTTTCATACTTGTCATTCATGCAATTGAATACTGTTGCTATTGTAGAAAGAAATACGCCAGTGCAGCATGACAATCAGATTACCAATTTGTAATCTAGGCATAGCTAAAAACAGCTAAACTACTGACATGCATATTTTAATTGTAGAAGATGAAGTCAAGATTGCTGAATATCTGGCAAAAGGACTGAGTGAGTCAGGTTATAGCACGGCCATTGCTGAAAATGGCGTGTTGGCATTGGCGTGTTTACAGCAACAGTCATTTGATCTGGTACTGCTGGATGTAATGCTGCCAGATCTGGACGGCTGGCAGGTGCTGAAAACCTTGCGAACTTTTAGCCAGATTCCGGTATTGATGCTCACTGCACGCGATCATGTGCTAGATCGGGTAAAAGGCCTGGAGCTTGGCGCCGATGATTATCTGACCAAGCCTTTTTCCTATATTGAGTTACTGGCCCGGATCAAAAGTCTGTTGCGCCGTGTGCCGCGACTGGAGCAGGAGGCCTATCAGGTTGCTGGTCTGGTATTGAACCGCCTAAGGCATGAAGTATATCGTAATGAACAAAAGATCGAATTAAGCCAGAAAGAATTTGCGCTGTTGCAACTGTTGATGGAGCATCAGGGGCAGGTGATGACCCGGAGCCAGATTGCTTCCATGGTTTGGAATATCAATTTTAATACCGATACCAATGTGGTGGATGTGGCCATTCGCAGGCTGCGGAGCAAAATTGATGATCATTACACGCCAAAACTGATTCATACCGTACGCGGTATGGGTTATAAACTTGACGAATACCCATGAACAATCCTATCTTATTACCGCTGGCAACACGCTTGAGTATTGCGTTTGCATTGGTGTCCTGCGTGGTTTTTTTGAGTGTGGCGTTACTGTCTTATCAAAATATGCAACAGATGATTCAGGCTCAGCAGGATCAGGCACTGGCTGCACGTATTTCCCGAATTGAAATATTTCTTGAAGATGCCCAGAGTTTTGAGCTTTTGGTTCAGCATCCCAAATTATATGAAAACATGCTGGGGCAAGAAGATAATCTACTGCTGCTGCAACATCAGAATAATCGCTTGATTGAAATCAATCCTTTGCAGATTCATATTCCGGCATTGCACTATACTTCTGCCTTACAGTTTCAGAATAATCAGGCTGAACAGCCTTCGACACGACTGGCTTTTAAACAGGTGCAGTTTGATGGTCGCAGTTATCAACTGGTGGCTGGTAAGCAGCTGGCAGAGGGACAAAGGATACTGGCAAGCTATTTATCAAAACTGGTGCTCTATAGTCTGCTTGGTATACTGCTCTCGACCTTGATGGCCTGGCTGGCAGGACGCTATATTCTCAAGTCCATGCGCCAGTTGATGCTGGCTACAGCACAGGTCAATATTCAGCAGCCCAATCAGCACATCGATGTTCAGAGTAATACGCTTGAGGTTCAAGAGCTGCGTCAGGCCATGAACGATATGCTCGCTAATATTCAGGCTGCGTATCAGCAGCTGGCACGTTTTTCTGAGGATATTTCACACGAACTTCGCACCCCATTAAACAATTTAATCGGGCAGACACAGATTCTGTTATCGCGGTCGCGCGAACCTGCTGAGCTGGAAAATCTGCTCTATTCCAACTTGGAAGAATACGAACGCCTGAGCCAGATGATTGAAAGTATGCTGTTTATCGCCCGGGTAGAACATGGCGGATATGCGATTGAAAAACAGCGTTTCAATCTAAATGACATGCTGCAAGAATTGCTTGAGTACTTCAGCTTTCTGGCCGAAGAGAAGCAGATGCATTTAAAAGTGGATGTTCCACCAGATTTAAGTCTGACAGCCAGCACCGTATTGTTACAGCGCGCAGTCGCCAATCTGATCAGCAATGCCATTACTTATGGTCAGCCTGGGAGTGAGATTATTGTGTCTGCACAGCGACTCAACCACAGGATTAAAATATCAGTGTTGACGCCAGAAGTCTGGATTGCAGAGCAGCACCATCCGCATTTATTTGAGCGTTTTTATCAGATCGATGACAGCCGGCACGAAAAAGCCCAGACGGGTGGTCTGGGCCTTGCCATTGTACAGTCGATCATGCAGCTCCATCAGGGGCAGACAACTGTAGAAAATACACCGTCTGGCGTGATCTTTAGCCTGTCCCTACCTGATGAGCAGACTGGGTTTTAACCACGACCGCGTCCGCGACCACGAGGTGCTTTGGTATTTGGACGAGTTGTACCATTGGTACGACGTTTCGGCTTTTCGCTTTCGTCCATTTGCCAGATACGTTTGGTACCTGATTTTTTCACTGAACCATCTTTGTTCTTGCGAACCATTGGCTTACCACCCGTACCACCCGGTTTTTTCACATAAGAACGTGAACGGTATGGCTCTTCAGCAGGAACATTCTGGAAATCTGGATAAAGTAAAGGTTCAATTTCTTTGGTTTCACCCGGTTTAATATCCATACGTACAAGGTCAATATCACCAATTTTAGTACGGATTAAACGCAGTGTAGGGAAGCCCACCGCAGAGGTCATACGACGAACCTGACGGTTACGGCCTTCACAAATTGAAATCTCAACCCAAGACGTTGGGACAGATGCACGGAAACGTACAGGAGGATTACGCTCCCACAACCATTCCGGTTCAGATACTTTTTCAGCTTTGGCTGGAAGGGTCATGCCATCTTTAAGTTCCACACCTTTACGAAGCTGCTCAAGTGCTTCTTCGGTGACATCACCATCAACCTGCACCATATAGGTTTTAAACTTTTTATTGGCAGGATTGGTGATGTACTGGTTCAGACCACCGTGATCTGTTAAAAAAACCAGACCTTCTGAGTCCATGTCCAGACGACCAGCAAGACGTAAATCTTTGTCGTCGATGAAATCAGCCATGGTTTGGTGTTTTTCATCTGGGCGGAATTGGGAGAGGACGTCATAGGGTTTGTTTAAAATGACGATTTTCATAGGAAATAACTTCTATAATTACATAAACTTAAAAAATGTAGAGGCTTATTTTAAAGGGAAATTTGGTTATTTCCCGTATAAATCTCAAAAACAACGAATCTGGATTAGAATATTATGCGTTAAGAACAGTTGAAAGTATTGCCTAATTGGCAATTATTTTTAGGTTTGTCAGTAGCATTCGGAAAAATATGAAGAATAGAATATCAAAAGATCGTAGTACCTGCGGATGGTGCCAAATTACCGTTAATGCAGACCTGTCACTCAACCTAGCAAATAATCCAATTGTCCCATGTATCAAAGGGAATGAAATTGGTGCTGATATTACACCAACAATACAGGCTGTGGTAGATGTTACAGTTTAAAAGTATAGAGTAGTAAGCCCTCAAATGCTTGGATCAGATAGATATCGAATCTGTCAGAAGTAAAAAAGGTTATTAAGTTAATCAAAGAGAAAAATGGACATGACTAGAATCACCTTGAACTAAATTGTGCGTTAAACATGAACTACTAGAAAGAAGTCCTGACCTGATCATAAAGAAGATTTTAGCTATAAAAATAGCCAAAGAGCGAACATTCACGCAGTCTTGCGCTGGAGGTCAAGCGCAAGACTGCGAGCTTTTTTTGAATTTGATCATCCTACTATTGCAGATATACTTAACTCATTAAAGCCTGATTCTCCTAATTAAAACCTATATTAATCGCAGGTTTCTCAGGGGAATTAAATTTTCTTAAATTCTGATTGATAAACGCCCAAAAGTTAAAATGAGTATCAAGCTGCAACTTTGCGTAAAGATTGTAGTGAGCCAGAACAGGATTTGTTCTGAGTTGAATCACTTAGCCAACCTATTATTACATTGACGCATTTGGATACAGCTCGATGATTGGCATATTTTCCAAAAACGTTAGAGTGATCAATGGAACTTCCAGTGATAGAGACGTTTCTCCGAAGGAGTACATAATATGGCCAAATCTAAAGCGAAACATAAGCAGGTCCAACAAAAGGACAAGCAGGACAGCGCTCAGACTGAAGAGCAACAACAGCAACAGCAACAACCAGCGAAACCCTCCCGTGCAAAAAAACGTAAGTAATTCCTAGCTACCTTCCATAACAACGCCCTTAAATAAGGGCGTTGTTATATCATTGATTTTATAAAAATATCATTCAAAAAATTACAAGATTACGACTTTAAATTGTGCTGTTCTGCTTAAGATAAAAACCATCTTTCTAAAATAAATGCGAATAATATTGGTGAAATTTTTTCGGATTTTAAGCTTAATTTTATCTGTATGCTTTGTCTTGACCGCCTGTCAGCCACCACCTTCAGGTGAAGCAGCAGGATGGAAAAGTCCTTATCTTTATTGGCAACTGAAAAAGACTCAATTAGAAGCACCGTTACAGATTCCGGTCGAAGGTATTACAGTCCGTCAAATTAATGATACGTGGGGAGCTGCGCGCAGTGCAGGCCGTAAACATGAAGGGACAGATATTTTTGCTCGGCGTGGCACACCTGTCTTAAGTGCCACCCAAGGTATTGTACGTAAAATTGGCACCAATAATCTGGGCGGGAAAGTTATCTGGGTGACAGGTCCTGATATGAGTCAGCATTACTATGCGCATCTGGATGATTATGCTGAGCATATTCAGGAAGGCGACTGGGTGGAAGCGGGCGAAGTGATTGCCTATGTCGGCAATACTGGAAATGCTAAAAATACTCCGCCACATCTACATTACGGGATTTATCTGAGCGGGCAAGGGGCGACCAATCCATATCCTTATTTAGTGCCTTCTCCTTGAGCAGAAACTGGATGGGGTTGTGTTTCAGGAGTGAATCTGGCAGGACGGGTACACCAGAATAATTGTAATGTTCCTAATAAAAGAACAAATGCAGCTAATATGAACTGTTGATGATAGCTCAAGCCAAAATATTGCAGCGCACTAAAACTGAGTCCGCCAATCAGCTGAACAGAGGCGAAACACAAGGTGGCAATGCTCCAGAGTTTTTTATACGCCAGCCCATACAGTTGCAAAATGGTATAAGAGGTCAGGAAGACCACAGCAGGGTTTAGCATGCCGGTCAAAAAGGAAGAGCTCAACGTGAGCAATGCTTGGCCCTCTAGAGTCGCAATAAAAATAGCCACAATATAAAGACTATAAAGAATTTTCAGGGCAGCAAAGTTACCGAATTTTCTGGCCAGTGCATAAGCACTGAAGGCACCTAAAGCACTACCAAATCCATAAAGAATCCAGTTGAAGTTAATCCAGAACAAGCTCAATTCCAACTGCTGGCTTAAATAATCAATCCAGAAGAGCGAATGCGGTATATAGGCAAAGGCGCTACACGCGTAGACAGCCAGTAAGCTATAAAAGACGCTATTCAAAGATATCTTGGAGGTAGTCGAAGGTGCTTGTACGGACAAATAAGGCTTAAATTTTTGGATAAGTCCACTTAAACATAGACAAATGAGCAGGGCAAAGCCACATAAGATCAGCCAGGCAGTCTGTATGGAAATCTGATCCAGATAAGGCAGAAACAGGGTTGCAATTAATACACCTAATCCGATTCCGCTAAAACCGATAAAGTTGATTTTAAGACGATCCTGAAGCTCACAGCACTGCGCGACTACACTCGGCGATAAGATCATCATCAGCCCGCCGCTGATTCCTGAAATCACGCGCCAGACGATATACCAAACTTCAGAGAAACCAGAAAATGCACAGCATATCAGACTGAACATACCGGCAAAAGCTGAAATTTGAATATACCTGCTCATACTGCGGTCTTGAGGCAGACGCATGGCGGTATAGGCACCGATTAAATAGCCCAGTAAATTGGCACTGCCCAAAAGCCCGGCAAAATCTGTACTCCAGCCAAAGGCTTCTCGTGTACCCGGTAACAGCGCAGTATAAGAGAAACGAAGAATGCCAATCCCCAAGCACATACTAAGGCAGAGAAACAGGCTGAGTTTAATTGTGTGTGAGGACATCCGTGTACTCATAAAGTTTTATATTTGGTTAAAAAATAACATGAATCTTCGTGATTAAGGAGAAATCACTTGATAAGAAACCGTTGAGTGCAGGAATTTGTGCTTCAGGAAGTCTTTGTACTTTTTAAAATGTTATAAGTCGAAACTTTGAATATGGAGAGAAATAAAAAACCGCATTCAGAAATGCGGTTTTTTATGTTGTCTATTTCAGGAATTAACGCATCTTGGCCAGGAAACGGCCAACACGGGTAAGGGCTTCACGCAGTTCATTTTCAGCCGGCAGGAACACCACACGAAAATGATCCGGTGTCGGCCAGTTAAAGCCTGTACCTTGAACCAGAAGTACTTTCTCGGCACGTAACAAGTCCAGCATCAGCTTTTCATCGTCCTGAATTGGATAAACGTTCGGATCCAGTTTCGGGAAGCAATACATCGCACCCTCAGGCTTGACACAGGACACCCCAGGAATCTCGTTTAGCATTTCCCAAGCGATATTACGCTGTTCATACAAACGGCCACCCGGACGAATCAGGTCATTAATGGACTGATAGCCGCCCAGCGCAGTCTGAATTGCATATTGCGCCTGATGGTTGGCACACAGGCGCATAGATGCCAGCATGTCCAGACCTTCGATATAGTCTGCTGCACGTGTTTTATTGCCAGTAATGGCCATCCAGCCAGAACGGAAGCCAGCAATACGATAAGCCTTTGATAACCCGTTAAATGATACACAAATCTGATCACCTGCCAAGGCAGCTACAGCGACATGCTCGATACCGTCATAGATGATTTTGTCATAGATTTCGTCAGCAAATAAAATCAGGTCATACTTCTTGGCCAAGTCCACGATCTGTTGCAAGACATGACGCGGATAAACCGAACCGGTCGGGTTGTTTGGATTAATAATCACAATACCACGGGTATTTGGCGTGATTTTACTTTCCATATCGACAATGTCTGGATACCAGTGATTTTCTTCATCACATTTATAATGAATCGCCGTACCGCCAGACAGATTGACTGCCGCAGTCCAAAGCGGATAATCCGGCATTGGAATCAGCATTTCATCGCCATCATCCAATAGACCCTGCATGGCCATGACAATCAGTTCAGAGACACCATTACCGATATATACATCATTGACGTGCATATCCAAAATGCCTTTTTGCTGGTAATACTGGCAGATCGCCTTACGTGCCGGGAAAATCCCTTTAGAATCTGTATAGCCAATGGCATTTGGCAGATTTAAAGCCACATCATTGATGATTTCTTGTGGTGCTTCAAAACCGAATGGGGCGGGGTTACCGATGTTCAGTTTGATAATCTTATGACCCGCTTCTTCCATCTCGATGGCCGCTCGTAACACAGGCCCGCGAATGTCGTAGCAAACATGCTCGAGCTTAGACGATTTCTTAATTTCGCGAGGGGTTTGGAGAGTGTTCGGCATTTTGATGTTCTCGGAAAGAGTGGAGGTCACTTTTGCATAACGGTATAAATAACTTTTAAATGTCTCAGTTGTTACCAGATCGAGATGATGTTCATCTCTGAGTAAAGCAACAATTCTTTCATGGGTAAATCCTAGCTGTTGATACTGTCTGATCACAGGAAGTAAATTCTGAAAAATTACGCTCTTTTTTTGCGACATTTTTTAATCCTGAGCAAGAATATGACTAAGCTTAACACTAAATTTGCTCACAAAAAAGCATTTAGTACATAAGTTGCTTACTTTGTTTCTGTATATTTGCTTACTTTTTGCTTTTTTGGCTATTATAGGTCTTTTGTAAATTGTTAAATAAACACTAGAATTTTTAAATTGAATCACGTAAATATAGGATTATCCTATTTTAAATAGCAAGATAAAAAGGTACGCAATCATGGGAAAACTCAATAAAACAGACAGAGAATGGCAAAGAGAGTTATCACCTGAAGAGTTCCGTATTACACGCCAAAAGGGAACCGAACCTGCATTTACCGGGAAATACTGGAATACCAAACAAGATGGTGTTTACGTATGTCGCTGTTGTGGTGAACCTTTATTTACTTCAGAAACCAAATTTGACAGTGGTTGTGGCTGGCCAAGCTTTTATCGTCCCCTGAGCAGTTCAGTCATAGAAGAATTACCTGATACTTCACACGGGATGGTCAGAACTGAAATTGTTTGTCATCATTGTGACGCACATTTAGGGCATGTTTTCCCTGATGGTCCAGAACCGACGGGCTTACGTTATTGTGTAAACTCGGCTTCTTTAGAATTAGAAACACAAGAAAAAAATGATGAGGAAACCTATCCATGACTAGCATTTATCAGTTTGAAGCTGAATTGTTAGATGGTAAAAGCAAACAGCTTGCAGATTATGAAGGTAAGGTACTTTTAATCGTGAATACAGCAAGTAAATGTGGCTTTACCCCACAATTCTCAGGATTAGAGAAGCTTTACGAGAAATATAAAGATCAAGGTCTGGAGGTCTTAGGATTTCCATGCAACCAGTTTGGTGGCCAAGATCCTGGTTCCAATGAACAGATTGGTGAGTTTTGCCAGAAAAATTACGGGGTATCTTTCCCGATGTTTTCCAAAGTGGATGTTAAAGGCCCTGAAGCGCATGCCATCTTCCGTTATTTGACCAATAATTCCAAAGGTATTTTAGGGAATGGGATTAAATGGAACTTTACCAAGTTTCTGATTGGACGTGATGGTAAGGTTTTGAACCGTTTTGCACCGACGACCAAGCCTGAAGATCTTGAAGTTGAAATCGAAAAAGTACTCTAAACTTTATTTTGAGACATGAAAGAATTTTTGAGTGCTGGATTAAAATTGATCGTATTGCATTTTTATAAAAAAACCACTGTATTTACAGTGGTTTTTTTGATTATGACTTAAATCTAGAGAATCGCTTTTAGACGTTGAATGACTTGTTCACATTGTGCCAGATCAGCAACCAGAGCTAAACGTACATGATTTTCACCCGGATCACCTTGTTGCGTATCACGAGACAGATAACGGCCCGGCAGAACTTTAATATGGGCTTTTTCCATCAGCATTTTGGCAAAGGTTTCATCATTGTCGACTTTGAGCCAGTAGTAGAAACCGGCATCCGGTTTTTTCAGTGGCAGCAGGTGACCGAGTTCTTGCTGGAACAAATCAAATTTGGCGCGGTATTGCACCCGGTTGTCTTCCACATGGGCTTCATCGTTCCAGGCAGCAATAGAAGCCAGTTGGTGCTGTACCGGCATCGCTGCACCGTGATAAGTACGATACTGCAAATACGGTTTTAGTAAAGTTGCGTCACCGGCGACAAAACCTGAACGCATGCCCGGCAGGTTGGAACGTTTAGACAGCGAGTGGAATACCACACAGTTTTTATAGTCATCACGACCGATTTCAGCACAGACTTCCAGTAAACCCGCGGGTGCCTGATCAAACCACAATTCCGAATAGCATTCATCTGAAGCAATGACAAAGTTGTATTGATCTGACAGCGCAATCAGCTTTTTAAACTGTTCTTTAGAGAGTACGGCACCCGTTGGATTGCCCGGCGTGCAGACAAATAATAATGCGGTTTTTTCCCAGACTTCTGCCGGAACGGCATCAAAGTCACCGAGGTAATTATTTTCCTCAGTACAGTTGATGAAGTAAGGTTTGGCACCTGCGAGCAGCGTCGCACCTTCATAAATCTGGTAGAACGGGTTTGGCATGACCACATAAGGCGATTCTTCACGGTTCACCAAGGCTTGTACAAAAGAGAAAATTGCTTCACGTGTACCGGAAACGGGCAGGATATTGCTGTCTGCACTGATGCTATTCAGCTTAAAGCGGCGGCTTAACCAGTTGGCAATACTTTCACGTAGTTCGGGCAGACCTTTGCTGTTGGGATAAGTCGATAAATGTTTGAAGTTATCAATAATCGCCTGTTTCACAAACTCCGGTGCAGGATGCTTTGGTTCGCCAATCGACAGGGGAATTAATGGCATATTTGCAGGCTGGATATCCGCAAAAAGCCGATTTAACTTTTCAAAGGGATAAGGGTGCAATAAAGACAAGCTAGAGTTCATGAAATGTGTTACCGAGCAGAGTGTTAGTGTTGACCGCTGACCTGATGTGAAGCCTCATCCAGGGCAGCTTTGAGTGCAGCTGCAAATTCTTGAGACTCAGTCGGGCTCATCGGGATGCCATTTTTTTTGGTGACAAAGAAAATATCTTCAGCACGTTCGCCAAGTGTGGCAATTTTGGCAGAGTGGATATCCAGCCCTTGCATCATAAATAAACCGCCAATTTTGGCAAGTAAACCAGGATGATCCAGAGTCGCAATTTCGACCATATTCTGATCCAGAGCCGCATTCATCGTAATATCGACTGTATTTTCAATATCGAAATGACGGAGTTGACGCGGAATGCGGCGTTGCATCAGACCCGGATATTCATCTGAATGGCTCAAAGCGTCTTTCAGGGCTTCAATGACGGTGGCTTCCCGTTCAGGGTCGGTGAGTAAGGTACCAAAGCGATCCAGCACCACATAGGTATCCAGACTAAAAGCTTTGGTCGCGGTAATAATCCGCGCATCTTGAACATCCAGATTCATACGATCCAGAATGGCAACTGTGGTCGCAAACAGGTTCGGTTTATCCTGAGTATAAATAAAGATCTGTACCGCATCCTGAGCATATTTTCGATGCGCCCGCATCAGCACCAAAGGCGCAGGATTATCGCCATGTTGTAAAATGGCGCGGGTATGCCAGGCAATTTCATCCGCGGTTTCTTTCAGGAAATAATCATCACCCAGTTCCTGCCAGACTTTTTCAACATCATAGAGCGAGAAATGCTCGACCAGACGTTCACTGGCTTCAAACTTGGTGTCTTCAATCAGCATCTGATAATCGACCGGACGGCCGAGACCAGAACGGATCACATCACGCGCCTGCGTATAGAGCTGACGCATCAAGGATGCGCGCCAGGTATTCCAGAGCTTGGGATTGGTGGCATTGATATCCGCAACTGTCAGGGTATACAGATAGTCCAGATGCTCCATATCGCCCATTTTTTCTGCGAATTCTTTGACCACATCCGGGTCGGAAATATCTTTTTTCTGCGCAGTCACAGACATCACCAGATGATTCTGGATCAGCCAGGCCACCAGATTACTTTCGCGTTCGGTAAAGCCATGGCTACGGCAGAATTTAATGGCATCGGCTGCTCCAAGCTCACTATGATCACCGCCACGACCTTTGGCAATATCATGAAAAAGAGCTGCCAGATATACAATGTCACGACGGGTCAGGCGCTGGAACACTGAACTGACCACAGGAAATTCCTTGGCAAATTCAGGTGCTTTAAAGCGATTTAAATTGCGTAGCAACAATAAGGTATGTGCATCGACCGTATAGATATGGAACAGGTCATATTGCATCAGGCCCAGAATTTGCCCAAAGGCCGGGATGTAATTACCCAGTACGCCATAACGCTTCATCGTCACTAGGGTATCGTAGAGCCGATGCGGTGAGCGGATAATCGCCATAAACAGCGCCTGATGCACCGGATTATCACGAAAATCCTGATCAATGCGTTTTCCTGCCAAGGTCAGCAGGCGTAAGGTACGCGCACGAATGCCCTGAATTTCAGGACGATTGGCCAACAGGTAGAAAATTTCCAGAATCGCGCTTGGATTTTCCGAGAAAATCTTGTGATGCTGAACTGCTAACTTGCCATCGACCAGTTTGAAATTTTCATTAATTTCCTCAATCTGGCGTTCATATTGCGGTAAACGTGGGGTAATCACAGATTCATTGAAGTAGGCCAGCAGCATTTCATTGAGTGTAGAGACTTGCTGTGCGCTGCGATAATAGCGCTTCATAAACTGTTCAATTGGATAGTTCGGATGATGCGCCTCATCACGCACATAGCCGAATTTAGCCGCAATATCACGCTGATAATCAAACAATAAGCGGTTTTCATCGCGCTTGGTCAGGCGGTGCAGATGATGGCGAATTTCCCAGAGAAAACTTTCAGCTTCTTCGAGCACGCCCAGTTCAAATTCAGAAATAAAACCCAGATGTACCAGATCATAAATCCGGTTGACGCGGAAATGTCGTTTGGCAATCCAGCCGATCTGGTTGATGTCGCGGATACCGCCCGGTGCATTTTTAATATCCGGTTCCAGATTGCTTTCGGTATTGTTGTGCTGAGCATAGCGTTTATGCTGCTCATCCATTTTGGCATCAAAGAAGGTTTTATCGGTCCAAGTGCGTGACACGATGCGCCGTGGCCATTTGCACAGGTTCTCATTGCCAATAATCAGGCGTGCTTCGATTAGCGTAGTGGCAACAGTGAGATCACTACTGGCCTGACTGACACAATCATTGATGGTACGCACGCTGATCCCCGGTTTGAAATTACCGACATCCCAGAGTAATGAAATGAAGGTAGAAATCAGCTGTTCCTGCTCTGGACTAATCTCGTCTTCTGACAGGATCATGAGGTCGACATCAGAATAAGGCAGCATTTCACGGCGACCATAACCTCCGACAGCAAACAGGGCCAAATCGGTTTGATCCAGTTCGGCATATTTCCAGAGAAATTGCAGTGCTTCATCAATCAGATTGGAACGTGCCAGAATAATATCCCGAATAGACTGTCCATTTTCAAAACTCTCCTGTAGCTGATTTTCGACATCACTACGCCATTGATTGATGGCTTTAATGTCATGGTTACTTTTAATGTAATTCAGCAGAGGTAAGGTATTGATCATGAACAGTGGTCCGTTGGTATTTCAGCTTAGTTTTGATTAATGCTAACTTGATTTGCGACCTGAAGTGCCAGTTCGCGTGCCAGTTCAATGCTTTCAGCACGTGCAGTCGCAACGCCCATGCGACGCCGTTCGAAGCCTTCAGGTTTGCCAAACAGGCGCAAATCAGTATTGCCGTCTGCTAAAGCAAGATTCAGGCCAGAAAATGAAAGATTACGATCATCTACCCCGGCATAAATCACCGCGCTGGCAGCCACACTATGCCGTGTGGTATTGACCGGCAGGCCTAAAATCGCACGTGCATGCAATTCAAATTCGCTTTGGAATTGAGAGGCAAGTGTTACCAGTCCGGTATCGTGTGGACGAGGAGAAACCTCACTAAACCATACTTGGTCGCCTTTGACAAAGAGTTCTACACCAAAGATTCCGCACCCCCCCAGTGCTGTGGTGACTTTGTGGGCAATGCGTTTAGATTCCTCTAGCGCTGCCGGAGTCATCGGCTGAGGTTGCCAGCTTTCGACATAATCGCCCGAGTCCTGACGATGGCCGATCGGATCGCAATAAGAGGTTTCGATCTCGCCGGTTGCCGGATTTTTTGCACGAACAGTCAATAAGGTAATTTCAAAATCAAAGTCAATTTGCGATTCGACAATCACCGTACCCTGATTGACGCGTCCACCAGTTTGCGCATATTCCCAAGCCGCGTCTACCTCTGCAAAGCTTTTTACCCGAGACTGGCCTTTGCCAGAAGAGGACATGACCGGCTTGACAAAGTTTGGATAGCCGACATCATCACAGGCAGCACGGAAGGACTCTAAACTGTCAGCAAATCGGTACGCTGAAGTTGGCAGCCCCAGTTCTTCTGCGGCCAGACGGCGAATGCCTTCGCGGTTCATGGTCAGATTGACCGCTTTAGCCGAAGGAATGACGGTCGCAATATTTTGTTCTTCAACGTCAACCAGTACTTGTGTGGCAATGGCTTCAATTTCAGGAACGATTAAATGCGGCTGGATTTGATGGATCAATTGTTTTAATTCTTCAGCATCGGCCATATTCAAGGTATAGGAATAATGCGCGACTTGCATGGCAGGTGCATGCTCATAACGGTCAGCAGCATGAACTTCGACCCCAAGACGTTGTAGTGAAATCACCACTTCCTTGCCCAGTTCACCAGAACCCAATAATAGAACTTTATAGGCAGAAGCTTGCAGGGGAGTACCAATAGTCACGCTCATGTGTGTCATCCATGCTTGATTTTATGGACTTTTAGCATAGCAGAACTGAGCCGGCAGTTAAGCCAAGATTCATACAAAATTGTGATATTGTCCAACAGTTTTATTTATAAAGTTTTTCTGGATGTAAGTAAGGCGTAATTGTCATGTCACTGGTCTGTCAGACTGATTTGAAGACGGTATATCCTATTTTGGTAATAGCTTTTTTCTATCTACAACTGGTCGAGTATTAAAAAAGTATAAAAGGATATGGAAATGATTTTATTTGAGCTTTTTCTTTCAGGAAAAATGATAGGGATTAGCTAATTATTTTTATATAATAAAGACCTATGCTATTCCATATAGCATAAGTCTTTATCTTGATTGATCAGTCAGTTTAAGCTTAAAACGTCATCGGCACATAAGTATAAACCAGACCATAGGTCAGTGCTGCGGTCAGGGTCGCCATCACGATGCGTTTGAATTTAAAATAAAGCGCAGTGAGTACGATAAATCCGACCAGCATCGCAATACTTTTATTCGGTGTTTCTAATAATGGCGGTAAGGTAGCAACTACCAGCATGGAGCTGATTGCCGCAATGCCGATTGAACCCAAGGCAATTTTTAGCCACAATGCTCCGCGTTTTTGTGAGCCTTGCTGAAATTTCTGAATCACAAAAAAAGGCCCGAAGCGTGAGACGAAATTAGCGATCCCGACGACAATGCCGACCAGAATAATCTCTAGATTCATGCTTGATCTCCTGCATGTTCAGGATCTGGCTGTTTCAGAATATAGTGCTTGAACAGGCCGGCAAAAATACCAGAACTGATGCCAATGAAAATCGCGGCAGACAGATCAATAAAGTAACAGGCCACAGCAGAAACCAGAATGGTGACAGCCACAACAAAAGTATGTTTCTTCTCAAAAGCAGCCAATAGGAAACTCAGGAACAGCGCAGGTAACAGGAAGTCTAGAGCCGCTTGCAAGAATTGCGGCAGATTGCTGACCTGATCGGCAAATAAACCACCGAGAAAAGATCCCAATGCCCAGGACATCCAGCTAAACAGGCTTAAACCCAGCATCCAGGATTCAGACCATTCCTGACGCCGTTGCGAGAGCTTGATCATGCCGGAAGCAAAAACCTCATCGGTCAGACCCCAAGACCAGATCGCGGTTTTCTTTAAATTCAGCCGGTCTTGAATCAGGTTTTGCAGCGCAGGGCCATAGAGCAAATGCCGAATGTCTAGGGCAATCACCGTTAATGCCGTCATCCAGATAGATGTGCCACTGCCTAAAAGTGCGACCACAAGGAACTGGCTGGCACCTGCATACATCGAGCAGGAAAGAAACAGCGCTTCCCAAGCCGTAAAGCCAAACTGAGTGGCTGAAACGCCAAAAGCAAACGACACTGGTAAATAAGTGAAGATGATCGCTTGGCTATCTTTTGCACCTTGCCAGAAGCCAGCAGGTTGCGTAGCGAGTTGATTCTGTTCAGACACGACACACCTTGAAGGAGAGTTGAACGATGGGTCAAATGAAGATTGTGTATTCTACGTGAATTTAATAGCATAGTGCCGAAATGTTTAAATTGGCGAGCCTGATATGTGGATGTTCAAGACACGTACGATGCTGACAGCTGCTTTAATGAGCACTGCATTGTTGTTACAAGCGTGTGGGAATGACAGTCAATCGACTGATAAGCCAGAAATTAAACCGGCACCTAAATTGACTAATGATGCGACCACCTATGCCAATGCGGCATGGCAACTGATCAATAAAGTCGATCCACTGGTTTATAATAAAGAAGTGGATCAGCTGGAAACCCAGGTGCGTCAACCGGCACGTAAGCTGAGCACAGACTGGCGTATTAATGTCAAAATGACCGATTCGGTGACTGAAGGTAAATATGCTCTGTGTCGTAAAGCCTTAACCAGTCTGGAAATCTGGGCGCGTACCGTGATCGACAATGGCAGCAGTCTGGAACAAAAGCAGGCGGATTATGAGCGGGATAAACTGCAATGTCAGAATGCGATTGATAATCCTGAATTGGGAAATACTGATCCCAAACAAAAAGGCACCGCGATTGCTAATATGCAATAAACCTTTAGCCATTTAGTTATAAGCATAAAAGCCAGTCATTCAGACTGGCTTTTTTAGGATGAGACAACAGCAAGACTCTAAAAAGAGGGTATCCACACATGTTCTAATAAAATCACAAATACACCACAGATCAGGAGTGTGCTGCCAATTATGCGTTTAATCAGAATAGGTGTAGACATGATCGATCTCCTTAAATATTTAAAGCTAAAGCGTGTTCAATGCTTCCAGATAACGACGATTCACTTCTTGCCAGTTCACGACATTGAAAAAAGCCGAGATATATTCCGGACGACGGTTTTGATAGTGCAAATAATAGGCATGTTCCCAGACATCCAGACCTAAAATGGGAATATTGCCATGCATCAGTGGAGAGTCCTGATTGACGCTGCTTTCTACAATAAGTGTTTGATCTGGCGCAACACTCAGCCAGGCCCAACCGCTACCAAAACGGCTCAGTGCTGCCTGGGTAAAGGTGTCTTTAAATGCCTCGAATCCGCCTAATTCATGTTCAATGGCCTTTGCAATTTCAGCTTCTGGATGGCCGCCACCGTCTGGACTCATGACTGTCCAGAACAGGGAGTGATTGGCATGTCCACCGGCATTATTGATCACGTTCTGTTTTAATTGCTGCGGTACTTCATTGAATTTGCTAATTAAGGCTTCGACCGATAAATCTTCCCATTCGGTTCCTGCGATCCCTGCATTGATATTATTAATATAGGTTTGATGATGCTTGCTATGATGAATTTCCATGGTCTTGCTATCGATATGAGGCTCTAGGGCATCATAGGGATATGGCAGTACAGGCAGGGTATAGCTCATGGTCAGGATTCCTTTGCTAGAATGAAATCATATTATTTTTCATTAGATTTAACATACGCCTGAATTTAATATTTTTATATGAGAATAATTATCATTATTGTTAATATGTGTGAATTATGCGTTGCCTGTAAGTTTTCTACGCTCGGTCATCTTATTTCCTAGGTAATAAAAAAGCCCCAGAAGGGGCTTTTTCACACAGCAAATACTTAGACGTTAAAACGGAAATGTAAAACGTCGCCATCCTGAACGATATAGGTTTTACCTTCTAGACGCCATTTACCGGCTTCTTTTGCACCCGCTTCGCCGTTGTACTGCACGAAATCATCATAAGCAATACATTCTGCACGGATAAAGCCTTTTTCAAAGTCGGTATGAATTACACCAGCGGCTTGCGGTGCAGTTGCACCAATTTTCACAGTCCAGGCACGAACCTCTTGTACACCTGCGGTGAAGTAAGTTTGTAAGCCAAGTAGTGAATAACCTGCACGAATCACCACGTTTAAACCAGGTTCTTCCATGCCCATCGCTTCCAGGAATTCAGCACGGTCTTCATCTTCAAGCAATGAAATTTCCGCTTCAATCTGGTTGCAAAGAGGTACGACAATTGCATTTTCTTCAGCAGCCAATTTTCTCACTGCATCCAAATGCGGGTTATTTTCAAAACCATCTTCAGCAACGTTGGCAATATACATGGTTGGTTTAAGCGTCATTAAGCCAAAGCCACGTACCAGTTTACGTTCGTCATCATCCAGATCCGCTGCGCGAGCCGGTTTGCCTTCATCGAGTAAAGGCTGGATTTTTTCTAATACTGCTTTAGTAGCAATTGCTTCTTTGTCACCACCTTTGGCAGATTTAGTCAAACGGGTAATCGCTTTCGCTACCGCGTCCAGGTCTGCAAGCGCGAGTTCTGTATTAATCGTGGCGATATCATCCAGTGGATCAATACGACCATTCACATGAATGACGTTTTCATCTTCAAAACAACGTACCACGTGAGCGATTGCATCAGTTTCGCGGATGTTGGCCAGGAACTGGTTACCTAAGCCTTCACCTTTAGAAGCACCAGCGACCAGACCTGCGATGTCCACAAATTCCATAGACGTTGGAATCACGCGCTGCGGTTTAACAATTGCTGTCAATTTGTCTAAACGTGGGTCAGGAACAGGCACGATGCCGGTATTTGGTTCAATGGTACAGAACGGGAAGTTTTCTGCAGCAATAGCAGCTTTGGTTAAAGCATTGAAAAGTGTAGATTTGCCAACGTTCGGCAAGCCGACAATACCGCAATTAAAACCCATGAAATAACTCACAAAAGCGTTATATAAAAATTGCCCCCGATTTTACATGAAAGCACGGCTAAAGTCAGGTCATGCACTTGTGGTTTATTGCAATCAAATGCTTCTTATAACTTAAAAGCTCCGCTGAGCTTTCCCGGATTTATTATGAGTCCGCCGAATATAGAGGAATAATCAGCCAGTATTGTACTTTTGGATAAAAATCACATTGTTTTTCTAAAATTGAGTGACTAAAGTATCTGAATAAAACAGCGGCCTATACGCCCTGATCCAATAACGATAAACATGGAGCATGCATGCGAACTTTATACCAGTTTCCTTTATCTCACTTTTGCGAAAAAGCACGTTGGATGCTGGACCATAAAGAGCTGTACTATGTTGCTCACAACCTGATTCCCGGCGTACATCGGGCTTTTGCCCGACTGAAAACAGGACAGAATCGTCTGCCTATTTTTCGCGATCAGGACAAATGGATTGCAGATTCAACCCAGATTGCGCTTTATCTGGATGATACTTATCCAGAACATCGTTTATTGTATGCTGAAGGACATTTTCGAAATAAAGCCTTAGAAATTAATGAAATTACTCTGGAGCTGGGTCGTCATGTCCGCCGCTGGATGTTATCTCAAGCGCTGACTTCCGATCATGAATCTCTCGATATTTTAATTGGTGAGCAGGGCTATTTGCGCCAGTTTGAAAAATTTTCTAAACCTTTATTAAAAGCGATGGTCGCCAAAGGTTATGCATTGAATGAGGAAACTGTGGCGGAATCCAAACAGCATATTGATGTCACTGTACAGCAACTCAATCAGATGCTGGTTAGTCAAGGTGGACATTATTTTGTCGGAAATCGTTTAGGTCTGGCGGATATTGCTGTCTGTTCTATGCTTGCTCCATTATTGGCGATTCCGGGGACGCCATGGGAAAAAGAAAATTTTGAAACCTTGTCCGAAGAATATCGTGATTATCAGCAGCATTTAAATGCGTTGCCTCTGGGTGAATATATTTGTCGTATTTACCGAACCGAACGCAATGCGCGAGTAGACTGGCGTGGTGTATAAGCTTCAAGGCAAATCCTAAAATTAAAAACGCGCATTTGCGCGTTTTTAATGAGATGATGATTAACCCCAAGGATTATTTGGGTCGATATCAATATTTTTACTAAAGTGATTGAACAGTGAACCAAAATCAAAGCTGGATGAACCACCACCACTGCTGATATTTTGAATCGTATCTTGAATGTCAGGCAGAATAGCAGACAAGTCAATATTGGAATCTGTGGCACCCACATCTTGGACCAGATCACCTGGATCGGGTAATTCAATCGAAGAGCTATTATCAATCAATTGCCCAATGCCTCCGGCAATGCTCCCTGGATCAAACCCGTTTGAAGCAGAGGAAATTCCTTCGATCAGAGTACCCAGATCCAGATCACTATCTAGATTGAGATGACCCAATAATCCTCCTAAATCTATGCCATTTGAGCCATTCGCGATCAGGCCGCTGAGTAAATCGGTAAAGCCATCGAGATCAAAATCCCCCGCTGCATTCTCACCGACAAAACCGCTAATTAAATCTGTGATAGCACCGATATCAAAATCATTGCCTGTATTGCCGCCGATTAAACCGCCGATCAGATCTGCAATCGCGCCGATGTCGATATCACCTAGTGCACCAGACCCACCAATCAGACCACCAACCAGCTGAACGATTTGTGCAATATCAATCTCGCCATTACTGCCGATGAGGTTGCTGACCAGATCTGCAATCGCAGCAATGTCGATGTTGCTTGAACCACCGATGAGACCACTCACCAGTTGGGCAATTTGTGCAATATCAATCTCGCCATTACCGCCGATGAGGTTACTGACCAGATCTGCAATCGCAGCAATGTCGATGTTGCTTGAACCACCGATGAGACCACTCACCAGTTGGGCAATTTGCGCAATATCAATCTCGCCATTACCACTGATGAGGTTACTGACCAGATCTGCAATTGCAGCAATGTCGATGTTGCTTGAACCACCGATGAGACCACTCACCAGTTGGACAATTTGAGCAATATCAATCTCGCCATTACCACCGATGAGGTTGCTGACCAGATCTGCAATTGCAGCAATGTCGATATTACCTAAACCACCAGAACCGCCGATCAGGCCGCTGACCAGCTGAACGATTTGTGTAATATCAATCTCGCTATTACCGCCGATGAGACCGCCGACGAGTTTGGAAATAGCACCAATATCCAGATTGCTGCTATTGTTCGCCATTAGGCCATTCAACAAGTTGGTGATCTGGACAATATTAAAACTGCCTTCATTGGATTGGGTTAAGCTGCTGATCAGACTCTGAATATCTAACTTCGAAGCATTTGAACCAGACAACTGAATTAATAAATTGCTCAGATTTGCGCTGTTCAGACTATGTCCAGAGAGAAGGCTGTTTAATAATGAGCTCACGGAAGGTTGTGAATTAGAGCTGTTTAGACTGCCAATGAGATTGCTAAGCGTACCTGAGGCTGTTCCAGCGAATAAGCCACCTAACAGGCTTTTAGTTTGTGTTTCAGCCGTTAAGACAGGACTCACCTTGGTTTTAATCAAACTTAAAATTTTAGAAGCCATGAGCATTCCTTATTTAACCCGAATCCTGCTTAAGCCGATGATTCCTTAATTTGAATTGTTGGCTTATTTTGATGAGTGAGTTGATATGCATATAGTGAGGTGTAAATTCCACTCAGAAACCCATGAAGACTACGTGCTTTACTCGTCACTAAATTGTATTGCCCCTTCAATAAGCTGAATAATGTTTCTATC